>JAJZHH010000088.1 GCA_021804595.1 Pseudomonadota bacterium
GCGCCAGGCGCACGCGGCCGGCCCCGGGGTTGCGGCCGTCCTGCTCGCGAGCCAGCAGGCTGCCGGGCAGGACCGCGCAATTGTAGGTTTGTAACAAGGATCGTGCGAATTCGACGTCGTCGCCCGGAGTTTCAGCCCACAGATAGAACCCGGCGTCGGGCATTGCGACCTTCATCACCGGTTGCAGCAAGGGCAGCACGCGGTCGAATTTCTCGCGGTACAGACGCCGGTTCTCGGCCACGTGGGTCTCGTCGCCCCAGGCCGCGATGCTGGCCGCCTGCACCGCGCCGCCCATCGCGCTGCCGTGGTAGGTGCGGTATTGCAGGAAGGCCTTGATGATCGCCGCGTCGCCGGCGACGAAACCCGAGCGCAGCCCCGGCACGTTGGAGCGCTTGGACAGCGAGGTGAACATGATCAGGCGGCGGAAGTCGTCGCGGCCGAGCCGCGCCGCCGCGTCGAGCCCGCCCAGCGGCGCCTCGTCGCCGAGCCAGATCTCGCCGTAGCACTCGTCGCTGGCGATGACGAAACCGTGGCGGTCGGACAGCTCGAACAGGCGCTGCCACTCGGCCAGCGGCATCACCGCGCCGGTCGGGTTGCCGGGCGAGCAGACGAACAGCAGCTGGGTGTCGCGCCACACCGCGTCGGGCACCGCGTCCCAGTCGACGGCGAAATTGCGCGCCGCGTCGACCGGCGCGAAGTGGCAGCGCGCGCCGGCCAGCAGCGCCGCGCCTTCATAGATCTGGTAGAAGGGATTGGGGCTGACCACGGTGGCGCCGGCGCGCGTCGCATCGACGACGACCTGGGCCAGTGCGAACAGCGCTTCGCGCGAGCCGTTGACCGGCAGCAACTGCGTGGCCGGGTCGACTTCGACGCGGTGGCGCCGGCGCAGCCAGGCCGCGCAGGCCGCGCGCAGCTCGACGCTGCCGGCGGTGGCCGGGTAGCGCGACAGTGCGCCGAGGTTGGCGCACAGCGCGTCGGTGATGAACGCCGGCGTCGCGTGCTGCGGCTCGCCGATGCCCAGGCTGATCGGCGCATAGGCCGGGTTCGGCGTGATGCCGGCGGTCAGTTGGCGCAGCCGCTCGAAGGGATAGGGATTGAGTCGTTGCAGCAGAGGATTCAAGGCGGGCTCCGGACGGGAACCCGCATTCTAGGGATGACGCCCGGTACGCCCACGCGCACTCAACCGCGCACGCAGTCGACGCTGTAGCGCGGCTCGCCTTCGCTTTCGATCAGGCCGTGGATGTCGGTGGCGAAACCCGGGAACTGACGGTTGAAGTCGCGCGCGAAACGCAGGTACTGCACGATCTGCGCATTGAAGCGCTCGCCCGGAATCAGCAGCGGAATGCCCGGCGGGTACGGCGTGACCAGCGCCGCGGTGATGCGCCCCTCGAGCTGGTCGATGTCGACGCGCTCGACGTCGCGGTGCGCCATCCTCGCGTAGGCCTCGGTCGGCGTCATCGCCGGCTGCAGGTTCGACAGGTACATCTCGGTGGTCAGCCGCGCCACGTCGTTGGCCTGGTAGGCGGCGTGGATGCGCTGGCACAGGTCGCGCAGGCCGACGCGCTCGTAGACCGGGTATTTGGCGACGAACTCGGGCAGGATGCGCCACAGCGGCTGGTTGCGGTCGTAATCGTCCTTGAACTGCTGCAGCGCGGTCACCAGGGTGTTCCAGCGCCCCTTGGTGATGCCGATGGTGAACATGATGAAAAAGCTGTACAGCCCGGTCTTCTCGACGATGACGCCGTGCTCGGCGAGGAAGCGGGTGACGACGGCGGCCGGGATGCCGGTGGCGGCGAAGCGTCCCTGCAGGTCCAGCCCCGGCGTGATCACGGTGGCCTTGATCGGGTCGAGCATGTTGAAGCCGGAGGCCAGCTCGCCGAATCCGTGCCAGTCGCTGTCGCCGCCGAGCATCCAGTCCTCGCGCGCGCCGATGTCCTCGGGCGCGAGCTGGCCCGGGCCCCAGACCTCGAACCACCAGTCGTGGCCGTAGTCCTCGGCGACCTTGCGCATGGCGCGGCGGAAGTTCAGCGCCTCGACGATGCTTTCCTCGACCAGCGCGGTGCCGCCGGGCGGCTCCATCATCGCCGCGGCGACGTCGCACGACGCGATGATCGCGTACTGCGGCGAAGTCGAGCTGTGCATCAGGTAGGCCTCGTTGAAGCGGGCGCGGTCGAAGTGCCCGGTCTCCGAGTCCTGCACCAGGATCTGCGACGCCTGGCTGAGCCCGGCGAGCAGCTTGTGCGTCGACTGCGTCGCGTACACCAGCGCGTCGCGGCAGCGCGGGCGCCCGTCGCCGATCGCGTGCATGCCGCTGTAGAACGGGTGGAAGGTCGCGTGCGGCAGCCAGGCCTCGTCGAAATGCAGCGTGTCGATGTAGCCGTCGAGCATCTGCTTGATCGCGTCGACGTTGTACAGCACGCCGTCGTAGGTCGACTGGGTGATCGTCAGCACGCGCGGGCGCACCTTGCCGGCCAGGTGGCGCGTCAGCGGGTTGGCGGCGATCTTGCGCTCGATGTTCTCGGGACGGAACTCGTCGCGCGGGATCGGGCCGATGATGCCCAGGTGGTTGCGCGTCGGCGTCAGGAACACCGGCAGCGCGCCGGTCATGATGATCGCGTGCAGCACGCTCTTGTGGCAGTTGCGGTCGACGACGACGACGTCGCCCGGCGCCACCGTCGAATGCCACACCATCTTGTTCGACGTCGACGTGCCGTTGGTGACGAAGAACAGGTGGTCGGCGTGGAAGATCCGCGCCGCGTTGCGCTCGGACGCGGCCACCGGCCCGGTGTGGTCGAGCAGCTGGCCGAGTTCGTCGACCGAATTGCACACGTCGGCGCGAAGCAGGTTCTCGCCGAAGAACTGGTGGAACATCTGCCCGACCGGGCTCTTCAGGAAGGCGACGCCGCCCGAATGTCCCGGGCAGTGCCACGAATACGATCCGTCGGCGGCGTAGCCGACCAGCGCGCGGAAGAACGGCGGCGCCAGCGAGTCGAGGTAGGCGCGCGATTCGCGGATGATGTGGCGCGCGACGAACTCGGGCGTGTCCTCGAACATGTGGATGAAGCCGTGCAGCTCGCGCAGGATGTCGTTCGGGATATGCCTCGAGGTCCGCGTCTCGCCGTACAGGTAGATCGGGATCTCGGCGTTGCGGAAGCGGATCTCCTCGATGAACTTGCGCAGCGAGCCGACCACCGGCGGCTCGACGCCTTCGGCCACCGACGCGAACTCCTCGTCGTCGATCGACATCACGAACGCGCTGGCGCGCGACTGCTGCTGGGCGAAGCTGGCGAGGTCGCCGAAGCTGGTCACGCCCAGCACTTCGGTGCCCTCGGCCTCGATCGCCGCGGCGAGCGCGCGTATGCCCAGGCCCGAGTTGTTCTCGGAACGGAAATCCTCGTCAATGATGACGATCGGGAACGAAAAGCGCATCGGCGGCTCCAGCGTCGGCCAGCGGCCCGCGATTCGGGCCCGGCGCGAAGTGTAGGCAAATTCTGCGCCGAGTCCGCGCGCCGTGCGACCTCAACCGTCGACGAAAGGGTCCACGGCCTCAGCAAACGGCGCGTCGCCGCAGTCGTGCAGCAGCCGCCAATCGAGCCACGCCTGCAGCGTCAGCCAGGCGGCGAACAGCGCGCTGGCCCAGTGTGCGTGCATCGTGCGTCACCCGCTGCGCGGTTCAAACGCCGGCCGGCGCGTCGGCCGCGGCGAGGTCCTCGGCCAGACTCTGGCACAGCATGCCGATGTAGTGCAGCAGCGCGGGGTCGGGGTCGCTCCCGGCGAGCATGCCGCTGAGCATGTCGATACCCTGGGCGAGGTCGGCGCGGGTCGGTTCGTCGAGTTGCATCGCGGGCTCCGGTGGACGGCGGGGCGGTGGGCGCGCCTCGCGCCCCCTCGGCCCACCCTTTCGCCCGCAGCGTAGGACGGCGCCGGCGGCGCCGGTTTGCGCTGGCGCAAACAAGCACCGCGACGCGCTGCTGTCGCCCGCCGCGAGCGTTGCGGTATATGCTTGGGCGCATGAACCCGACGACGATCCGGCCGCTGCCGGCCATGCCATGCTGAGCCACGCGACGCTGTGGTGGATCGCCGCTGCGGTGCTGGTCGCCGCCGAACTGGGCAGCGGCACCTTCTACCTGCTGATGCTCGCGGTCGGCGCCGCGGCCGGCGCGCTCGCCGCGCACCTCGGGCTGCCGCCGCCGCTGCAGCTGATTGCCGCGGCGCTGGTCGGCGCCGGCCTGGTCGGCGTGCTCTACCTGCGCCGCGCGCAGCGCGCGCGGCGCCAGCCCGCGGGCGATGCGCGGCTGCACATGGACATCGGCGAGAGCGTCGAGGTCGAAGCCTGGGACGCGCATGGCCGCGCCCGCGTGCGCTACCGCGGCAGCGACTGGCCGGCACAGCGCGCCCCCGGCGCGCCGGCGCGCAGCGGCCCGCACCGCATCGTCGGCCTCGACGGCAACACGCTGCTGCTGCGTCCGCACGACGCCGATTGAACACCCCATCCCTTTCGCGGAGTACGCCAATATGGAATTCGCCATCGTCGTCGCCGTCATCGCGGTGATCATCGTCACCCGCGGCGTCAAGGTCGTGCCGCAGCAGCACGCGTGGATCATCGAACGCCTGGGCAAGTACGACCGCACGCTGGCGCCGGGGCTGAACTTCATCGTGCCCTTCGTCGACCGCGTCGCCTACCGCCACCTGCTCAAGGAAGTGCCGCTGGACATCGCCAGCCAGATCTGCATCACCCGCGACAACACCCAGCTGACGGTCGACGGCATCCTGTATTTCCAGGTCACCGACCCGATGCGCGCCAGCTACGGCTCGTCGAACTACGTGCTGGCGATTTCGCAGCTGGCGCAAACGACGCTGCGCTCGGTGATCGGCCGGCTCGAGCTCGACCGCACCTTCGAGGAACGCGACTTCATCAACAGCAGCGTCGTCTCGGCGCTCGACGAGGCGGCGACGACCTGGGGCGTCAAGGTGCTGCGCTACGAAATCAAGGACCTGACCCCGCCGGGCGAGATCCTGCACGCGATGCAGCGCCAGATCACCGCCGAGCGCGAAAAGCGCGCGGTCATCGCCACCTCCGAAGGCACGCGCCAGCAGCAGATCAACCAGGCCGAAGGCGAGCGCCAGGCGTTCATCGCGCGCTCCGAAGGCGAGCGCCAGGCCGCGATCAACCGCGCCCAGGGCGAGGCCGCGGCGATCGAGGCGGTGGCCGGAGCGACCGCGCACGCGCTCGAACTCGTCGCCGCGGCGATCGCCCAGCCCGGCGGCGTCGACGCGGTGCAGCTCAAGGTCGCGCAGCAGGCGCTCGACGCCTACGCCAACCTGGCCAAGACGAGCACCACGCTGGTCGTGCCCGGCGACATGAGCCAGGCCGCGGCACTGATCGCGTCGGCGATGACGGTGCTGAAGAAGACCGGCTGAGGCGATGTCCAGCCTGCGCGAACAGGCGCTGCGCGTCGTGCAGTGCGCCGACGTCGACGCCAAGCCCGCCGCCGCCCACGCGCTGGCCGCCGCGGCGGCGGCCGGCGCCGAGGTCGGCGCGGCGCTGCGGCTGGCCGACCCCGGCGGGCTGCCCGGGCGCCCGCCACGCCCGCGCCTGCGCCCGCATCGCGAACTGGCGCAGGGCTCGCTGGCCACGGTGGCCGGCCGCGCGGCGCTGGTGCACGCGCTGGCGCACATCGAGTTCAACGCGATCGACCTGGCCTGCGACATCGCCTGGCGCTTCGATGCGCTGCCCGACGCGTTCTACCGCGACTGGATCGCGATCGCCGCCGAGGAGGCCACGCACTTCACGCTGCTGCGCGAGCACCTGCGCACGCTCGGCTTCGACTACGGATCGTTCGACGCCCACGGCGCGCTGTGGGAGATGGCCGAACGCACCCGCGACGACCTGCTCGCGCGCCTGGCGCTGGTGCCGCGCACGCTCGAGGCGCGCGGCCTCGACGCGTCGCCGGCGGTGCGCGCCAAGCTGGTGGGTGCCGGCGACACCGCCGCCGGCGCGATCCTCGACGTGATCCTGCGCGACGAGATCGGCCACGTCGCCGCCGGCAATCGCTGGTACCGCTGGCTGTGCGCGCAACGCGGCGTCGATCCGCTGCGCGGCTACGCCGAACTGGCCGAGCGCCACGCCGCGCCGCGCGCGCGCGGGCCGTTCAACGTCGCCGCGCGCCGCGCCGCCGGTTTCACCGACGAGGAATTGCAGGCGCTGCAAGCCGGTTGAAAGCTGCAGCTTGAATGCGGCCGGATGAGGTGCCGCCGCCTCAGCCGAAGAAGTAGCGGTGCACGCCGCCGAGCAGCATGTTGACCGCGATCGCCGCGACGATCATGCCCATCAGCTTCTCCACCGCGCGCAGCACCGCGTCGCCGACGCGCCGCAGCAGCGCCTCGGCCGCCAGCAACACGCCGGCGCTGCACGCGACCGCGACGCTGAGCGCGGCGACCCAGGTGCCCAGGCGCTGCGGCTGGCCCGACGCCAGCAGCAGCACGGTGGCCAGCGCCGACGGTCCGGCCAGCAAGGGCACGGCGAGCGGGAACAGCAGCGGCTCGCCGCTGCCGAGTTCGCCGAAGATCTCGGCGCCGCCGGTGAAGATCATGCGCACCGCGACCAGCAGCAGGATGACGCCGCCGGCGACTTCGAGCGAGGCCTGGCGCAGCCCGAGCAACTGCAGGAAGCCCTGGCCGCCGAGCATGAACGCGAGCAGCACGACGTAGGCCAGTGCCGATTCGCGCAGCGTCAGCCGCACGCGCCGGCGCCTGGGCAGCTCGCGCACCAGCGCCAGGTAGACGCCGACGCTGCCCACCGGATCGATCACCAGCAGCAGCAGGATCAGGGCCGACCAGAAGTCTTCGTGCGCCATCGCAGGGGTCCTCGTTCAGGCTCGCGGGTGATGACGCGCGTGCAGCTGCCGCAACCGCTCGCGCGCGACGTGGGTGTAGATCTGCGTGGTCGAGATGTCGGCGTGGCCAAGCAGCAGCTGGACGACGCGCAAGTCGGCGCCGTGGTTCAGCAGATGCGTGGCGAACGCGTGGCGCAGCGTGTGCGGCGACAGCGGCACGTCGATGCCGGCGCGCAAGGCATGGCGCTTGACCAGGGTCCAGAACATCTGCCGCGTCATGCCGCGGCCGGCGGCGCGCCCGGCGCGCGCGCTGCGCTGGGTGACGAACACGAACGCGCTGTCGCCGGCGCCGAGCAGCTGCGCGCGGGCGCCGTCGAGGTAGCGCTGCAGTGCCGCCGCGGCGGCCTCGCCGAACGGCACCAGGCGGTCCTTGCCACCTTTGCCGCCGACCACGCGCACGACGCCATCGGCCAGGCTCAGGTGCACCGACTGCAGCGCGACGAGCTCGCCGACGCGCAGCCCGCTGGCGTACATCAGCTCGAGCATGGCGCGGTCGCGCAGGCCCAGCGCGGTGTCGTCGGCCGGCGCCGCGAGCAGCGCGTCGACCTGCGCCTCCGACAGCGTGTGCGGGCGCCGCGGCTGCTGGCGCGCGCGCTCCAGGCGCAGCGTCGGGTCGTCGTCGCGCAGCCGCTCGCGCAGCGCCCAGCGGTAGAACCGACGCAGCGACGCCAGCCGGCGGTTCGACGCGCTGGCCTTGCTGCCGGCGAAGCGCGCGGCCAGGTAGTCGAGCAGATCGGGCGCGGCCGCGCGCAGCAGCCCGGCGCGGCCTTGCGCGGCCAGCCAGCGCGCCAGCAGCGTGAGGTCGCTGCGGTAGCCGGCCAGCGTGTTCGCCGCCAGCCCGTGCTCGAGCCACATGGCGTCGACGAAGCGCGTCAGCACCGCGGTGCAGTCCGCTGGCGCTTGCGGCCAGCCGGCGGCCGGCGCGGCGCGCTCAGCGCGCGTCGACATCGACGCCCTCGTGGCGCAGCAGCCAGGCCTTGATCGCCAGCGCGTCGTCGCCGCGGCTGCCGGCGAAGCCGCCGAGGCCGCCCGCGGCGACGATGCGGTGACACGGCACGATCGGCGCGAACGGGTTGGCGCGGCAGGCGCCGCCGACCGCGCGCGCGGCGCTGCCCAGGCGCCGCGCCGCGTCGCCGTAGCGCAGCACGCTGCCGCGCGGGATCTCGCCCATCAACTGCCAGACGCGGCGCTGGAAGTCGCTGCCGCGCGCGGCCAGCGGCAGCGAGAAGCGGTGGTCGGGGTCGGCGCAGTACGCCAGCAGCTGCGCCTGCAGTTCGCGCACCAGCGCGTCCTGCGCGCTGCCTGCCGCGCGCGTCGGCGTGGCCGCCGGCAGGTAGGCCAGCTCGACCAGCTGCGCGGCGCTGCAGCGCACGCCGAGGCGGCCGAACGGCAGCGCCAGCACCGCGTCCCACGCGGCGTGCACGGCGCCGTCCCAGCTCGCCACCGGCGCGATCGTCGGGGTTGGAGGCATCGCTCGATGGTAGCGGGCGCCGCCGCGCGCGGTCGCGCCGCCGCTGCTACGCTGCCGGGTTCGTCCCCTTCCCCGCGCGGCATGTTGCACGACGTCCTGCTGCTGTTCCCCGATTTCGCGCTGATTGCGCTCGGCTTCGCGCTGCGCCGCTGGACTTCGCTGCAAGGCGAGGTCTGGAGCGGGGTCGAGCGCCTGGTCTACTACGTGCTGTTCCCGGCGCTGCTGTTCTCGACCAGCAGCCGCGCGCACTACACGCTGGGCGGCGCCGCGACCCTGCTGCTGGCCGGCGTCGGCGCGCTGCTGGTGGGCATCGCGCTGGGGCTGGCGCCGCTGCTCGCCGGCGCCGATCGGCGCTGCGCCGCCAGCGGCGCGCAATGCGCGTTCCGTTTCAACTCCTACATCGTGCTGGCCGTCGCCGACCGCTTCGGCGGCGCACCGGCGGTGTCGCTGGTCGCGGTGCTGATCGCCTTTGGCGTGCCGCTGTGCAACGCCGCCGCGGTGTGGCCGCTGGCGCGCCACGCCGAGCGCGGCGTGCTCGGCGAGCTGGCGCGCAACCCGCTGCTGCTGGCGACCGCGGCCGGTTTGCTGGCGCATGCGCTGGGCACGCCGCCGCCGCGACTGCTGTGGCCGGTGCTCGACCGCCTCGGCGGCGCGTCGATCGCGCTCGGGCTGCTGACCGTCGGCGCCGGGCTGCAGCTGCGCGGCCTGCATCGTCAGTGGCGCTTGAGCGCCTGGTTGCTCGCGGCGCGCCACCTCGGCGTGCCGCTGATCGCGTGGACGCTGGCGCGCGCCCTGCGCCTGGACCCGCTGCAGACCACGGTGGTGCTCACCTTCACCGCGGCGCCGACCGCGTCGAGCGCCTACGTGCTGGCCGCGCGCATGGGCGGCGACGCGCCCTACGTCGCCGGGCTGGTGTCGCTGTCGACGCTGCTCGGCGCGGTCTCGCTGCCGCTGTTCCTGCTGCTGGCGGCTTGAGCGTCGGCCCCGGGCCGCTGCTGCAGCGCCCAGCCGATGTGTTCGGCGACCAGCGGCTCGGCCGCCGTCAGCGCGTCGCGCAGCGCCGCGTCGATCGCCGGCTGCGCCGCGTGCGCCGCCGGCAGCCGGCGCCTGGCGTTGCCCAGCGCGACCGCCAGATTGCGTCGCCAGCGCGTCCAGCCGATGCGTCGGATCGGACTGCCCTCGGTGCGCTGACCGAACTGCGTCTCGTCCCACGCCCACAGCTGCAGCAGCGCCGCGTCGCCCAACCCGGCGCGGGGCGTGAAGTCGGCCAGCGGGCTGCGCCGCGCCCAGCGGTTCCACGGGCACACCAGCTGGCAGTCGTCGCAGCCGTAGACACGGTTGCCGAGCAGCGGGCGCAAGGCCGGGTCGATCGGGCCGTCGTGCTCGATCGTCAGGTAGGAGATGCAGCGGCGGGCGTCGAGCCGATACGGCGCGACGATGGCGCGCGTCGGGCACACGTCGACGCAGCGCGTGCACGAGCCGCAATGCGCGTCCTGCGGCTCGTCGATCGGCAGTTCCAGATCGACGAAGATCTCGCCGAGGAAGAACATCGAGCCGGCGTCGCGCCGCAGCAGCAGCGTGTGCTTGCCGCGCCAGCCCAGCCCGCCGCGCGCGGCCAGCTCGACTTCGAGCACCGGCGCCGAGTCGGTGAACACGCGCAGCACGCGCGGCTGCGCGTTCGCCTGCAGCCAGTCGGCCAGCCGCTGCAGGCGCTGGCGCAGCACCTTGTGGTAGTCGCGGCCTCGCGCGTACAGCGAAATCGCGCCGGCCTGCGCGTCGTCCAGCCGCGCCCATTCGCGCGCACGCCAGCCCGGGCCGGCGTCGGCCAGGTAGTCCATGCGTGCGCTGATCACGCGCAGCGTGCCCGGCAGCAGCTCGGCCGGGCGTGCGCGCATGAGGCCGTGGCGTGCCATATAGCCCATGCCACCGTGATGACCGGCGGCCAGCCAGGCCTGCAGCCCGGCTTCGGCGTCGGCCAGGCGCACGTCGCTGACGCTGATTTGCGAGAATCCGAGTTCGTTCGCCGCCGCGCGCAGCCCGCGCAGCAGCGCGGCTCCATGCGGCGTCGCGTCCATCGCCGCATCGTAACTGCTCACCATGCCCACGCTGACCCGCCTCTGCCCAGACGAAGCCGCCACCACCGCGCTGGGCCACGCGCTGGCCGCCGCGCTGCGCGCGCGCGGACTGCCCGGCGTGCTGCTGACGCTGCGCGGCGACCTCGGCGCCGGCAAGACCACGCTGGCGCGCGCGATCCTGCGCGGCCTGGGCGTGCACGGGCGCATCAAGAGCCCCACTTACGCGCTGGTCGAGCGCTACACGCTGCCCAATTCGTTGCTAGAATTCAACGAAAATCTTGAGAAACAGGTCTATCATGTTGATCTGTACAGGTTTTCGTCCGAAGATGACTGGCACGATGCAGGTTTGCGCGAATTGCTCGACGGGCGCAGCCCGTGCCTGGTCGAGTGGCCCGAGCGCGCGCCGGGGCTGCTGCCCCGCGCCGATCTGGACATCGTGGTCGATCCCGTCGGCGAAGGCCGGCGTATCCAGTTGCACAGCGGCAGCCTCGAAGGTGCCGCACTGATCGAACTTCTGGCGTCGAACGACGCCTGAACGCGTCGCGGCCCGCAGCCGGCGACGTCCAAGCCGGGAGGAGCGCCATGACCGCACGCCGCCAATTCCTCGTCCAGACCTCGAGCCTGCTGTTGCTGCTCGCGGCGCCCGACATCGCGCGCGGCGCGACCATGGTCGCGGTGCGCGTGTGGCCGGCCAGCGACTACACGCGGGTCACGCTCGAGTCCGACGGCGCGCTCAGCGCCACCCACTTCCTGGTCACCGGCCCCGATCGCCTGGTGATCGACGTCAAGGGACTCGAGCTCAGCGACCGGCTGCGCCAGCTGGTCGCGAAGATCCGCCCCGACGACCCCTACATCGCCGATGCGCGCGTCGCCCAGTTCGCGCCCGACGTCGTGCGCATCGTGTTCGACCTCAAACGCGCGGTGAAGCCGCAGGTGTTCACGCTGCCGCCGGTGGCCGCTTACCAGAACCGCATGGTGTTCGACCTCTATCCGGCCGAAGCGGCTCCGGTCGTCGCCGCCGCCGGCTCGCCGCGCGACAGTCTCGGCGACTGGCTGCGCGCGCACCGCTCCCAGCTCGACGGCGACAACGTCGTCGCCACCGCAGCACCGCCGCGGCGCGACCGCCGCCCCGGGCACAGCGTGCTGCTGGCGCTCGATCCCGGCCACGGCGGTGAGGACCCCGGCGCGACCGGGCCGGGTGGCACGCACGAGAAGGACGTGGTGCTGCTGATCGCGCGCCACATCCGGGAGCTCGCGCTGCGCACGCCGAACATGCGGGTGATGATGACGCGCGACAGCGACTTCTTCGTGCCGCTGTGGAACCGTGTGCAGAAGGCCCAGCAGGCCAACGCCGACCTGTTCACCTCGGTGCACGCCGACGGCTGGTACACGCCGCAGGCGCGCGGCGCGTCGGTCTACTGCCTGTCCGAACACGGCGCGTCGAGCGTCGAGGCGCGCATGATGGCGCAGCGCGAAAACGCGGCCGACGCGGTCGGCGGCATCGACATCCACACGCAGGACTATCAGGTCGCCAAAGTCATGCTCGACATGTCGACCGCGGCGCAGATCAACGCCAGCCTGAAAATGGCGTCGCGCACCTTGCAGCAGATCGGCGATTTCGCGCATCTGCACGCCAACCAGGTACAGCAGGCCGGCTTCGTCGTGCTCAAGTCGCCCAGCGTGCCGTCGATGCTGGTCGAGACCGCGTTCATCAGCAACCCGGAAGAGGAAGCGCGGCTGCAGACCCCGGCGTACCGCCACAAGGTCGCGCGCGCGATCTTCGACGGCATCCGCGAATACCTGGCCACGCGCCCGCCGCTGGCGCGTCGGCGCACGCTGGCCTGACGCGCCGCGTCAGTGCGCGGCGGCGCGGCGCGCCTTCCACCAGCCGATCGCCACCGGCAGCAGCGACAGCGCAACGATGCCCATGGTCATCGCGCCCAGGTTGGCGCGCACCGCCGGGATGTTGCCGAAGGCGTAGCCGAGCCCGCCGATCGCGCCGACCCACAGCGTCGCACCGACCACGTTGTAGGCGACGAAGGCACGCGGCGCCATGGCCGCGACTCCGGCGACGAAGGGCGCGAAGGTCCGCACCAGCGGAATGAAGCGTGCGCTGACGATGGTCACCCCGCCCCAGCGCTGGTAGAAGCCGTGCGCGCGGTCGAAGGCCTGGCGGTTGAACCAGCGGCTGTGGCGCCAGCCGAACACGCGGTGACCGACTGCGTTGCCGATGAGGAAATTGACGACGTCGCCGGCGATCGCACCGGCCCACAGCGCGCCCAGCGCCAGCGGCGCATCGAGCCGGCCGGCGGCGGCGAATGCGCCAACCACGAACAGCATCGAATCGCCGGGCAGGAACGGCGTGACGACGAAACCGGTCTCGGCGAACACGATCGCGAACAGCACGGCGTAGACCCACGCGCCGTAGCTGCCGATGAAGGCCTCGAGCTGCACGTCGAAGTGCAGCAGCAGGTTGATCAGGTC
>JAJZHH010000006.1:0-19163 GCA_021804595.1 Pseudomonadota bacterium
GCAGCCGCCGCACCCGCACCCGCACCCGCACCCGCACCCGCACCCGCCACCGCGAGCGCGGCCGCAGCGCCGCCCGCGCTCGCCCCCGCAGTCGCGCCGCGCTCGGCGCAGCGCGCCCAGAGCTATCTGCAGACCGGCGCGTTCACGTCGCGTGAGCGGGCGCTGACCGAACGCGATCGACTGCGCGCGGCCGGCGTCGGCGAGGTCGACATCGTTCCCGGCATGGTGCGCGGCGAGACTTTCTATCGCGTCCAGATCGGGCCGCTGGCCGCCGAGCGCCCCGACCCGACGCTGCTCGCGCGACTGGCCTCGCTCGGACTGCGCGGCTACGCCGTGGTGCAACAATGACTGCGTCGCATCGCACCGCGGGCCGCGCACGGCCGCGGAGCGCTCGTGCCGCCTAAAATGCCTGGGTTTCCTCGCGATCCCATTGCAATGCGTGACTACGTCTCCCGTTTGACCAGTGTGCTGTCGGCCGCCGCGGCGCAGCTGTCGCCCGAAGCGCCGGCCGCGCAGCTCGAGCGCCCGAAGGCCGCAGGCCACGGCGATTTCTCGTGCACGCTGGCGATGCAGCTGGCGCGCAAGCTCAAGCGCAACCCGCGCGAGATCGCGCAACAGCTGATCGACGCGGTTCGCGCCGACGACCAGCTGGCCGCCGGACTGCAGCACATCGAACTGGCCGGCGCCGGGTTCGTCAACATCGAACTGACGCCTCGGGTCAAACAGGCCACCGTCGCGCGCGTGCTCGCCGAAGGCGAGCGCTTCGGCCGCGTCGCCGAGGACGCGGCCAAGCCGGTGCTGGTCGAATTCGTGTCGGCCAATCCAACCGGCCCGCTGCACGTCGGCCACGGCCGCCAGGGCGCACTCGGCGACACCATTGCCGCACTGCTCGCCAGCCAGGGCTGGAAAGTCACGCGCGAGTTCTACTACAACGACGCCGGCGTGCAGATCGGCAATCTGGCGCTGTCGGTGCAGGCGCGCGCACGCGGCTTCAAGCCCGGCGACGCCGGCTGGCCTGACGCGGCGTACAACGGGGAATACATCGCCGACATCGCGCGCGATTACCTGGCCGGCGCCACCGTGCAGGCTGCCGACGGCGAGGCCGTGCAGGCACTCGGCGACGCCGACGACCTCGGCGCGATCCGCGCGTTTGCGGTGGCCTATCTGCGCCGCGAACAGGACATCGATCTGCGCACCTTCGGCATCCGCTTCGACAACTACTACCTCGAGTCGAGCCTGTACCGCGACGGCCGCGTCGACGCGACGGTCGCAGCGCTGGTCGCGTCGGGCCATACCTACGAGCGCGACGGCGCGCTGTGGTTGCGCACGACCGATTTCGGCGACGACAAGGACCGCGTGATGCGCAAGTCCGACGGCACCTTCACCTATTTCGTGCCTGACGTCGCCTATCACCTGGCCAAATGGGAGCGCGGCTTCCGCCACGCGATCAACATTCAGGGCTCCGACCACCACGGCACCGTCGCACGCGTGCGTGCCGGGCTGCGCGCGGCGAACCCGGCGATTCCGCCGTCGTATCCCGACTACGTGCTGCACAAGATGGTCACGGTGATGCGCGGCGGCCAGGAAGTGAAGATTTCCAAGCGCGCCGGCAGCTACGTCACGGTGCGCGACCTGATCGAGTGGTCCGGCGGCGTGCGCGACGAGATGGACGCCGCCGCGCGCGCGGCGGCGCTGCAGCGCGGCCGCGACGCGGTACGCTTCTTCCTCGTGTCGCGCAAGGCCGATACCGAATTCGTGTTCGACGTCGACCTCGCGCTGGCGCGCAGCGACGAGAACCCGGTCTATTACATCCAGTACGCGCATGCACGCATCTGCTCGGTGCTTGCCCAGTGGAGCGAGCGCGACGGCGGGCGTGAATCCGATCTGGCCGCGGCCGATCTGTCGCCGCTGCAGCAACCGCGCGAACTCGAACTGATGATGCTGCTGGCCGCCTACCCGGACATGCTGACGCAGGCCGCGCTCGAGCTGACGCCGCACGACGTCGCGTTCTACCTGCGCCAGCTCGCCGGCAGCCTGCACGCCTACTACAACGCCGAACGCGTGCTGGTCGACGATCCGGCGCTGAAGAACGCGCGGCTCGCGCTGCTGCTCGCGGTGCGCCAGGTGTTGCACAATGCGCTGGGCGTGCTCGGCGTCAGCAGCCCGCAACGCATGTGATCCCCCTGTATCCGCAAAACGCCATGACCCTGGACACACGCACCCCGGCCGCGCAACGCGGCGGCACCACGCTGGGCCTGATCATCGGGCTGGTGATCGGCCTGGCCATCGCGCTGGCCGCCGCCGCCTACATCAACCGCGCGCAGCTGCCGTTCATGAACCGCTTCCAGCAGCGTCCGAACACGCCGGCATCGGCTGCCGAGAACTGGAACCCCAACCGGGATCTGGCCACCGGCGGCGCGCCGGCGGCCGGCAGTTCGACACCGGCACCGGTGGCCAGCGCTCCGCTGTCGCCGAAGGCTATCGAGGCGTTGGGGCAGCCGCCGGCGGGCGTCGTGCAAAGCCCCGACGGCAGCCCGCAGCAAGCCGCTCCGGCCTCGGCCGCGGCGCCGGCCACCAATCTTCGCTACATCGTCCAGATCGGCGCTTACGGCAACCGCGCCGACGCCGAGAGCCAGCGGGCGAAAGTCGCGCTGGCGGGTCTCGAAGCGCATCTTGACCAGCCGGTGGTCGGCGGGCGCACGCTGTACCGCGTACGCGTCGGCCCGTTCAACAACCCTGCCGACGCCAACAAGGCGCAAGCAACGCTGAACGACGCCGGCATCACGTCGGTCATCGTCAAGATCGCGAGCGGTTCGACGCGGCCGTGATCGTTCCGCCCCCTTCATGGCCGTCAACAAAGGAATGCCGATGATCCGCTGGTTCCTCCGCGTCGCGCTGGCGATGCTGACTTTGCACGCCTTCGCCGCCCAGGCCGCCGCGCCTGCGTTCCACGAAGGCAAGGGTTACACGAAGCTGGCGGTGGTGCAGCCGGTCAGCCCAAGCGGCAAGATCGTCGTCACCGAGTTCTTCTGGTACAACTGCCCGCACTGCGCGGCGTTCGATCCGTCGCTCGAGGCCTGGATCAAGCAACAGCCGGCCGACGTCGTCGTCGAGCGCGTTCCGGTGGCGTTCGCCCCGCAGTTCGTCGCGCAGCAAAAGCTCTACTACGCGCTGAAGGCGCTGGGCAAGGTCGGCGCGCTGCAAGGCGCGATCTTCACGGCGATCCATCAGCAGCACATTCCGCTGATGACCGAGCAGCAGATGGCGAACTGGCTGGCCGGCCACGGCATCCCGAAGACGCAGTTCGAGAACGCGTTCAACTCCTTCGGCGTCCAGCTGGAGGCCAAGCGCGCCACCCAGATGGTGCAGGACTACCAGATCAACGGTGTGCCCACGCTGGCGGTTCAGGGCACCTACACGCTGTCGCCGGCGATGCCCGAGACACCGGACAACGATGCGCTGCTGCAAGCCGTCGACATGCTGGTGGCGAAGGTGCGCGCCGGCGGCGTGCACTGAACCGCGTCCGGGCGCGTGCCGCGCCAGGTTCACCGACGAAGCCCGCGCCGCTGCGCGGGCTTTGTCTTTTTGCGCGGCGCACGGTGCCCAACACACACCGAGTTGCCTACAATGGGCGCCATGAAAGCAAACTTCGTGCCGATTGTCGTCATGCTCGCCGCGCTGATTTGCGCGATGCCGGCGCAGGCGCTGCAGCGCGACCGCCAGCAACCGTTGCTGGTCGACGCCGGCGCGATGCATTACGACGACGTCAAGCAGCTCGACGTGTTCACCGGCGACGTCGTCGTGACCAAGGGCTCCATGGTGATCCACGCCCAGCGCGTCGAAGTGCGCCAGACCCCCGACGGCTACGACATGGCCGACGCGTTCGGCGACGCCGCACAGCCGGCAACGATCGACGAAACGCTGGACGCAGCAGCCGGGGAGCCCACGCCGACACTGCATGGACGCGCGCTGCAGCTGAACTACGACGGCCGCACCGACGTCGTCACGCTGCATGGCCAGGCGCTGCTCGAGCGCTTGATCGACGGTCGCGTCAGCGACCGCGCGCAAGGCGAGACGATACGCTACGACAACCTGAACGACCGCTTCGCGGTCAGCGCCGGGCAGGCCGGCTCGACGTCGAGCAATCCGCAAGGCCGCGTTCGCGTGATGCTGTCGCCGCGCGCGGCGCCGGCGTCGGCTCCAGGCACCCAGCTGCAGCCCAGTCCTGCGCTGCAGCCGCACGGAGCCACGACGCGATGAGCGCAGCGCGCAAACCTGCCGAGGCGGCCGATGCGGCGGCGGGCAATGGCGCGCTGCTGAGCGTGCGCGGTCTGCAAAAGCGCTACGGCAGCCGCCCGGTGGTGCGCGACGTCGGCTTCGACGTTCGCGCCGGTGAAGTGGTCGGCCTGCTCGGGCCGAACGGCGCCGGCAAGACGACGTCGTTCTACATGATCGTCGGCCTGGTGCGCGCCGACGGCGGCACGATCCATCTCGGCGCCGAGGACGTGACCCGGCAGCCCATGTACCGCCGCGCGCGCCTGGGGCTGTCCTACCTGCCACAGGAGGCGTCGATCTTCCGCGGTCTCAGCGCGGCCGACAACATCCGCGCGGTGCTCGAACTGCAACGCGACGCCGATGGCCGCCCGCTGGGCCGCGAGGCGATTGGCGAGCGCCTCGATCAGTTGCTGCGCGAACTGCACGTCGAGCATCTGGCCGACACACCGGCCACCGCGCTGTCGGGTGGCGAACGACGGCGCGTCGAAATCGCCCGGGCACTGGCGACCAACCCGAAGCTCATCCTGCTCGACGAACCCTTCGCGGGCATCGACCCGATCGCGGTGATCGAGATCCAGCGCATCGTCCAGTTCCTGAAAGAACGCGGAATCGGCGTGCTGATCACCGACCACAACGTGCGCGAAGCGCTGGGCATTTGCGATCACGCCTGCGTGATCAGCGAAGGCAGCGTGCTGGCCACCGGCAGGCCGAACGAGATCGTCGAGAATCCCGCCGTGCGCAAGGTCTATCTGGGCGAAGGTTTCCGCTTGTGAAACAGTCGCTGAGCCTGCGCCTGTCGCAGCACCTGGCGCTGACGCCGCAGCTGCAGCAGTCGATCCGGCTGCTGCAATTGTCGACCATCGAGCTGCAGCAGGAAATCGAGCAGATGCTCGAGGCCAACCCCTTCCTGGAACCCGACGAAACCTCGACTGAGGAAGCCGCGGCCGAGCCGGCTGCGGCTCCAGCGTCGTCGGCCGCGGCCGACGAACACGGCCCGACTCGCGAGGACACGGCGGCGTCCGGCCCCGCCGGCGGCGACGTCGTCGAAGTGGCCACGCCGGCCACCGACACATCCGGCGCCGACGACGGCGCCGAGCTGCGGCTCGATCAGGCCGAGGCCGACTGGAGCGGCGACACCGACGCCTGGGACGACGCGCGCGGCGAGAGCTGGCAAGGCAGTGGCAGCGGCGAGGCCGACGAAGACTTCGATCCACTGGGCCTGGCGCACGCCACACCGGGCTTGCGCGAGCACCTGCGCACGCAGCTCGCCGGCCTCGCGCTGTCGCCAACCGAGCGCGCCGCGGCCGAAGCGATCATCGACTCGCTCGACGACGACGGCTACCTGCCCGAAGGCCCCGAACAGCTGGCCGAGGAACTGGCGTCGCAGGCCGACGAAGCCGAGCGCGAAGCGCTGGCCGAAGCGCTGCGCGTCGCGCTGAAATTGGTGCAAAGCTTCGACCCTCCCGGGATCGGCGCCGCCGACCTCGCCGGCTGCATGACGCTGCAGCTGCTGCGCCTGCCCGCATCGCCAGCGCGCGAGCTGGCGCTGGCGCTGTGCGCCGGTGGCCACCTCGAACTGCTGTCCAGACGCGACTGGAAGCGTCTGGGTCGGGCGCTCGGCGCCGACGAGACGGCGTTGCGCTGCGCGCAACAGCTGATCGCGCGGCTCGATCCGCGGCCGGGCGCGCAGTTCGGCGGCACGCCGGCGCAAAGCATCGTCCCTGACGTGATCGCGCAACGCAGCGGCAAGCGCTGGCGTGCGGTGCTGAACCCCGACGTGCTGCCCCGCCTGCGCATCAACGGCCTGTACGCCGAACTGCTGCGCCGCTCTCGCGAGGGCGGCGGCATGTCCGGTCAACTGCAGGAGGCGCGCTGGTTCGTACGCAACGTGCAACAGCGCTTCGAAACCATCGAGCGCGTCGCGCAAGCCGTGGTCGAGCGTCAACAGAACTTCTTCAGCCACGGCGAACTCGGCATGCGCCCGCTGGTGCTGCGCGAGATCGCCGACGAACTGGGTCTGCACGAGTCGACGATCTCGCGCGTGACGACGCAGAAATTCATGCTGACCCCGCACGGCACGTTCGAGTTGAAGTATTTCTTCGGCTCCGGATTGGCCACCGACACCGGCGGCAATGCGTCGAGCACCGCGGTGCGGGCGATCATCCGCCAGATGGTGCACGACGAGGCGCCGGGCGCGCCGCTGTCCGACGGCGAAATCGCCGAGCGCCTGGCCGCGCAGGGCATCAGCGTGGCGCGGCGCACCGTCGCGAAATACCGCGAGGCGCTGCGCATTCCGCCTGCCACGCAGCGCAAGAGCGCCTGAGCGCGCCGCGACGTCGGGTCGGCCGGCTCAGCTGCCGCCGCGGATGCGCTGCACCAGCGCGGTCGTCGACCGCCCCGGCACCAGCTTGATCGCGCGCGCGCTGCCGCCCCAGCTGCGCACCAGCGCGGTCTCGCGCAGCGTTTCGATCGCGTAGTCACCGCCCTTGACGTAGATATCGGGGCGCACGCGTTGCAGCAGCGCCAGCGGATCGGCTTCGTCGAAAGTCACGACCAGATCGACGCTGGCCAGCGCGGCGAGCACTGCGGCACGGTCGGCCTCGGCGTTCAGCGGCCGCTCGGGCCCCTTGCCGAGCAGGCGCGCCGACGCATCGGAGTTGAGCCCGACGACCAGTGCCGCACCCAGCGCACGCGCCTGCGCCAGATAGGTCACGTGGCCGCGGTGGACGATGTCGAACACGCCGTTGGTGAACACCAGCGGCCGCGGCAACTCGGCCAGCGCCGGTGCGAGCTCGGTCGGCGCGCAGATCTTGCGCAGAAAATCGGGGGCGGGCAAATCGACGTCGGGCATCCGACCATTGTCGCAGAGTGCAGGCGGCTTACCATGTCGATTTGCCCTGCGCTCGCACGATGCCGGCCCGTCCCTCCGTTCTGTTCGCCCGACTCCGTCAAGGTCTCGACCCGATGGTGCCGATGCTGCTGGTCGCCGCGGCGATCGGATTCATCGGCGCGCTCGCGGTCGAAAGCTTCCGCTTCGCGATGGCGGCGTTGATCCACCTTTACAGTCGCCACGAGCATCTGGTCGCTGTCGCCGCCGACCTGCCGCTGTGGGCGCGTGTCGTCGTGCCGCCGCTGGGCGCGGCCGCCGGCGGCCTGCTGATGTGGGCCGGACACCGTTGGATCCGGCGCCCGCGCGGCCCCGAATACATGGAAGCGGTTCGCATCGGTGATGGCAAGCTGCCGTTTGCGCCGAACATCGTGCGCACCGGATCGTCGCTGGTCGCGGTCAGCAGCGGCGTCACGATCGGCCGCGAGGGCACGATGATCCAGTTCGGCGCGCTGATCGCGTCGCTGCTCGGACGCGCCGCGCGCGCCGACGTCGCGCACCAGCGGCTGATCGTCGCCTGTGGCGCTGCGGCCGGTTTCGCCGCCGCCTACCATGCGCCGATCGCCGGCACGCTGTTCGTCGCCGAGATCATCCTCGGCGGCCTCGAGCTGCGTGAAATCGCCGCGGTGCTGGTCGCCGCGGTGATCGGCGAGCTGACCACGCAGAGCCTGTTCGCTGCCGGGCCGCTGTACCTGGTGCCGGCGGCGATCCCGCCGGTGCACTTCGTTGACCTGCTCGACGCGTCGCTGCTGGGCGTGCTCGCCGGCCTGATCGGCCCGCTGTTCCTGTGGCTGCTCGACGCGACACGCAAGCGCTACCAGGCGCTGGACTTGCCGCTGCCGCTGCGCATGGGCCTGGCCGGGCTGCTCATCGGCCTGCTGTCGCTGGCGTCGCCGACCGTATGGGGCAACGGCTACAGCCTGGTGCAATCGATGCTGCTCAACCCGTGGAGCCTGGGCGCGCTGGCGGCGGTGTTCGTGCTGCGCCTGCTCGCGGTCACCGCGGCCAGCGCGGCCGGTATTCCGGGCGGCGTGCTGACGCCGACGCTGGCGCTGGGCGGCGTGCTCGGCCTGTTCGTCGCGCACCTGACACTCGTGCCCGACGCCAGCCATTCGACCGCGCTGTGGACGCTGGTCGGCATGGGCAGCCTGCTCGCGGCGACCACACACGCGCCGGCGATGTCGGCGATCATGATGTTCGAGACCACGCGCAACTACAACGTCGTGCTCGCCGCGATGCCGGCCTGCGTGATCGCGTCTGTCACCGGCAGCCTGCTGCGCCACCGCTCGGTGTACGCCGAGGCGCTGGGTCTGCGCGAACCCGACGAGACGCCCCCACGGTGATGCGGCGGCGCCCTTCGGCGGCGCCATGTTTCCGGATATTGCAATAAAGATCGCTGCGAATCGGCGATCTTGGAAGAACTTACCGCGGTTTGGCTGCGCTTGAACGCAGCGCGAAATACTCTCGGCGGTCGCCCGGCTTGCTTTTGGCGCAGCGCTGGCGCACACTGCAATCGCCCCCTGCGCGGGCTGCGGCGCTGGGCGCCGCGGCCCGCGCGAGCGGGCCGAGACATTGCAAAACGACTCTGTACCAGGAGAGACTTATGAACCTGACCATCAGCGGCCATCACGTGGAAGTCACCCCGGCGCTTCGCGGCTACGTCGAATCGAAGCTGCATCGCGTCGTGCGCCATTTCGACCAGCTGATCAGCGTCAACGTCCTGTTGTCGGTGGAAAAACAAAAGGAGAAGGAAAGGCGGCAGAAAGCCGAGTGCAATCTGCAACTGAAGGGGCGTAACATTTTCGCCGAGTGCCAGGATCAGGATCTGTACGCGGCCATCGACGAGCTGGTCGACAAACTCGACCGCCAGGTCGTCGAGCACAAGAACCGCACGCGCTCGCACCAGGCGGTCGCGAGCAAGCATCTGGACCTGGCGTCCTGACCCGCGGCGGGCGCCGGCGAGGCGCCGGCGCCCGCCCCGATACACTGGGAGGGTCGAGTCCATCGGAAATCGATATGATGAATCCATTGGCCCAGATATTGCCGCTGGCCCACGTTCAGATAGACGTCGAGGCCAGCAGCAAGAAGCGCGCCTTCGAGTCGGCCGGCCTGCTGTTCGAGAACCATCTCGGCTTGGCGCGCGCCGTGGTCACCGACAACCTGTTCGCCCGCGAGCGGCTCGGCTCGACCGGCCTCGGGCAGGGCGTCGCGATTCCCCACGGCCGCATCAAGGGACTGAAACAGCCCAGCGCGGCGCTGCTGCGATTGAGCACCCCGGTGCCGTTCGAGGCGCCCGACAATCAACCGGTGCAATTGCTGGTGTTCCTGCTGGTTCCCGAAGCGGCTTCGGCCAAGCACCTCGAACTGCTGTCGACGATCGCCGAGATGCTGTCCGACGACGGCTTCCGCGAACGTCTGCTGCACGCCGACGACGCCGCCGCGATGCACCGCATGGTCTGCGACTGGGTGCCGTTGCAGCACGCCGCGTAATCGCCGCGCCGACGCGTTGAAAGCCGCCACACTTTCCGCCGACAGCCTGTTCGAGGCCAACGCCGCGCTGCTCAAATGGCAGTGGCTGGCCGGCCAGGGCAACCCCGAGCGTCGCTTCGACGACGCCGCGGTGGAAGGGGCCAGTTCGGGAGCCGACCTCGTCGGTTACCTGAACTACATCCACCCCTACCGAGTACAGATCCTCGGCTGGCGCGAAGTGCACTATCTGGTGCACGCCGACGAGTCGGACAGCGGTCGGCGCGTGCGCCGCGTCGTCGGGCTCGAGCCGCCGGCGCTGGTCATCGCCGACGGCCAGGAACCGCCGTTGGCGCTGGTGCAGGCCTGCGACGCCGCCGGCATTCCGCTGTTCACGACGCAGGAGCCGGCGGCGTTCGTCATCGACGTGCTGCGCGCCTATCTGTCCAAGCTGTTCGCCAACCGAACGACGCTGCACGGCGTGTTCATGGACATCCTCGGCCTGGGCGTGCTGATCACCGGTGAGTCGGGCCTGGGCAAGAGCGAGCTCGGCCTCGAGCTGATCTCGCGCGGCCACGGCCTCGTCGCCGACGACTGCGTCGAGTTGCTTCGAGTGACGCAAAGCACCATCGAAGGCCACTGCCCGCCGCTGCTGCAGAACCTGCTGGAAGTGCGAGGCATCGGCATTCTCGACATCAGGACGATCTTCGGCGAAACGGCGGTGCGCCGCAAACTGCGGCTGCGCCTGATCGTGCATCTGGTGCGGCGCGACACGACCGATCAGGACTTCGAACGCCTGCCCACCGGCAACGTGCGCCAGGACGTGCTTGGCGTGGCGATCCGCAAGGTGCTGATCCCGGTCGAGGCCGGGCGCAACCTCGCGGTGCTGGTCGAGGCTGCGGTGCGCAACACCATCCTGCAGTTGCGGGGAATCGACACCTTCAAGGAATTCCAGGATCGCCAGCGCATCGCGATGCTCGAAGGCGGCGACGACTGAGCGCGGACCGCGGCACCGGCCGCCGCCTGCGTCACCCGCCTGCGTCACCCGACCGCGTCGGGCGCCAGCGGCGGCGGGCGGTGCGGACAGTCCTCGCGCGCGCAGTTCGCGTACAGCGCCAGCGAGTGCTCGCGCAGCGTGAAACCGCGCTCGGCCGCGATGCGTTGCTGGCGGCGCTCGATCTCGGCGTCGACGAACTCCTCGACGCGGCCGCAATCCAGGCACAGCAGATGGTCGTGGTGCTTGCCTTCGTTGATCTCGAAAATCGCCTTGCCCGACTCGAAATGGGTGCGCGACAGGATGCCCGCCTGCTCGAACTGGGTCAGCACCCGGTATACGGTGGCCAGGCCGATGTCGCGCGATGACGCGTCGGCGAGCAGTTCGCGATAGACGTCCTCGGCGGTCATGTGGCGTTGCGCGCCTTTCTGGAAGATCTCGAGGATCTTCAAGCGCGGCTGCGTCACCTTGAGGCCGGTGCTGCGCAAACCCTGGGCGTTGGAAACCGGCATGTCGGACGGGATGTTTAGAATAGACATCATAGTTCACCCGGAGCGCGGCCAGCACGCGCCGAACCGCCGATGCCCGTCCTGATCCCGCGCCGCGCGCGCCTGCTGCTGCTCTGTGCGACCTTGCCGCTGGCTGCCTGCAGCAGCGCGGTGCAGCGGCACGACCTCACCAGCCTGTTCAAGCCCTACCGGATCGACGTCGTGCAAGGCAATTTCGTCTCGAGCGAAATGGCCGCACAGCTCAAACCGGGCATGAGCCGCGACCAGGTGCGCGCGATCCTCGGCACGCCGCTGCTGCAGGACGTGTTCCACGCCGACCGCTGGGACTATGTGTTCAGCCTGCGCCAGGGCTACCATGCGCCCATCGTGCGTCGCTTCTCGGTGTTCTTCGACAAGGACGGCCGTCTGCTGCGCAGCCAGGGCGACCCGCTACCGTCGGAAACCGCCTTCGTCGCGCAGATCAATGCGCTGCACGGCGGCGCGACCGCGAAGACGCTCAGCGCCGAGCAACTGCAGAAAGAGACCGACGCGGTGATCGCGAAAGCGCCGAAGGCCGCCGCTTCGGCGGCCGGCCCGCTGACCCTGGTCGCCCCGGCCGCCGAAATCGCCCGCCTGCAGGCGCAGGACGGGGCCACGCCGTGAGCCTCCAAGCCACTCCGCGCCATCGCATCGCGGTGGCCGGCAGCAGCGGTCGCATGGGGCGCATGCTGATCGAGGCGGTGGGTGCCGCCGACGACTGCGTGCTGGCCGGCGCCCTCGACCGCGCCGGCTCCACCGCGCTGGGCCAGGACGCCGGCAGCGCGCTGGGGCTGCACACCGGCTGCGCGGTGACCGCCGACCTCGACGCCGGGCTGCGCGACGCGCGCTTCCTGATCGACTTCACCCGCCCCGAGGCCACGCTGGCGCACCTCGACGCCTGCGCGCGGCTGGGCGTGGCGATGATCATCGGCACCACCGGCTTCGACGTCGACGCGCTGGCGCGCATTCGCGACGCGTCGTCGCGAATCCCGATCGTGCTGGCGCCCAATATGAGCGTCGGCGTCAACGTCGTGCTGCGCCTGCTCGCGCAGGCCGCCCGTGCGCTGGCCGAGGGCTACGACATCGAGATCATCGAGGCCCATCATCGGCACAAGGTCGACGCGCCGTCGGGCACCGCGCTGAAAATGGGCGAGGTCGTTGCCGCTGCCGCCGGCCGCGACCTGGCGGGCGACGCGGTGTGGGCCCGCCACGGCCACACCGGCGAGCGCGAGCCCGGCAGCATCGGCTTCTCGGTGATCCGCGGCGGCGACATCGTCGGCGACCACACCGTGCTGTTCGCCGGGGTCGGCGAACGCATCGAGATCACGCACAAGTCGAGCAGCCGCGCGACCTACGCCGAAGGCAGTCTGCGCGCGGTGCGCTTCCTCGCCGGCCGCGCGTCGGGCCTGTACGACATGCAGGACGTGATCGGGGCCTGAACATGGGTGGGCTGAGCGGCTTCTGGCACGACGGCGACGCGCTCAGCCACGTTGTCGCGCTGGCGTTGCTGGCGATGTCGCTGGCGAGCTGGTTCGTCATCCTGTGGAAGAGCATGTTGCTGGCCGCGGCGCGCCGACGCGTGCCGCGCGCGATCGCCGCGTTCTGGGACGCCGCATCACGCGACGCGGCCAGCGCCGCAGCGCGCGCGGCCGACCCCGGCGGGCTCGCGTCGGCGCTGGCCGAAGCCGCCGCGGGGCTCGCCGCCGACCCCGACGCGCACGCCTGGCAAAGCTATCCGGACCGCGTGCGCCGCGAACTGCGCGACGCGCTGGGCACGGCAGGGCGCAGGCTGCACGCCGGCCACGTGCTGCTGGCCAGCGTCGGCAGCACCGCGCCCTTCGTCGGCCTGTTCGGCACCGTCTGGGGCATCTACCACGCGCTGACGGCGATCGCGACCACGCGTCAGGTCGGCATCGATCAGGTCGCCGGCCCGGTCGGCGAGACGCTGATCATGACCGCCGCCGGCCTCGCGGTGGCGATTCCGGCGGTGCTCGCGTACAACGCGCTGGGCAAGCGCGCACGCGCGCTCGACGCCGAGCTCGAGGGCTTCGCGCTCGACTTGCAGCACCTGCTCGGCGAGCGCTGAGATGGCCTTCGGTCGCTTCGATCGCGGCGCCGACGACACGCCGATGAGCGAGATCAACATGACCCCGCTGATCGACGTGATGCTGGTGCTGCTGGTCATCTTCATCCTCACCGCGCCGCTGCTGAGCGGGCACATCGCGCTGCGCCTGCCCGCGTCGGCGGCCGCGCCGGCGCCGCGTCCGCAGCACGCGCTCGACGTCTCGGTGCAGCGCGACGGCCGTCTGTATCTGGGCACCGAGGCGGTCGACGCGAAGCAACTCGAGCAGGCCTTCGCGAACGCCGCGCACGCCGCGCCGGACACCGAGCTGCGCATCCGCGCCGACACCGCGGTGCCCTACGGTCGCGTGGCCGCAGTGATGGGCGCGGCGCAGCACGCCGGCCTCGCCCACATCGGGCTGGTCACCGCGCCGCCGACACACTGACGCGGGCACTCGTCCGGCGACTAAACTGCCACCCCGGGGCCGCCACGCGGCCGCGACTTTCCGACCGAACCGACATGAACGAGAAATACGACGCCGCCGCGGTCGAACGCGCGGCGCAGGGCCATTGGCAAGCCACCGACGCCTACCGCGTGCGCGAAGACGGCGACGCGCCGAAGTTCTACGCCTGCTCGATGCTGCCATACCCGAGCGGCAAGCTGCACATGGGCCACGTGCGCAACTACACGATCAACGACATGCTCGCGCGCCAGCTGCGCATGCGCGGCCACAACGTGCTGATGCCGATGGGCTGGGACGCGTTCGGCCTGCCGGCGGAGAACGCGGCGATGAAGAACCGCGTGCCGCCGGCGCAGTGGACCTGGGCCAACATCGCGCACATGAAGGGGCAGATGCAGGCGATGGGGCTGGCGATCGACTGGAGCCGCGAAGTCGCGACGTGTTCGCCCGATTACTACCGCTGGAACCAGTGGCTGTTCCTGAAGATGCTCGACAAGGGCATCGCCGAGCGCCGCACCCAGGTCGTCAACTGGGACCCGGTCGACCAGACCGTGCTGGCCAACGAGCAGGTCATCGACGGCCGCGGCTGGCGCAGCGGCGCGCTGGTCGAGAAGCGCGAAATCCCCGGCTACTACCTGAAGATCACCGCCTACGCCGACGAACTGCTGCGCGCGGTGACCGACCCCGACGACCCCGAATACCTGTCGGGCTGGCCCGAGCGCGTGCGACTGATGCAGGAGAACTGGATCGGGCGCAGCGACGGCGTGCGCTTCGCGTTCCCGCACCGCATCGCCGACGCGCAGGGACAGCTGATCCAGGACGGACGGCTGTACGTGTTCACGACGCGCGCCGACACGATCATGGGCGTGACCTTCTGCGCCGTCGCCCCCGAGCACCCGCTGGCCGCGCACGCGGCGGCGGGCAACGCCGAACTGGCCGCGTTCATCGCGCGCTGCCAGCTCGGCGGCACCACCGAGGCCGAGCTGGCGCTGAAGGACAAGGAAGGCATGGCCACCGGGCTGTTCGTCGAACACCCGCTCAGCGGCGAGGCGATCCCGCTGTGGGTCGGCAACTACGTGCTGATGAGCTACGGCGACGGCGCGGTGATGGGCGTGCCGGCGCACGACGAGCGCGACTTCGCGTTCGCGACCAAGTACGCGCTGCCGATCCGCCAGGTCGTCGCGGTCGACGGCGCGTCGTTCAGCACCGAGGCGTGGGCCGAGAGCTACGCCGACAAGCAGCGCGGCCGCTGCGTCAACTCCGGCGCCGAACTCGACGGTCTCGGCCACCGCGACGCGGTCGACCGTGTCGCCGCGCTGCTGGCCGCGCGCGGGCTGGGCGAGAAGCGCACCACCTGGCGACTGCGCGACTGGGGCATTTCGCGCCAGCGCTACTGGGGCACGCCGATCCCGATCATCCACTGCCCGCATTGCGGCGCGGTGCCGGTGCCCGAGGCCGACCTGCCGGTGGTGCTGCCGGAGGACCTGATTCCCGACGGCAGCGGCAACCCGCTGGCGCGCTGCGCGGCCTTCGTCGACGTCGCGTGCCCGCAGTGCGGCGCCGCGGCCAAGCGCGAAACCGACACGATGGACACCTTCGTCGATTCGTCGTGGTATTTCATGCGCTATACCTGCGCCGACAACGCCGACGCGATGGTCGACGCGCGCACCGATTACTGGATGCCGATGGACCAGTACATCGGCGGCATCGAGCACGCGATCCTGCACCTGCTGTACGCGCGCTTCTGGACCAAGGTGATGCGCGACCTCGGCCTGGTTCGCGCCAGCGAGCCGTTCAAGCGGCTGCTGACGCAGGGCATGGTGCTGAACCACATCTATTCGCGCCGCGGCGAACACGGCGGCATCGAATATTTCTGGCCGCACGAAGTCGACAACGACTACGACGCGCAAGGCCAGATCGTCGGCGCGCGCTTGAAGGCTGACGGCTCCGCGGTCGATTACGGCGGCGTCGGCACGATGAGCAAGAGCAAGAACAACGGCGTCGACCCGCAGCAGCTGATCGAGCGCTACGGCGCCGACACCGCGCGCCTGTTCACGATGTTCGCGGCGCCTCCCGAAGCCACGCTGGAGTGGAACGACGCAGCGGTCGAAGGCGCGCACCGCTTCCTGCGCCGGGTCTGGGATGGCGCCGCCGCGCTGGCCGCGCGCCCCGCCGTGGCGCCGGCGCCGTGGCACGAGCTGAGCAGCGGCGATGCGCGCAAGGCGCGGCGCGAGATCCACCTGCTGCTGCGCCAGGTCAGCTACGACTACGAACGCATGCAGTACAACACCGTCGTGTCCGGCTGCATGAAGCTGCTCAACCTGCTCGAGCAGCTCGGCGACGACGCATGGTCGCAGCGCGTCGCGCGCGAAGGCTGGGGCGTGCTGCTGCGCGCGCTGTACCCGGCGACGCCGCACATCGCGCACGTGCTGTGGCAGCAGCTGGGCTACGCCGCCGAGTTCGGCGAGCTGCTCGACGCGCCGTGGCCGCAGGTCGACGAACTCGCGCTGCAGCGCGACGAGATCGAGCTGGTGCTGCAGGTCAACGGCAAGCTGCGCGGCGCGCTGCTGGTGCCGGCGCAGGCCACGCGCGACGAGATCGAAGCCGCCGCGCTGGCCAGCGAAGCCTTCGCGCGCTTCGGCGAAGGCCGCGCGCCGAAGAAGGTCGTCGTCGTCCCTGGAAGGCTGGTCAATGTCGTGGTCTGAATTTCCGCGGCGCGCGCTGCTGCTGCTGGCGCTGTTGCTGGCCGGATGCGGCTTCCAGCTGCGCGGATCGGCCTCGCTGGGCTTTGCGACGCTGGCGCTGGCCGGCCAGGGCGGCGCGCTGCACGACACGCTGCAGCAACGCATCGCGGCGACGACCTCGACGCGCGTCGTCGCCGACGCGAAGCAGGCGCAGGCGGTGCTGACGCTGCTCAGCGTGACCGAGACCCAGCTGCCGATGGCCTACAACGGCGACGGCACCGTCGCCCAATACCAGCTGCTGGAAACCGTGCGCTACCAGCTGGTCGCGGCCGACGGAGCCAGCCTGATCGCGCCGACCACCTTGCAGCAAAGCAGCACCTTGAGCTACAGCACCGGCGCGGCGCTGGCCAAGGCCAACGAGGCGCAGCTGCTGTTTGCCGGCATGCGCAGCGACCTCGTCGACCGCATGCTCTTTCAGCTCGCCGCGGTCGGCGGGGCGGACCACTGATGGCCCTGTTGCGCCCCGAGCAACTCGCCGCGGCGCTGCGTGCCGGGCTGCGCGGCCCCTACGTCGTGTTCGGCGACGAACTGCTGCTGGTCAACGAAGCGCTGGACCAGATCCGCAGCGCGGCCGCTGCGGCCGGCTACTCGACGCGCGAGCCGCATCAGGCCGAGCGCGGCTTCGACTGGAGCGCGCTGCTGGGCAGCAGCCGCGAGCTGAGCCTGTTCGGCGAGCGCAAGCTGCTCGAGCTGCGTGTGCCCAGCGGCAAGCCGGGGCGCGACGGTGCTGCCGCGTTGCTTGAGCTGGCCTCGGCGGCGTCCGACGACCTGCTGCTGGTGCTGGTGCTACCGCGGCTCGACGCGGCCACGCAGAAGGCCGACTGGTTCGTGCGCCTGAGCGCTGCCGGCACCGCCTTGCGCATCGACAGCGTCGAGCCGGCGCAACTCGGCGGCTGGATGCGCGAGCGGCTGGCGCGCCATGGCCTGCGCCTGCCCGCCGGCGACGCCGGCCAGGCCTGCCTGGATCTGCTGGTCGCGCGCACCGAAGGCAACCTGCTGGCCGCGCACCAGGAAGTCGAGAAGCTGGCGCTGTTGTGCGAGCCCGGCGAGCTCGACGCCGCTCGCGTCGAACAAATGGTGCAGGACGCGGCACGCTACAGCGTGTTCCGGCTTGGCGAAGCGATCCTGGCCGGCGACGTCGCGCGCCTGCTGCGCATGCTCGACGGCCTCGAAGGCGAGGGTGTGTCGCCGGTGCTCGCGCACTGGACACTGGCCGAGGAACTGCGGGCGTGGATGCGCATGCGCCAGGGACTGGACGCCGGCGACGCGTTTGCCGCGCTGGCGCGGGCCAACCGCATCTGGGGGCCGCGCGAGCGGCTGCTGCAGCGCGCGTTGCCGCGCCTGGGCGGAGCGCTGATCGAGGGACTGCTGCTGCGTGCGCTGAACTGCGACCGCGCCATCAAGGGACTGCGCCCGCCCGGCGTGCCGCATGCGCCGTGGGCCAGCGTACGCCACCTGGCGCTGGCGATGGCGCAGGCCGTGGCGCCGGCCGGCAACGCGCAGGGCGCGCGGCTGGTGCTGCTGGCCTAGGCGCAGGCCCAGTCTCGCAGCCGCTCGACGTCGACCACACCGCGCCACGGTGCGCCGGCGGCCTGCCCGTTCGCAACGTCGCCGGGCTCGCCGAACCCGTCGAGCTCGGCCCAGGCGCCGGTGAATGCCTCATGCCGCGTGTAGTCGCTGCGCGTGACCACGGTGCGCAGGCCGGCGCCGAGCGCCGCGCGCAGACCGTTGGCCGAATCCTCGAAGGCCAGGCACTCGTCGGCGCCGACGCCCAGACGGTCGAGCACCCAACGGTAGACGCCGGGGTCGGGCTTCTTGCACGGCACCACGTCGCCGGCGCCAATGCAGTCAAAGCGCTCCGGCGCGTCGTCGCCCAGCGTCGCGCGCAGCAGCGCGTCGACGTTGGCCGGCGTCGTCGTCGTGGCGATCGCCAGCCGCAGTCCAGCCGCACGCGCCTCACGCAGCAGCCTGGCGACGCCGGGGCGCAGGCGCACCGCGCCGGACTTCACCAAGTCGACGTAATGCGCGGTCTTGGCCTGCTGCAGCGCGGCGATGCGCGCGGCCGCATCGGCCGCGGCGGCGGCCGACGGATCGACTTCGCGCCAATGACGCAGCATGCGCTCCTTGCCGCCGGTGACCGCGAGCAACTCGCCGTAGCGCTCCTCGTCCCAATTCCAGTCGAGCCCCGCGTCGGCGAAGGCCCGATTGAACGCGATGCGGTGACCGTCGCGCTCGGTTTCCGCCAAGGTGCCGTCGACGTCGAAAATCAAGGCGCGCAGCGTCATGCCGATGCCCCCCGCCCATGTCGTCCCAACTCGATTGCCGCCATCGTCGCTCCTTCGCCGGCGCTACCCGACGCTTGCATCAGGGTCATGACTTCCGTCGGACGCGCCGCCGGCCCACAATGACATCCATGTCCACGATTGCCATCGATACGCTGCGTCTGGCCGATGGCTTGAAAGCCGCCGGCGCCCCGGCACCGCAGGCCGAAGCGACCGCGCGCCTGCTCGGTGAGGTGCTGGCCGACGCGATCGACCCACACGATGCCGCACGCGAAAAACTCGAGGCGACCCTCGTGGAATGGCGCATCGAATGGCGTGGCGAAATGTCGATACTGCGCAGCGGACAGCAACAGGGCTCGAAACGCCTCGACACGGCCGAACAGCGCCTCGACAAGGTTGAACAGCGCCTCGACAAGGTCGAACAACGCCTCGACAAGGTGGAACAACGCCTCGACAAGGTGGAACA
>JAJZHH010000006.1:19263-36557 GCA_021804595.1 Pseudomonadota bacterium
GAACAACGCCTCGACAAGGTGGAACAACGCCTCGACAAGGTGGAACAGCGCCTCGACAAGGTCGAACAGCGCCTCGACAGGGTCGAACAGCGCCTCGACAGGGTCGAACAGCGCCTCGACAAGGTCGAACAGCGCCTCGACAAGGTCGAGCAGGCGCTGCGCGCTGTCGAGTTGCAGCTGTACGGCCAGACGCGCGACCTCGGCTGGCTCAAACTCGGCCACGCGCTGGTGCTGGCCAGCGTGCTGTCGCTGCTGGCCAAGGCCTTCGTCTGAGCGCCAGCCGCGGCGCGCGGCCGGCGCCGGCTCAGACTCCGTAGCGCTGGGCCATCGCGTCGAGACTCAGCGCCTTGATCTTCGACGCATGCCCGGCGGTGCCGAAAGCTTCGTAGCGCGCCTTGCAGATCTGCTTCATCGCCTTGGTCGACGCGGCGAGGAACTTGCGCGGATCGAATTCCTTGCGGTTCTCGGCCAGGAACTTGCGCACGGCGCCGGTCGACGCCATGCGCAGGTCGGTGTCGATGTTGACCTTGCGCACGCCGTGTTTGATGCCCTCGACGATTTCCTCGACCGGAACGCCGTAGGTCTCGCCCATGTCGCCGCCGAACTCGTTGATGATCTTCAGCCACTCCTGCGGCACCGACGACGAGCCGTGCATCACCAGGTGGGTGTTCGGAATGCGCGCGTGGATTTCCTTGATGCGGCCGATGGCCAGGATGTCGCCGGTCGGCGGTCGCGTGAACTTGTACGCGCCGTGGCTGGTGCCGATCGCGATCGCCAGCGCGTCGACGCCGGTCTGGGCGACGAAGTCGGCGGCTTCCTCGGGGTCGGTCAGCAGCTGGCTGTGGTCGAGTTTGCCTTCGGCGCCGATGCCGTCCTCCTCGCCCGCGGTGCCGGTCTCCAGCGAGCCCAGGCAGCCGAGTTCGCCTTCGACCGAGACGCCGCAGGCGTGCGCCATCTCGACCGTGCGCCGGGTGACGTCGACGTTGTAGGCGTAGCTGGTTGGCGTCTTGCCGTCGGTGCCCAGCGAGCCGTCCATCATCACCGACGAGAAGCCGAGCTGGATGGAACGCTGGCAGACCGCGGGGCTGGTGCCGTGGTCCTGGTGCATGCACACCGGAATGTCGGGGAATTCTTCGACGGCAGCGAGGATCATGTGGCGCAGAAACGGCGCGCCGGCGTATTTTCGCGCGCCGGCCGACGCCTGCACGATGACCGGCGAATCGGTCTCGGCCGCCGCCTCCATGATCGCGCGCATCTGCTCGAGGTTGTTGACGTTGAACGCGGGCACGCCGTAGCCGTGTTCGGCGGCGTGGTCGAGCAGTTGACGCATTGAAATCAGGGCCATGAAGCTACTCCAGAGCGAAGGTAGAGGTATTGCGGTCGGGCGTCAGGACACCGCGACCATTGCGCGCTGCTGCAGGATCTCGAACGCCGGCAGCGTCTTGCCCTCGAGCACTTCGAGGAAGGCGCCGCCGCCAGTCGAGATGTAGCCGACGCGGTCGGCGATGCCGTACTTGGCGATCGCCGCCAGCGTGTCACCACCGCCGGCGATCGAGAATCCGTCGCTGTCGGCGATCGCGCGCGCCAGCGTCTCGGTGCCGTGGGCGAAGGCGTCAAACTCGAACACGCCGACTGGACCGTTCCAGACGATGGTGCCGGCGGCCTTGAGCTGCGCCGCGAGCTTTTCGGCAGTCTTCGGCCCGATGTCGAGAATCATGTCGTCGGCCTCGACTTCGGTCGCAGCCTTCACGGTGGCTTCGGCGCTCGCGCTGAATGATTTCGCGCAGACCACGTCCTCGGGAATCGGCACGTCGGCGCCGCGCGCCTTCATCAGGGTCATCACGCGACGCGCGTCGTCGACCAGGTCGGCTTCGACCAGGCTCTTGCCGACCGGCAGCCCGGCCGCGAGCATGAAGGTGTTGGCGATGCCGCCGCCGACGATCAGCCCGTCGACCTTGTCGGCCAGGCTTTGCAGGATGGTCAGCTTGGTCGACACCTTGGAGCCGGCGACGATGGCCAGCAGCGGGCGCGCCGGCGCGGCCAGCGCGCGGTGCACGGCGTCGATCTCGGCCGCCAGCAGCGGCCCGGCGCAAGCGATGCCGGCGTACTTGGCGATGCCGTAGGTGCTGGCTTCGGCGCGGTGCGCGGTGCCGAACGCATCGTGGACGAAAATATCGCAAAGCTGCGCCATCTTCTTCGAAAGTACGTCATCGCACTTCTTTTCGCCTTTGTTCAGGCGGCAGTTTTCGAGCAGCACGACGTCACCCGGGCGCAGCGTGAAGCCACCGTCGACCCAGTTCGACACCAGCGGCACGTCACGCCCGAGCAGTTCGCCCAGACGGCGCGCGACCGGCGCCAGCGAATCGCGCGGATGGAATTCGCCTTCGGTCGGCCGGCCCAGGTGCGAGGTCACCATCACCGCGGCGCCGGCGTCCAGCGCCATGCGGATCGCCGGCACCGACGCGCGCACGCGGGTGTCCTCGGTGATCTCGCCGGCATCGTTCAGCGGCACGTTGAGGTCGGCGCGGATGAACACGCGGCGGTCCTGCGCCAGGCCGCGCTTGCAGATGTCTTCGAAAGTCAGGATCTTCATCGTGTCTCCTCGTCTCGCGGGCGCCGCGGCGCCCGCGATCGCTACATCAGTTCGCTGCGACGTGCTTGACGAAACGCAGCATGTTGCAGGTATAGCCGTACTCGTTGTCGTACCAGGTGACGACCTTGACGAAGGTCGGGTCGAGCGCGATGCCGGCGTCGGCGTCGAAGATCGACGGCAGCGGGCAGCCGCGGAAATCGGTCGACACGACCTTCTCGTCGGTGTAGCCGAGCACGCCCTTGAGCTCGCCTTCGGACGCCGCCTTCATCGCCGCGCAGATCTGCTCCATGCTCGCTTCGCGGTTCAGCTCGACGGTCAGGTCGACGACCGAGACGTCCGAGGTCGGCACGCGGAACGACATGCCGGTCAGCTTCTTGTTCAGCTCCGGGATCACCTTGCCGACGGCCTTGGCCGCGCCGGTCGACGACGGAATGATGTTCTCCAGAATGCCGCGGCCGCCGCGCCAGTCCTTCGCCGACGGGCCGTCGACGGTCTTCTGCGTCGCGGTGGCGGCGTGCACCGTGCTCATCAGGCCGCGCTTGATGCCGAAGTTGTCGTGCAGCACCTTGGCCACCGGGGCCAGGCAGTTGGTCGTGCACGACGCGGCCGAGACGATGGCTTCGCCGGCGTACTTGGCGTGGTTGACGCCGTAGACGAACATCGGCGTGTCGTCCTTGCTCGGCGCCGACTGCACGACCTTCTTCGCCCCGGCGTCGAGGTGCTTCTGGCAGCTGTCGTGGGTGAGGAAGAAGCCGGTCGATTCGATGACCACGTCGACGCCGACATCGCCCCACTTCAACGCCGCCGGATCGCGCTCGGCGCTGAGACGGATGCGGCGCCCGCCGACGATCAGGTCGCCGCCGTCGACCGCGACGGTCGCCGGGAAGCGGCCGTGCACCGAGTCGTACTGCAGCATGTAAGCCAGATAGTCGGGCTCGAGCAGGTCGTTGATGGCGACGACTTCGACGTCGCTGAATTCGGCCTCTTTCGCGATCGCGCGGAACGCCATGCGGCCGATGCGGCCGAATCCGTTGATCGCAACACGAATGCTCATTTGAATCTCCTTGAAGGCTTAGAAATTGAGTTGTATGGCGGGAATTCGATTCAGGCCGCCCGGCGCCCTTCGTCGGCGTCGAGCAGCGCGGCCAGCGTCGGGATGATGCGGTCGGGGCCGGCTTCGGCGATCGGCCGGCCCATGTTGTAGCCATAGGGCACGGCCCACACGCGGACGCCGGCGGCGCGCGCGGTGGCCACGTCGATCGACGAATCGCCGACGAACAACGCATGCGACGGCGCGACCTGCAGCGCGTCCAGCCCATAGCGTACCGGCATCGGGTCGGGCTTCTTCGCCGCCAGCGTGTCGCCGCAGACGACGAGGTCGAAGAAATGGCGGATCTGCTGCACCATCAGCAGCTGCGCGGTGTAGCGCTGCTCCTTGTTGGTGACGACCGCGCAGCGCACGCCGCGCGCGCGCAGACCCTGCAGCGTTTCCAGCACCGCCGGGTAGAGCCGGCTGCGGGTGCCGCAGCGCGCGGCGTAGAACTCGGCGAAGCGCGGCGTCAGCCGCCCCAGCGTGCCGTCGCCGCGCAGCCGCTCGACGTCGATGCCCGACGCGTGCGCCCACGCCTGCGCCAGCAGCTCGCCGGTGCCGTGGCCGATCCAGCTCGCCACCAGCTGCTCGGCGACCGCCGGCAGCCCGTGCTCGGCGAGCAGGTCGTTGACCGCGTCGGTGATTTCCGGCGCAGTCTCGACCAGCGTGCCGTCGAGGTCGAACAGGACCAGCTCGACGCGCTGCATCAGTTGGTCGACCGCACGACGTTGCCGTCGTCGGCCTCGCGGCGTGACGCGTGCAGGCGGACGACGGCCTGCGCGACTTCGGCGACGTGCTCGGCGGTGATGCCGAAGTGGCGGTACAGCTCGCCGGCCGGCGCCGACTCGCCGAAGGTCGCCAGGCCGACGACTCCGCCCGACAGGCCGACGTACTTGCGCCAGAAATCGGGCTGCGCGGCCTCGACCGCGACGCGCGGCACGTACAGCGGCAGCACGGTGTTGCGGTAGGCCTCGTCCTGGCGGTCGAACACCGAGGTGCACGGCATCGACACGACGCGCGCGCGCACGCCGGCAGCCGCCAGCTGCTGCTGGGCGCGGCTGGCCAGCTCGACTTCGGAGCCGGTGCCGATCAGCACCACCTGAGGATCCGCGCAATCGGCCAGCACGTAACCACCGCGCGCGATGCGCGCCTCGCCGCCGTCGCCGTGCACGGTGGCCGGCAGGTTCTGCCGCGACAGCAGCAGCGCGCTGGGGCCGTCGCGGCGCTCGAGCGCGTGCGCCCACGCCACCGCGGTCTCGAGCACGTCGGCCGGACGCCAGACGTCGAGGTTGGGGATCAGGCGCAGGCTCGGCGCCTGCTCGACCGGCTGATGAGTCGGTCCGTCCTCGCCGAGACCGATCGAGTCGTGGGTGAACACGTGGACCACGCGCTGCTTCATCAGCGCGCTCATGCGCACGCCGTTGCGCGCATAGTCCGAGAACATCAGGAAGGTGCCGCCGTAGGGGATGAAGCCGCCGTGCAGCGCGAGGCCGTTCATCATCGCGACCATGCCGAACTCGCGCACGCCGTACGAGAAGTAGTTCGCGACTTCGCCGGGCTTGACGCTGGCCCACGGCCGCGATTCCTTGGCCGCGGTCAGGTTCGACCCGGTCAGGTCGGCCGAGCCGCCGAACAGCCCCGGAATCGACGCCACCAGCGTTTCCAGCGCGATCTGCGAGGCCTTGCGCGTCGCCGTCGGCGCGCTGACGCCGCGCGCCGACGCGTACAGCCGCGACACGATCTGCGCCCAGTCGGCCGGCAGCTCGCCCGCCATGCGCCGACGGTATTCGGCGGCCAGCGACGGATGCGCCTTGGCATAGGCGTCGAAACGCGTGCTCCAGTCGGCCTGCAGGCGCGCGCCGCGCTCGCGTGCGCTCCACGCGTCGTAGATGTCCTGCGGAACCTCGAACGGCGCGTAGCTCCAGCCCAGCGCACGGCGCGTGGCCTCGATCTCGGCCGCGCCCAGCGCGGCGCCGTGCACGTCGTGGGTGCCGGCCTTGTTCGGCGAACCCCAGCCGATCGTCGTCTGGCAGATGATCAGCGTCGGCTTGTCGGCGCTGGTCCTGGCCTCGGCGGTGGCGCGCTCGACGGCGAGGGCGTCGTGGCCGTCGATCGGGCCGATCACGTTCCAGCCGTAGGACTGGAAGCGCAGCGCCGTGTTGTCGGTGAACCAGTGCTCGACGTGGCCGTCGATCGAAATGCCGTTGTCGTCGTAATACGCGATCAGCTTGTTCAGCTTCAGCGTCCCGGCCAGCGAACAGGCCTCGTGGCTGATGCCCTCCATCAGGCAGCCGTCGCCGAGGAAACAATAGGTGTAGTGGTCGACGATGTCGTGACCCGGGCGGTTGAACTCCTGCGCCAGCAGCTGCTCGGCGAAGGCCATGCCGACCGCGTTGGCGATGCCCTGACCCAGCGGCCCGGTCGTCGTCTCGACCCCCGGCGTGTAGCCGACTTCGGGGTGGCCCGGGGTCTTGCTGTGCAGCTGGCGGAAGCGCTTGAGCTCGTCGATCGGCAGCGCGTAGCCGCTGAGGTGCAGCAGCGCGTAGATCAGCATCGAGCCGTGGCCGTTGGACAGCACGAAACGATCGCGGTCGGCCCAGTGCGGGTCGGCCGGGTTGTGGCGCAGGTGGGTACGCCACAGCACTTCGGCGATGTCGGCCATGCCCATCGGCGCGCCCGGGTGACCCGATTTCGCCGCCTCGACCGCGTCGATCGCGAGGAAGCGGATGGCGTTGGCGAGGCGCCTGCGCTGCTGCGGGTCGATCACCGGAAACAATTCGTTGTGCGCTGTCATGTTGCGAATCTCGTTGCGAAATCTTCGAGCCAAACCTCGAACTTTATGCCTTTCTGGACCGACTCAACCGGCCCTGCGCTTGACGTCGATCAGGCGCAGGATCATCGGCGTGAAAATCAGCTGCATCGCCAGCCCCATCTTGCCGCCCGGAACGACCAGGCAGTTCGGCCGCGTCATCCACGAGTCGTGCAGCATCGACAGCAGGTAGGGGAAGTCGATGCCGCGCGGGTCGGCGAAGCGGATCACGACCATGCTTTCGTCGAGCGAGGGGATGTCCTTGGCGATGAAGGGGTTCGAGGTGTCGACCGTCGGCACGCGCTGGAAATTGACGTGGGTGCGCGAGAACTGCGGAGTGATGTGGTGCACGTAATCGGGCATGCGGCGCAGGATCGTGTCCATCACCGCTTCCTGCGAGTAGCCGCGCTGCACCTGGTCTCGGTGCAGCTTCTGGATCCATTCCAGGTTGATGATCGGCACCACGCCGACCAGCAGGTCGACCTGGCGCGCGACGTCGGTCGCGCCGTCGGCGTAGCCGCCGTGCAGGCCTTCGTAGAACATCAGGTCGGAGCCCGGCGCGATGTCGGACCAGGCGGTGAAATGACCGGGCTCGACGCCGAACTCGGCCGCCTCGCCAGCGTCATGGATGTACTTGCGCACCTTGCCGCCGCCGTGCTCGCCGTAGCTGCGGAACAGCGCCTCGAGCTCGCCGAGCAGGTTGGCGTCGGGGCCGAAATGGCTGAAGTGGCGGTTGCCCGCAGCTTCCTGCTGCTTCATCTGCTCGCGCATTTCGGCGCGGTTGTACTTGTGGAACGAATCGCCTTCGACGATCTGCGCGTTGATTTTCTCGCGCCGGAAAATGTGCTGGAAGCTGCGCATCACCGTGGTGGTGCCCGCTCCCGACGAGCCGGTGATGGCGATGATCGGATGTTTGGCTGACATGGCGTTGACCCAGGACGGATGAGAAATGGCGTGCGACGCGGCCGCCTGGCCGCGCGCGTGCGGACCGGCGCGCGCCTCAGGCGCTGCCTTCGGCGCTGTACAGCGAGCGGTCCTTGAACAGCGGCGACGCGAACGGGCGGTCGGTGCCGCTGTCGTGTTCGCGGTGGTAGCGCTCGAGGCGCTCGATTTCGTGGCGCGAGCCCAGCATCACCGGCACGCGCTGGTGCAGCGCCTCGGGCTGCAGCTCGAGGATGCGCGCGCGCCCGGTCGACGCCGCGCCGCCGGCCTGCTCGATGACGAAGGCGATCGGGTTGGCCTCGTACATCAGCCGCAGGCGGCCGGGCTTGGCCGGCTCCTTGGTGTCCTTCGGATACATGAAAATGCCGCCGCGCATCAGGATGCGGTGCACGTCGGCGACCATCGACGCGATCCAGCGCATATTGAAGTCGCGGCCGCGGTCGCCGGTGCGACCGGCCTTGCATTCGGCGACGTAGCGCTGCACCGGCGCCTCCCAGAAACGCTCATTGCTCGCGTTGATCGCGAACTCGCTGGTGTCCTCGGGGATCTTCAGGTCGGGATGGGTCAGGATGAAGTTGCCGATCTCGCGGTCGAGCGTGAAGCCGTGCGTGCCGCGACCGACGGTCAGCACCATCATCGTCGACGGGCCGTAGATCGCGTAGCCGGCCGCGACCTGCTCGACTCCCGGGCGCAGATAGTCCGACGTCGACGGGTCGCCGAGGCGGCCGTGGCGCAGCACCGAGAAGATCGTGCCGACCGAGACGTTGACGTCGATGTTCGACGAGCCGTCGAGCGGATCGAACACCAGCAGGTAGGCGCCACGCTCGAATTCGCGCGGCAGCGTGTACGGCTCGTCGAGCTCCTCGGACGCCATGCCGGCGACCAGGCCGCCCCATTCGCAGGCCTGGATCATCGCGTCGTTGGACAGCACGTCGAGCTTCTTCTGCGTCTCGCCCTGCACGTTCTCGGTGCCCAGCGAACCGAGGTAGCCGCCCAGCGCACCTTTCGCGGTCATCGACGCGATCGCCTTGACCGCCGCAGTGACGTCGACCAGCAGCGCGGCCAGGTCGGCCTGGTCCTCGGTCCCGCGCAGTTGCTCGATGAGGAATTTCGACAGTGTGGTGCGTCCCTGCAGCATCGTGAGTCTCCGGTTCGTGGGCGCGCTTCGAGCACCGGTGCGCAAGATGCACGCACCGCGTCACGCTTTTTCAAGCGCCCTCGCCGGGCGTGGACGCTTGAAAAAGCCCGCAGTCAAAAGCACGGAGACTCGCATGAACAGACACTGCGACTGCGGGAAAGCTCGTTGGTTGCCCTTCGAGCCCGTTCACAACAGAGTGCGATGCTGTCGAGACACCGCGACGAGGCCAATATAAGCGGCTGCGCAATTAAGGTAAATTCAAGTTTTCTTCGGATTGAATTCAGGAATCATGAAGAACATCACACTGCGCCAACTGCGCGTGTTCGCTTCGGCGGCACGACTGCTGAACTTCGGCAAGGCCGCCGCCGAGCTGCACCTGACGCCGCCTGCGGTGTCGATGCAGATCCGCGAACTCGAGCAGCAGGTCGGGCTGCCACTGTTCGAGCGCCACGGCAAGACCGTCAGCCTGACCGTCACCGGCGAGTACTTCCTGGTCTACGCGCGCCGCGTGCTGGCCACGCTGCGCGACGCCGAGGACGCGCTGGCGCGCTTCCGCGGCCTGCAGTCGGGGCGGCTGACGCTGGGCCTGGTCAGCACCGCGAAATACTTCGTGCCGCGACTGCTCGCGCAATTCCGTGAGGAACACCCGCACATCGAGGTCAGGCTGGTGGTCGGCAACAGCGAGCAGCTGGTCGCGCAACTGCAGGGCAAGGACGTCGACCTGGCGATCATGGGCCGACCGCCGCGCGACATCGCGACGCGCGCCGAGCCGTTCGCGGCGCATCCGCTGGGCATCGTCTGCGCCGCCGACCACCCGCTGCTGCGCCGCGAACAGGTCGCCGCGCAGGCGCTGGCGCAGCACCCGTTCATCATCCGCGAGACCGGATCCGGCACGCGGCGCGCGATGGAGGAGTATTTCCGCGAGCACCACCTGCTGCCGCGCATCGAGATGGAGCTCGAAAGCAACGAGACCATCAAGCAGGCGGTGATGGCCGGCATGGGCATCAGCTTCCTGTCGCTGCACAGCATCGGCATCGAGCTGCGCCACGGGCTGATCGGCGTACCCGACGTCGAAGGCCTGCCGCTGGTGCGCAGCTGGCAGGTGGTGCACGTGTCGAGCAAGCTGCTGTCGCCATCGGCCGAAGCGTTCCGCTATTTCGTGCTCGAGCACGGCGAGGCCTTCCTCGCCCGCGAGTTCGGCGCGCTGCAGCCGCTGCCCAGCGCGGTCAGCCCACCGCCAGCGCCGCCAGCAGCGCCAGCGGCGCCGTCTCCGCGCGCAGCACGCGCGCGCCGAGGCTCAGCGGCGTGAAGCCGGCGCGCTGCGCCAGCTCGATCTCGGTCGCGTCGAATCCGCCCTCGGGGCCGCTGAGCGCCAGCACCGCGGCGTCGGCGCCGAGCCGCCCGCGCCACGCGGGGTAAGGCGCCGCGGCGCCTTGCGCCGGGGCCGCCAGCAGGCAGCGCGCGTCGCCGGGCGCGGCCGGCGCCAGCGCCGCCAGCCAGTCGGCCAGCGAGGCCACCGGCAGCAGCCGCGGCACCCGGTTGCGCCCGCACTGCTCGCAGGCCGAAGTCGCGATGGCCTGCCAGTGCTGCAGCCGCCGCTGCGCGCGCTCGCCGTGCAAGCGGAGCACGCTGCGCGCCGCGTGCAGCGGCTGCAGCGCGTCGACGCCGAGCTCGGTGGCCTTCTCGACCAGCCAATCCATCCGCTCGTTGGCCGGCATCGCGACCGCGAGCACGACGCGTCGCGCCAGCTCGCGCTCGACCGCGTCGTGCGCGAGGAGTTCGACGCGGGCGTCGTCGATCACCCGCGCGCGCCATTCGCCGCCGCGACCGTCGAACAGCGTCAGCGCGTCGCCGGCGCGCAGGCGCAGCACCTGCAGATGGCGCCGCGCCGCGTCGGCCAGGCGCAACTCGCCGGCGCCCGGCAGCGCGTCGACGAACAGGCGGGGCATGGTCGGGTCGGTCGCGGGCGCCGCGCTCAGGCGCGCAGCAGCTCGAGCAGGGCGTGGCCGTCGGCGCTGAACGCGGCGATGCCTTCGTCGAGCTTGCTCGACGCCATCGCGTCGGCGGCCAGCGCGGCGGTGAACGTCGCCTCGTCGACCGCCAGCGGCGCGTCGTCCTCGGGCTGTCCGGCATGCGCCGGGTCGAGCCGGCGCGGCAGCGGCGTGTGGTCCGCGCGCAAGGCATCGAGCAGCGCCGGCGACACCGTCAGCAGGTCGCAGCCGGCCAGCGCGGCCAGTTGAGCGGTATCGCGGAAACTCGCACCCATCACTTCGGTGGCGATGCCGCGCGACTTGTAGAAGCGCCAGATGCGCAGCAGCGCCTTGACGCCGGGGTCGTTTTCGCCGCGCATTGCGTCGGCATCCCACGCGGCGCCGGCCTGCTGCCTTGCCCAGTCGGTGATGCGGCCGACGAAGGGCGAAATCAGCTGCACGCCGGCGGCGGCCGCGGCACGCGCCTGGGTGAACGAGAACAGCAGCGTCATGTTGCAGGCGATGCCGTCGTCGCGCAGTCGACGCGCACAGTCGATGCCGGCCCAGGTCGACGCCAGCTTGATCAGCACGCGCGAGCGCGGCACCCCGGCCGCCTCGTAAAGCTCGATCAGGCGACGCGCGCGGCGCTCGCTGGCGCAGGCGTCGTGCGACAACCGTGCGTCGACTTCGGTCGACACGCGACCGGGAATGCGCTCGAGGATCTCGCAGCCGAAGCGCACCAGCAGCCGGTCAGCCGCTTCGTCGAGGTCGTGGCGCGCCGCATCGCGCACGTCGGGCGCCGCGACCAGCGCAGCGTACTCGGGCTGGCGCAGCGCGCGCAGCACCAGGCTGGGGTTGGTCGTCGCGTCACGCGGCTGCAGCCGCGGCAGCTGCAGGAACTCGGCGGTGTCGGCGACGATCGCGCTGTACGAGCGAAGTTGGTCCAGGCTGTTCATGCGGTCATCGTAACCCGTTCGGCACCGAACACCGCACGCGTCAGCGCCTGCACCGCGGCGCGCTGCGCGGCGACCGTGTCCGGGTCGACGCGCGCGGCGCCGTGGGCGTCGTCGAGCCGCGCCAGGTGCTGGCGCCGGCGCAGTTCGCGGTAGGCCTGCGCCGCCGCTTCGCCGACCCCGGGAGGCAGCAGACCGAGCGCTTCGGCGCGTTGCAGCAACGCGATGTTGCCGACGTTGTCGACCAGCCCGGCGTGCGCCGACGCGTGCGCCAGCACCAGCGCCTGCACCGCGAACTCGACGTCGACCATGCCGCCGGGGTCGTGCTTGAGGTCGAACAGCGCACCCGGATTCGGATGGCCGGCGGCGACGCGCTCGCGCATCGCCAGGATCTCGCCGTGCAGCGCGGCCGCGTCGCGCGGCATGCGCAGCACCTCGGCGCGGATGCGCTCGAACTGCGCGCCGACGGCCGCGTCGCCGGCGCAGAAGCGCGCCCGTGTCAGCGCCTGGTGCTCCCAGGTCCACGCCGCGTTGTCGCCACGCCCGAGCTGGTAGCCGCCGAAGGCCTGCAGCGTCGTCACCAGCAGGCCGGCGTTGCCGTTCGGGCGCAAGCGCGTGTCGATCTCGAACAGCGTGCCGGCCGGGGTCACCGCGGTCAGCCACCAGATCAGCTTGCGCGCCAGCGCGCCGTAACGCTCGCGCGCGTCGGCCAGCGCGTCGTCGAACAGGAACACGACATCGAGGTCGCCGCCGTAGCCCAGCTCCTTGCCGCCGAGCTTGCCGTAAGCGATGACCGCGAACGCCGGCGTTTCGCGATGACGCTGCGGCAGCTCGTCCCAGCACCAGCGCAGCGCCTGGCCGATCACCGTATCGGCCAGCGCCGACAGCTCGTCGGCGACCTGTTCGACGCTGAGCCGGCCGGCGAGGTCGCGTGCCAGCGTGCGGAACATCTCGGCGTGGAAAGCCCGGCGCAGGATGTCCAGCCCCTCGCCGGCGTCCCAGACGCCGCGCTGCTGCAGCCGCGCGCGCTGCGCGGCGCAGTCGGCCAGGCAGGCCTGCGCGTCGAAACGTTCGCGCCCGGCGTCGACCACCAGCTCGTCGACGACCATCGGATTGCGCGTGATGTAGCCTGCCGCCCAACCCGACGCCCCGAGCAGCGCCAGCAGCCTGGCCAGCGCCTGCGGCTGCTCGGCGAAGAAGGCCAGATAGGTTTCGCGCCGCGCGATCGCCTCGAGCATGTCGAACAGCCGCGCCAGCGTGCGGTCGGCGCCGGCGTCGTCGGCGACCAGCGCGATCGCGCGCTCGACCACGCGCAGCATGCGCTGGCGCCCGGACTCACTGAGCGCGGCGTAGCGCGGCGAAGTCTGCAGCGCCTGCAACCGCGCCTGCGCGGCGTCGCCGTCGATGCCGGCCAGCGCCTGGCGCAGCGCGTCGATGCTGTCGGCCGGCTTGCGGCAGCCGACGCAGCGCGGCCCGGCGTGCAGCAGCGCGTCGAACTCGCCGGCGACGAACTCGCGCACCGCGTCGAGCTCGCGCGACAGCGCGCACGCCGGCCGCGGCGCCTGCGGCTGCGCCTGCACCAGCGCGTCGCCCAGGCTCAGCGCGAGCTGTTCGAAATCGGCGTCGTCGCCCGGCAGGCAATGCGTCTGCGCGTCGTCCTGGTACTGGATGCGGTGCTCCAGTCGGCGCAGGAAACGATAGCTGTCAGCCAGCCGCTGCGCGGTGTCGGCATCGAGCAGACCGGCCTGCGCCAGTCGGGGCAGCGCCTGCAGCGTGTTGCGCGCGCGCACCTGCGGCTGGCGACCGCCGCGAACGATCTGCAGCAACTGCACGATGAACTCGATTTCGCGGATTCCGCCGCGGCCGAGCTTGACGTCGTTGGCGCGGTCGGGGCGAGCGCTGGCGCGCTTGACCGCCTCCGTGCGGATCTGCCGGTGCAGCCCGCGCAGCGCTTCGAGCATCGCGAAATCGAGGTAGCGACGCCAGACGAAAGGCTCGACGACCTGGTCGAGCGCGTGCTGCAGCGCCGCATCGACCGGCGCGACGACCCGGCTCTTCAACCAGGCGAAGCGCTCCCATTCGCGCCCCTGCACCTGGAAATACTCCTCGAGCATCGCCAGGCTGACGACCGGCGGGCCGCTTTCGCCGTTCGGCCGCAGCCGCGTGTCGACGCGGAACACGAAACCGTCGGCGGTCAGCTCCGACAACAGCGCGACCAGCCGCCTGGACAGCAGGCCGAAGTACTCGGCGTTGCCCAGCGGCACCGCGCCGTCGCTGCGGCCGTCGGCGTCGTACAGGAACACCAGGTCGATGTCCGAAGACACGTTGAGTTCGGCACCGCCGAGCTTGCCCATGCCGACGACGAAGAAGCGCGCCGGCGCGCCGTCGGCCGCGCGCGCGATGCCGTGGCGCGGCTGCAGCTCGGCCTCGATCTCTTTGATGCCGTGCGCCAGCGCGATCTCGGCCAGATCGCTGACTGCGACGCAGACCTGCTCGAGCGTCGCGTCGTGCAGCACATCGCATTCGATCAGCTGCAGCATCAAGGCATTGCGCACCTGGCGCAGCGCGGCACCCAGGTCGCCGCCGGCGCGGCGCGCACGCACCGCGGCGTCGAGCTCGGCGCGCGACGGCACGCCGCCGCCCCACGCCGCGGCGACGTCGTCCAGGCGCCCGGCATGGCGCCGATAGAAACGGGAAAAGGCCTCGAGTTGCATCGCAGAACGCCGGAGGCTGGCCGCCGGCTGCCGGGCTGGAAATGCCGGCAGCATATTGCAGCAGCGCCACCGCTGCAGGCGCGCGGATTTGCCGGCGGCGAGCCCGGCGGTGGGCGCGCAGGGCGAATCCAGCGCCGCGCGGCGGGCTCACGGATCGCGCACGAGCACGATACGTTCACTACCATCGCAAGTACCCCGCGCGTTTAACGCCCCTGTGTCGACCCTGCACCTCACCGTCAAACTGGCCACCCGGCTGCTCGAGGCCGCGATCACGCTGGTCGTCTCGGTCTACCTGCTGCTGGCGATCGGTCTGGCAACGCTGCGCTACGCGGTGCTGCCCAATGCACAGCATTTCGTGCCGTGGCTGCAAAGCTCGGCCAGTGCCGCGCTCGGCCTGCCGGTGCACATCGGCAGCGTGCAGGCGAGCTGGCGCGGGCTGCTGCCGACGCTGGCGCTGCACGATCTGGTGATCGACGATGCGCAAGGTCGTCCGGCATTGCGATTCGCTTCGGTCGAGGCACAGCCGTCGTGGAAGAGCCTGCCGCGCATGCAACTGGCCTTCGACCAGCTCGCGCTCAGCGGCGTGCAACTGGCCGTCACGCGCACCGACCCGACCCACCTGCAGGTCGGCGGCATACGCTTCGACCTCGGCGCCCCGGGCAGCGGCGCCGCGCAACGCTTCGCCGACTGGCTGTTCGCGCAGGGCCAGATCCTGATCCTGCACAGCCGCGTGAGCTGGACCGACGAGGTGCGCGGCGCCGCGCCGCTGGTGCTCGACGACGTCAATCTCGACCTGCGCAACAGTTTGCTGCGCCACCGGCTGGCGCTGCGCGCGACGCCGCCGTCCAGCCTGAGTGGACCGATCGAACTGCGCGCCGACTTCCATCAGCCACTGTTCACGCGCCACGACGCCGATTTCGCCAGCTGGCACGGCCGGCTGTGGGCGCGGCTGCCGCAAGCCGACCTCGGCGAGCTGGCGCACCAGCTGCCGCTGCCACACGAACTGCTCGACGGCCACGGCACGCTGCAGGCTTGGGCCGACCTGGCGCCGCACTACACCTTGACCCAGCTCAGCGCCGACGTCGCGCTGCGCGGCGTGCAGGCCAGCGTCGCCCCCGCGCTGCCGCCCTTGCTGTTCACGCGGCTTGCCGGGCGCATGCAGCTGCGTCGGCTGGCCGGCGGCTGGTCGCTGGCGGTGCAGGACCTGGCGCTGCGCAGCAGCGACGGCGTCGAGCTGCCGGCGCTCGACGCCGCCTACAGCGAGCAGCGCATCGCCGGCGGCGGCGAACGCCGCAGCATCGGCGTCGGCAGTGTCGACCTCGGCGCGCTCGATGCACTGCTGCGCCGGCTGCCGCTGCCGCTCGCCTGGCGTGAGCGCCTGCAGGCGCTGCAGCTGCGCGGGCGACTGGCCCGCCTGGCCGCCGACTGGGACGAGGCGCCGGGAGCGGCGCCGACCGCGTGGCCGGGGCGTTACCGCGCACAGGTTTCGTTCAGTGGCCTGCGCTGGTCCGCGGCCGGCTTGCCCGCGGGGCTGCCCGGAGTCGACGGTCTGGACGGCAGCGTGCAGGCCGACCAGGCCGGCGGCAGCGCGCAACTGGCGATGCGCGACGGCAGCTTGGCGCTGCCGACCGTATTCGAGGCGCCCTCGATACCGTTGCAGCGTCTCGACGCGCAGCTGAACTGGAGCCACCTGGGCGGCAGCTGGAACCTGCAGTCGACACGGCTGCAACTCGCCAACGCCGACGCTGCCGGCAGCGCCAGCGTGCGCTACGCCTGGCAACCGGGGCACCCTGGCCGCATCGACCTCGACGCGCGGCTGAGCCGCGCCGACGCCCGCGCGGTGCCGCGCTATCTGCCGCTGGCGATCCCGGCGGCCACGCGCGACTACCTGCGCAGCGCGATCGCCGCGGGCCAGTCGAGCGACGTACGCGCCAGCGTGCACGGCGATCTGGCCGAGTTTCCGTTCACCCGACCGGGAAGCGGCAGCTTCGAGATCACCGCACGCGTCAGCGGCGGCGTGTTCAACGCGGCGCCGCGATCGATGCTGCCGCACGGCCGCCAGGCCAGCGTCGCCGACGTGCACGACAACGCCTTGTGGCCTGAGTTCAGCGCGATCTCCGGTGTGCTCGAGTTCAGCGGCAGCGGCATGAGCGTGCGCGACGCCAGCGCGCGCGTGTACGGCGCCCGCCTGCAACGCGTCACGCTGACGCTGCCCGACTACGCGCACCCGACACTCGCCGCCGATGGCCAGTTCAGCGTCGACGCCGGCGATGCGCTGCGCTATCTGCGCGACAGTCCGCTCGACACCATGCTCGACCACGCGCTCAGCGACGTGCAGGGCCGCGGCGCGCTCAGCGGCAGCCTGCGACTGAAGCTGCCGCTCGATCATCTGGCGCAAAGCCGCGTGCAGGGCCGCGTGCAATTGCTCGACGACACGATCGACTACGCGCGTTGGCTGCCACCGCTGAGCGGCGTTCGTGGCAGCGTCGGCTTCGACGAGCGCGGCTTCACGCTTGACGCCGACGCGCGCGACTTCCTCGGCGGCACCTTGCACATTGCCGGCGGCATGGCGCCCCAGCACCCGCTGCGGCTGCTGGTCGGCACGACGGTCAGCGCTGCGGCGCTGCGTGCGGCGCCGCGGCTGCAGCGCGCGGCGCCATGGCTGGGTGCGCTGCGCGGCAGCACCCGCGTGGCCGCGACCATCGCGCTGGCCGGCGGCGCGCCGCAGGTCACCGTCACCAGCGATCTGCGCGGACTGGCATCGACGCTGCCGGCGCCGCTGGCCAAGACGGCCGGATCGACGCTGCCGCTGCGCGTCGACGTCGACGCCCAGCGCTGGCACGTCGACCTCGGCGGCGGACTGCTGCGCGCCAGCCTGCAAGCCGACGCGCCGGGGCTGCGCGGCGCGGTCGCGCTCGGCCGCGCCGCGGCGCTGCCGGCGGCCGACGGCGACGGGCTGCGACTGGCCGTCGCGCTGCCCGTGCTCGACGTCGACGCCTGGCGCAGCTTCGCCGACACGCCGCGCTCCAGCTCCAGCTCCAGCTCCAGCTCCAGCTCCAGCTCCAGCTCCAGCTCCAGCTCCAGC
>JAJZHH010000006.1:36657-47050 GCA_021804595.1 Pseudomonadota bacterium
GCTCCAGCTCCAGCTCCAGCTCCAGCTCCAGCTCCAGCTCCAGCTCCAGCTCCAGCTCCAGCACGGGCACGGGCACGCCGCCGCTGGCGCTGACGCTGCACGTGCAGCGACTGACGCTGACCGGGCGCCGCTTCGACGACGTCGTGCTCGCCGCCACGCGCAGCGGCGCGCTGTGGCAGGCGCAGCTCAGCAGCCGCGAGCTCGCCGGCCAGATCGACTGGCGTGTCGGCGCCGGCAGCACGCCGGGCAGCGTGACCGCTCGACTGAGCCGTCTGATCGTGCCCAGAAGCGCCGATACCGACGTCGAGCGCATGCTCGACGAGCCGCTGCACAGCATCCCGGCGCTCGACGTCTCGGCCGACGACGTCGAACTGCATGGTCACCGTTTCGACCACCTCGATTTGCAGGCGACCAATCGTCGCGTCGGCAAGCTGATCGAATGGCGCTTGAACCGCTTGCGCTTGAGCTCACCCGAAGCGACGCTGAGCGGCAGCGGCGACTGGACCGCGGACGGCGCCCAGTCGTCGGCCGGCGTGCCGACACGCGACTCGCCGCGGCGCTTCGCGCTGGGCTTCAAGCTCGACATCGCCGACGCCGGCGGGCTGCTCGCGCGGCTGGGCAAGCCCGGCTTGCTGCGCGGCGGCGCCGGCGTCATGCAAGGCACCGTGGCGTGGCTGGGGTCGCCGCTGAGCCCCGATTACGCGTCGCTGTCGGGACAGTTCAAGCTCGATCTTGGCAAGGGGCAGTTCCTCAAGGCCGACCCCGGGCTGGCCAAGCTGCTCGGTGTGCTCAGCCTGCAGAGCCTGCCGCGGCGGCTGCTGTTCAACTTCAGCGACCTGTTCGAGTCGGGCTTCGCGTTCGACCACGCCGGCGCCGACGTCGAGCTCTACGACGGCGTCGCGACGACGCACAACTTCAGCATGCGCGGCCCGGCGGCGACGGTGTTCATCGACGGCTCGGCCGACCTCGCCGCCGAAACCCAGGACCTGTACGTGGTCGTCGTCCCCGAAATCAACGCGGGTTCGGCGTCGCTGGCCTATGCTCTGATCAATCCGGCCGTCGGGCTGGGCACCTTCGTCGCACAGCTGATCGCGCGCAAGCCGCTGATGAAGGCGTTCACTTACGGCTACCGGGTCACCGGAACCTGGGCCAAGCCCGACGTGCACGCGCTGCAGCACCCCGACACCCCGCACTGAGGAAGACGACGATGACCCTGAAGACCGCGGCGATCCAGATGGTGTCGTCGAGCCGCGTCGACGACAACCTGATGCGCGCCGACGCGCTGCTCGCCGAGGCGGCGCGCCGCGGCGCGCACCTGGCGGTGCTGCCCGAATACTTCTGCCTGATGGGACACGGCGACGCCGACAAGGTCGCGCTGCGCGAAACGCCGGGCAGCGGACCGATCCAGCAATTCGCGGCCGACGCGGCGCGCCGCCACGGCCTGTGGCTGGCCGCCGGCAGCCTGCCGCTGGCCTGCCCCGATCCGCACCGGGTCTACAACACGACGCTGGTGTTCGATCCTCAGGGTGCGCTGCGCGCGCGCTACGACAAGCGCCACCTGTTCGCGTTCACGCGCGGCGCCGAACGCTACGCGGAATCCGACAGCATCGCCCCCGGCGACGCGCCGGTGGCGTTCGACGCCGGCGGCCTGCGCATCGGGCTGTCGATCTGCTACGACCTGCGCTTTCCCGAACATTTCCGCGCGCTGTCGACGCCACAGCCGTGCGACGCCTTCCTGGTGCCGGCGGCGTTCACCTACACCACCGGCGAGAAGCACTGGGAACTGCTGCTGCGCGCGCGCGCGGTCGAGAACCTGGCCTACGTCGTCGCCAGCGCGCAGGGTGGACGGCACGACAACGGCCGCCGCACTTGGGGCCACAGCATGATCGTCGACCCGTGGGGCGAAGTGCTCGCGATGCAGTCCGGCGGCGAAGGCGTGGTCTGCGCCGAGCTCGATCCGCAGCTCCTCGCCGAACACCGCGCCAGCCTGCCGGCGCTGGCGCATCGGCGCTGACGCGCCGCCGCGCGTCAGGCCGCGGCGCGAACGCCGCGCGCGGCGTCGGCGACGATGCGCTGCAGGATCTGCGGCACTTCGAACACTGCGCGGTTGCGCAGCGCCGCGACGCGCTCGCGATACGCCGGCAGTTGCGCGCACAGCTCGCGCGCGGCCGGCTCGATGTCGCGGAACGAGCGCAGCACGCGGCCGAGGCCGTGCTCGACGATCCACTGCGTGTTGTAGCGCTCCTGCGGCATGGTCCACGCGTTGCGCGTGACGATCACCGGCAGCCCCAAGTGCAAGGCTTCGCTGAGCGCGCCCGGACCTGGCTTGCCGACGAAATAGTCGCCGGCGCGCAGCAGCCCGGCGACGTCGGCGGTGAAGCCGAGCACCGCGCGCGGCGCGCCGCCCGGCAGCGCCAGCAGCCGTTCGCGCAGCGCCGCGTTGTGCCCGCACAGCAGGATCTGCTGATGGCTCGACAAGCGTTCGGCGATGCCGACCATGCTGCGCGAGCCGTGGCCGCCGAACATCACCACCGCGGTCGGCGCGTCGGCGTCCAGCCCGAGCTCGGCACGCCGCGCGGCGCGCGCCGACGCGGCGGCCGGGGCATAGAAATCCGGACGGATGATCATGCCCGAGCTCGCGTGCACGCGCTGCGGCGCGCAGCCTGCGGCGAGCGCCTGGCGCACCGCCTGCGGCGTACCACAGACGAGGTGCTGGTCCAGCCCGGGCTCGATCCAGAAATGCGGCGGATGATCGGCCAGGTCGGTCAGCACGGTGACGTAGGGAACGTGCGCGTGCACCTCGCGCAGGCTGGCGTGCAGCGCGCGGTTGAAATTCGGGATCAGCGACACCACCAGATCGGGCGCGCTGCGCCGCCAGTGCGCGCGCAGCGCGCGCACCAACGTCGGGTGCAGCAGCGCGATCAGCGCCTGCAGCACGCGCAGCTCGGCGCGCAGGCCCAGCGTCAGCCCGTGCGCCAGCCGCGCGTTGTAGTAATCCTCCGGCGAGAACGCCAGCCGGCGCAGCCGCCCGTTGGGGTCGAGCAGTTCGGTCAGGTTGACCAGGCGCACGTCCCAGTCGAGGCCGGCCGCGCCGATCGCCTGCTGCAGCGCCAGCGCCGACGCGCGATGGCCGCCGCCGGCGTTGAAGTAGACCAGGTCGACGCGGGTGCCCATCGCCGCGTCAGGACGCGCTGGCGCCGGCCTCGTCCTCGCCCGGGTTCTCCAGGCTGAAGGTGTCGGCGTTGCCGTCGTAGGCGTAGAGCTCGGCGTAGCGGCCCCAGTCGATCGCGGTCTCGAGCACGCGCTCGGCTTCGTCCTCGCTCAGCATGTCCTCGAGCTCGGTGCGGAAGCGCGCGCCCGGCGCGCGATGGTTGTGGCGCTCGTCGAGCACCGCGCGGATGCGCGCGGCCAGCGGCACGCCGGCCAGCAGGTGGCGCGCGAACAGCGGCTTGCGCTCCTGCACGTCGGCGTCGACGAACAGGCGCCCGGCCGCGGTCAGCTCGATGTCGCCGTCGGCGATCTGCGCAAACCCGAGCAGCTCGACCGCCTCGATCAGCGGGAACAGGTCGTCGACCGAGAAGTGCATGTCGTCGGCCAGCTCGGGCAGGCTGATGCGCGGGCTGCCGCTGCCCTGCTCGAGCGCGTGCAGCTCCTCGAGCAGGCCGGCGAGCTTGTTCACCGACACGTCGGGCAGGCGGTGGCCCAGCGTCGTCACGCCGCGTTGGGCGACGTTGACCGCGGTGCCGGTGCGCGAGGTCATGATGTCGTAGATGTGCTCGACGAGGTCGCGGAAGCCCGGCGACTCGCGGTCGCGCGGCTGCGCCAGCGGCACCGCGATCTCGGCGCGCACCCGCCCCGGATTCGAGCCGAGGATCAGGATGCGGTCGGCCATCAGCACCGCCTCCTCGATGTTGTGCGACACCAGCAGGATGCCGCGCGTGGGGATCTTGCGTTCGGCCCACAGGTCGAGCAGGTCGGTGCGCATGGTCTCCGCGGTCAGCACGTCGAGCGCCGAGAACGGTTCGTCCATCAGCAGCACGTCGGGGTTGATGACCAGCGCGCGCGCGAAGCCGACGCGCTGGCGCATGCCGCCCGAGAGCTCGCGCGGGTAGGCCGACTCGAAACCGTCGAGGCCGATCAGGTCGATCGCCGCCAGCGCGCGCTGCTTGCGTTCGGCCGGCGGCACCTTCAGGGCCTCCAGGCCGAGCTCGACGTTCTGCAGCACGGTCAGCCACGGAAACAGCGCGAAGCTCTGGAACACCATCGCCAGCCCCGGCACCGGCCCGTCGATCGGCGCGCCGCGGTGCAGCACGCTGCCCGCGCTGGGCTGCGACAGCCCGGCGAGCATGCGCAGCAGCGTCGACTTGCCCGACCCCGAGCGCCCCAGCAGCACCAGGATCTCGCCGTCGCGCAAGCGCATGTTGACGTCGTCGAGAATCAACAGTTCGTTGCCGTCGGGGGCCTTGAACGACTTGCGCACGTGCTCGACGCTGAAGATGTCGAGCGCGGCTTCGGCTGGCTGGGAGATCGTGGCCATCGCGGGGTTTCCTCGGGTTTCAGTCCAGACGCACGCGCCGCGCCGCGATCTCGTGCATGCGGCGCCAGAACAGGCGGTTGACCACCGTCACGTAGACCGACATGACGCCGACACCGAGCGCGATCTCGGCGCCGCGACCGGCCGCCGTGGCCTGGGTGATGAAGGCGCCCAGACCGTCGGCGACCAGCGTGTGGTGGCCCCAGCTGACGACTTCGGCGACGATGCTGGCGTTCCACGCTCCGCCCGACGCGGTGATCGCGCCGGTGACGAAACCGGGAAAGATCGCCGGCAGATAAAGCCGGCGCCACAGCAGCCAGCCGCGCAGGCCGAGGTTGGTCGCCGCCTCGCGCATGTCGGTGGGGATCGCCGACGCGGCGCCGACCACCGAGAACACGATGTACCACATGCTGCCCAGGATCATCAGCGGCGCGGTGAACACGTCGACGTTCAGGTGCCAGCGCACGATCACGATCACGAACAGCGGAAACAGCAGGTTGGCCGGAAACGCGGCGAGGAACTGCGCCAGCGGCTGCACCCGCGCCGCCCACGCCGGACGCAGCCCGATCCAGACGCTGATCGGCACCCACACCAGCGCCGACAGCACGACCAGCACCAGCACCTTGAACGCGGTCAGCACGCCGAGCCAGACCACATGACCGACCAGCGGCCAGCCGAAGTCGCGCGGCAGCACCTGGCCGAGGGTGACGACGGCCCACAGTGCGAACGCCGCCAGCGCGGCGTAGAACACGCCATCGCCCCAGCGCAGCAAGCGCGGCGACGCCGGCGTGGCGCGGCCCACGCGCGGGCCCAGGCGCACGCTGAGCTCCCACAGCCACGTCGGCAGCACGCCGAGCAGCTGGATCACTCGGGTGCGCCGAATGAAGTCGAGCACGACCGAAGTCGGCGCGTCGGACGACGCGGTCAGCTCGAGCTTGAACTTGTCGGCCCAGGCGACGATCGGTCGGAACAGCAGCGTGTCGTAGAGCAGGATGATGACGATCATCGCGCCGATCGCCCAGCCGATCGCGCCGAGGTCGCGCAACTCGATGGCGCGCGCGATGTACGAGCCGATGCCGGGCACCGTGACGGTCTGCCCCGACACCATGATCGCCTCCGACGCGACGACCATGAACCAGCCGCCCGACATCGACATCATCGTGTTCCACAGCAGCCCCGGCATCGAGAACGGCAGCTCGAGCTTCCAGAACCGCTGCCAGGCGTTGAGCCGGTACAGCGTCGCCGCTTCCTGCAAGTCGCGCGGCAGCGTTTTCATGCCCTGGTACAGCGCGAAGGCCATATTCCAGGCCTGGCCGGTGAACACCGCGAAGATCACCGCCATCTGCACGCCCCACAGGCTGCCCGGGAACAGCGCGATGAAGCCGGTCACGGTGATCGACAGATAACCGAGCACCGGAACCGACTGCAGCACGTCGAGCGCCGGGATCAGCACGCGCTCGGCATAGCGGTTGTGCGCGGCCAGCCAGGCGTAGACGACGGTGAAAACGAGCGAGACGAGCAGCGCGACGAGCATGCGCAGCACCGTGTACAGGCCGTATTCGGGCAGCATCGCCGGCGACAACGAGATCGGCACGCTCTGGCCGATGCGGTAAGGCGCGGCCATCTGGTGCCCGGCGTGGCTGACGATGAAGAACAGCGCGAAGATCAACGGCAACGCGATCAGGTCGCGCCGGTTCGGCACGGGCACGTTGAGTCGGCGTTGCAGGTCGAGCGACATCGGGAAGCGGGCGGGCAGGGGGCTGCCGGGCGGCAGGCCTCATAGTCTATCGAGACAAGCATGACACGGCGGTGACGCCGCATGACAGCGACACTGCGTTGCGGGCCTCACTCGGGTAAAGTTGCCGCATTGCGGGCCACTCGGGGCCTGCGTCGTCGCCGCTTTCCGCCAGGAGACCGCCATGCGCCTGAGCAGCCAGTCCTTCGCCGATCAACAGCCGATTCCGCCGCAGTTCGCGTTCTGCAAGCCGGCCGCGGTCGGCCACGTTTCGCTGTCCGACAACCACAACCCGCAACTGGCGTGGAGCGACGTGCCGGCCGGCACGCGCAGCTTCGCGCTGATCTGCCACGACCCCGACGTGCCGAGTTCGGCCGAGCACGTCAACCGCGACGGCCAGCTCGTCCCGGCCGATCTGCCGCGGGTCGACTTCTTCCACTGGGTGCTGGTCGACATCCCGGCCGACTGGCGTGAGATCGCCGCGGCCAGCATGAGCTCGGGGGTCACGCCGCGCGGCAAGGCCGCGCTGCCCGGCCCGGCGCCGCGCCACGGCATCAACGACTACACCGCGTGGTTTCGCGGCGACCAGGACATGGAAGGCCCGTACTACGGCTACGACGGTCCGTGCCCGCCGTGGAACGACACGCTGATGCACCATTACACGTTCACGCTGTACGCGCTCGACCTCGAGCGCTGCGCTGTCGACGGCGCGTTCACCGGCGCGCAGGTGCGCGACGCGATCGCCGGCCACGTGCTGGCCAGCACGACGCTGACCGGCGTGTACACCTTGAACCCGGCGTTGTCGCAGGGCTGATCGATGGCCGCGCCGACTCCTCGCCAACCCAATGTGCATCTGCAGGGCCTGTTCGGCGTCGTGCTCGGCCTGGCCGTGCTCGCCGTCGTGCTGACGCTGCTGCACCTGCGCCGCAACGGGCTGCCGGTCGACCCCGGCGAGCTGCAGATGAGCGCGACCTCGCCGTGCATGGTGCAGGCGATCCGCGCCGCCGGCGACCACACGATCACCTACGCCGAGCTCGACCGCATGAAGGCACGATGCGGCGATTGATCGCGACGGCCACGCGCGGGGTCGACGCATGCTGCTGATCGCACACCGGCTCGGTGCCGCGTGGGGTCCGGAAAACACGCTGCAGGCCTTCGATGCCGCGCGCCGCGCCGGGCTGCGCGCGTTCGAATGCGACGTCAAGCTCAGCGCCGACGGCGTGCCCTTCCTGCTGCACGACGACGACCTGAAGCGCACCACGGGCCAGCAGGGCCGCGCCAGCGCGCGCGCCTGCAGCGCGCTGCCGGCGGGCGTGCCGACGCTGCAGGCACTGGCCGACGCCACCGCGCCGCATGCGCTGACCGTCAATCTCGAAATCAAGCCCGACGCCGACGCCGACAGCGCGCGCCAGGCCGACTGGGGCCGGCGCATCGCGACGGCCGCGGCACGCCTGTGGGCGAACTCGCCGCAGCCGCCGCTGCTGTCGTCGTTCTCGCTGCCGGCGCTGCAGGCCGCGGCGATCGCCGCGCCGCAGCTGCCGCGCGCCTGGCTGTGCACCGAGCTGCCGGCGCACTGGCGCGAAGCGGCGCAGGCGCTGCGCCTCGAAGGCATCCACCTGTGCGCCGCGCGCGAGCAGACCGCCGCGATCGCCGCGCTGCGCGCGCAGGGCCTGCGCGCCCGGCTGTACACGGTCGACGACGCCGGCGCCGCGACGCGCTGGCGCGACGCCGGCGCCGACGCGCTGTTCACCGACGCCCTCACCCCCGATCCGAGATGAGTCCGACCCCCCGCATCGGCATCCTCAGCGCGCTGCAGGCCGAGCAGCAGCTGCTGCTGCAGAAACTGTTCAAACCGCGCCCACTGCAACTGCACGGCCAGCGCAGCTACCACCGCGGCCGCCTGTTCGGCCACGACGCCGTGCTGGTGCTGTCGGGCATCGGCAAGGTCGCCGCGGCGACCAGCGCGACCAGCCTGATCGCCGAGTTCGGCTGCGAGGTCGTGCTGTTCACCGGCACCGCCGGGGGCTTGGGCGAAGGCGTCGCGATCGGCGACATCGTCGTCGCCGGCGAACTGCTGCAGCACGACCTCGATGCGTCGCCGCTGTTCCCGCGCTTCGAGGTGCCGCTGAGCGGACGCAGCCGCTTCGCCGCCGACCCCGGCTGGAGCGCTCGGCTGCAACGCGGCGCCGAAGCCGCGATCGACGCGCTGCTGGCCGACGAGGCTGGACGCGGCCGGCTCGGCGCGCTGGGCATCGAGCGGCCGCGCGTGCACCGCGGCCTGCTGCTCAGCGGCGACCGCTTCGTCAGCGGCCCGCAGCAGGCGCACGAGCTGCGCGCGCTGCTGCCCGACGCGCTGGCGGTCGACATGGAAACCGCCGCGGTCGCGCAAGTGTGCGCCGACTACCGCGTGCCGTTCGCCGCGGTGCGCTCGGTGTCCGACCGCGCCGACGCGACCGCGCACATCGACTTCGATCGCTTCACCAACCAGCTGGCGCGCCACTACGGCGCCGCGGTGATCGGCGCTGCGCTGCAGCACCACTGAGCGCGGCGCGCGGCCGCTCCGAAGCCGCGCTCAGCCCCTCAGGCGATCTTGCGCGGCGGGCGCCCGGCGACCAGCGCGAACGTGAACAGGCGGCATTCAATGGCGCCGTTGTAGACCACGTGGCGCCGCGCCGCCTTCAGCCGCAGCGCGCGCTCGGCGTGCAGGTCGGCGAGCAGCAGCGCGGCGTTCCAGCCGGCGAAACGCTGCTTGAGCACGTCGCCCAGCCGCGGCAGGAAATCGTCGGCTTCGCTGCCCTTGGCGACGATGCGCTCGGCGTACGGCGGATTGGTCACCAGGTGGCCGCGCTGGTCCGGCGCCAGCGTCAGCGGCGGCTGCGCGTCCATCACGTCGCCCTGGCGCAGCTGCAGCGCGTCGAGCACGCCGGCGCGCTGCGCATTGTCGCGCGTGAGCTGCACCATGCGCGGATCGATGTCGGCGGCGAACAGCGGCGCCGGCGGCGCCCGCCGCCGCGCCGCCGCGTCGGCGCGCAGCTGCTGCCAGCGATGCGCGTCGAAGCCGCGCAGGCGCTCGAAGCCGAACGCGCGCGTCGCGCCGGGGGCGACGCCGCAGGCGATCTGCGCCGCCTCGATGGCCAGCGTGCCGGCGCCGCACAGCGGATCGAACAACACCGCGTCGGGGGTCCAGCCGGCCAGCCGCAGCAAGCCGGCGGCCAGGTTCTCCTTCAGCGGCGCCTCGCCGTGCTGCGCGCGCCAGCCACGCTTGAACAGCGCCTCGCCCGAAGTGTCGAGGTAGAGCAGCGCGCTGTCGGCGTTCAGGTGCAGGTGCACGCGAACGTCGGGGTGCTCGCGATCGACGTCAGGACGCGGCTGGCCGAGGGCGCGGAAATGGTCGCAGATGCCGTCCTTCGCGCGCAGCGCGGCGAAATGCAGGCTCTCCAGCGAGCTGCGCTCGGCGCTGATGTCGACGCGCAGCGTGCGCCGCGCGTCGAACCAGCGCTCCCAGCGCAGCCGCGACGCCAGCCGGTAGACGTCGTCGGCGTCGGCGACGCTGCCGCGGCCGACGCGCAGCAGCACGCGCGACGCGATGCGACTGTGCAGGTTCAGCCGCAGCACGTCGTCGAAGGTGCCGCGCGCGGCCACCCCGCTGGCGGCCGGCTCGCCGACGCGCAGCGTCGTCGAACCGATCTCGGCGAGCTCCGCGGCCAGCGCCGCCTCGAGCCCGCGCGGACACGGCAGGTACAGCTCGTGCAGTTCGTCCATCGCGAGCGTCTTCAGCCGGCCTCGGACTCGGGGTCGGTGGCTTCGAGCTCGTAGCTGGCCGCGACCAGCGCCAGCCGCGCGATCACGCCGTACATGTAGAAGCGGTTGGGCCCGCTGGTGCCCGGCTTGGCGTCGGGGTCGGTGACGTTGAACTGCTCGTCGAACGCCAGCGGCACGAAATGCATGCCCGGCGAGTTGAGGTTCTCGGCCGGGCCGCGGTCGGCGTGCACGCGGTAGAAGCCGCCGACGACGTAGCGGTCCATCATGTAGACGACCGGCTCGCACACCGCTTCCTGCAGCCGCTCGATGCTGGGCACGCCTTCCTGGATGATGACGTCGCGCACCTGCATGCCTTCCTTGAC
>JAJZHH010000089.1 GCA_021804595.1 Pseudomonadota bacterium
ACCACCAGCCGATGCTCGAACTGCCCGGGGCTGCGCATCGCGTCGGCGCCGATCGCGCCGCCGTGGTCGCTGACCCAGTCCATGATGCCGAAATCGAGCACTTCGACGTGGTCCAGCGCGGCCAGCTCCCAGACCGCGCGCAGCGCGCGCTGGCTTTCGACCAGCAGATGCACCGGCAGCGGCGCGGTGCGTCCGGCGTCGCGTGCGACGCGCTGCACGAAGGCGATCGCCTGTTGCGCCTGCGCGGCGTCGGCCAGTTTCGGGATCGTCAGGTAGTCGAGCCGCCGCGCCGCGGCGCCGACGATGCGCTCGACGTCGTCGCCCCACGCCGGGTGCGCCGGGTCGTGCACGCGCGCGCCGACGCGGCCGCCGGCGGGCGCCGCGGCGAGCCGTTCGCCGACCATCTCCGCCTGCTCGCGCTCGCGCCCGGCCGGCGCGCCGTCCTCGCAGTCGGCGGTGACGTCGAACGGCAGCGTGGCCTGCAGCGCGATCGCCTTGGCGATGCGCGCTTCGGTGCCGGCGTAGTGCTCGCACGCCGGCAGCGCCGGGATCGGTGCGCCGGCGCCGTACAGCGCCTGGCGTGGATGCAGCTTCGGTTCCATCGTGCGTGTGGCCCGCTGCGGGCCTCGGTTCGTCGATCCGGCAGCATAGCGTCGCGCGCGCTCTCGGCGCGTGCTGATAAAGTCGTCGCGATGAAGCACGACACCGGATCCCGGGCTGCCCACTGGGCGCGAGCCGCCGCAGGCGCGCCAGGCGGCGGCCGATGAGCGCACCCGCGCCGATCGTCACCTTGACGCTGAACCCCAGCGTCGACGTGACCTATGAACTCGAAACGCTGGTCGACGATCGCAAGGTGCACGCCGACGCCTATCGCTACGACCCGGGCGGCAACGGCGTCAACGTGGCGCGCGCGCTGAGCCGGTTGCAGGTTCCGGCGCACGCCTGCTTCGTCGCCGCCGGCGAAGTCGGGCAGATGCTGCAGCGGCTGCTGCAGCGCCAGGTCGCGCACGTGCACGCGCTGTGGGTCGACGGCGAGACGCGCATCAACGTGACCCTCGAGCAGCGCGTGCCGAGCGCGCAGTACGAAGTGATCGGCGTCGGCCCGCGGCTTGACGCCAACGTGCTCGCGCGCATGACGCAGACCGTCGAGCAGCTGGTCGACGGCGGCTACGCGGTGCTGACCGGATCGCTGCCGCCGGGGCTGCCCGGCGACACCTACACGCGGCTGGCGGCGGCGCTGGCCGCGCGCGGCGCGCGCGTGGTGCTCGACATGCAGGGCGACGCGTTGCGCGAGGTGCTGTCCAGCCGTCCGTTCCTGATCAAACCCAACCGCTACGAGCTCGAGCAGCTGGTCGGTCGCGCGCTGCCGACGCTGGGCGCGGTGCGCGAGGCCGCCTGCGGCGTGCAGGCCGCCGGCGTCGAGCACGTCTGCGTCTCGCTCGGCGCCGACGGCGCGCTGCTGGCGCATGCGAACGGCGTCTGGCACGGGCACGCGCCGCGCGTGGCGGTGCGCTCGACGGTCGGTGCCGGCGACTCGATGCTCGCCGGGCTGGTGGCGGGGCTGGCGCGCGGCGACAGCCCCGCCGATGCGCTGCGCCTGGGGCTGGCCTGCGGCAGCGGGACCGCGGCGCAGCCCGGCACCGAGCTGTTCGACGCCGCGGCCTTGCCGGCGCTGCTGGCCGACGCGGGGGTCGAGCGCGGCTGACGCGGCCGGCTCGACGCGGCCTGAGCGGCGGCCGTGCCGGTGCCGTCCTGCGTCAGCCGTCGAGACGCTGCTGCGGCGTGATCTGCAGCGGGTCGACTCGCAGATGCAGCAGCGCGGCGCGTCCGGCGGCGCGCGCCCGCGCGAACGCGGCGGTGAACTGCGCGGTGTCGTCGACGCGTTCGGCCCAGGCGCCGTGGGCCTGCGCCAGCGCGACGAAGTCCGGGTTGCGCAGCGCGGTGGCCGCGACGCGCCCCGGGTATTCGCGCTGCTGATGCATGCGGATGGTGCCGAGCATGCCGTTGTCGACCACGATCACGATCACCGCGGCGCCGTATTGCATCGCGGTGGCGAGCTCCTGCGCGTACATCATGAAGCAGCCGTCGCCGGCGAAGCAGACCACGTCGCGTTGCGGTGCGGCCAGCTTGGCGGCGATCGCCGCCGGCAGGCCGTAGCCCATCGCGCCGTTGGTCGGCGCCAGTTCGGTCGCCGCGCCGCGGTAGCGGTAGAAGCGGTGCACCCAGACCGCGTAGTTGCCGGCGCCGTTGGCGACCACGGCGTCGTCGGGCAGCGTCGCCGAGACGTGGGCGACGACCGCGGCGAGGTCGACGCCACGGCCGGCGAACGGCGGCGGCGCGACGTAGGCCAGATGGTCGGCGCGCGCCGCGCGCGTCCAGTCGGCCCAGCGCGCCGGCGTCGCCGGCCGCGGCAGCGCGGCCAGCGCCTGTGCGGTGGCCGACGCGTCGGCGGCGATCGCCAGCGCCGGGCGGTAGACGCGGCCGAGTTCGGCGGCGTCGGGGTGGACGTGGATCAGCGTCTGCCGCGGCTGCGTCGTGTCGACCAGCGTGTAGCCGGCGCTGCTGACTTCGCTCAGCCGCGAGCCGAGCAGCAGCAGCAGGTCGGCGTCGCGCACGCGCTGCAGCAGCGCCGGCGAGGCGCCGAAGCCGAGCTGGCCGACGTAGTGCTCGCTGCGGTTGTCGAACAGGTCCTGGCGGCGAAAGCCGGCGACCACCGGCAGCGCGCGTGCGGCGGCGAAGGCGTGCAGCGCGTCGCGCCCGGCGCGCTCCCAGCGCGAACCGCCGACGACGAGCAGCGGGCGCTGCGCCGCGCCGAGCCGCTGCTGCAGTTCGGCCAGCGCGGCGTCGTCTGGCCTGACGCGCGCCGGCGCCGGCGCAAGCTCGCCGGCTTCGGCGCCATCGGCGCCGGCGTACAGCAGGTCGTCGGGCAGCACGACGACGACCGGCCCGGCGCGCCCGCTGCGCGCCAGCGCATAGGCGCGGGCCACGGTCGGTGCCAGCTCGTCGACGCTGCGCGGCAGCGCTACCCATTTGGCGATGGAACCGAACATCGCTGTGTAGTCGATTTCCTGGAAAGCTTCGCGGCCGAGGAAGGCGCTGTCGACCTGGCCGATGAACAGGATCATCGGCGTCGAATCCTGCCGCGCGGTGTGCAGCCCATTGCTCGCGTGCGTCGCTCCGGGGCCGCGCGTGACGAAGCACAGGCCGGGCTCTCCGGTCAGCTTGCCGTAGGCGTCGGCCATGTTCGACGCGGCGCCTTCGTGGCGCGTGACCACGGTGCGGATCGACGGCGTCGCGGCCAGCGCGTCGAGCACCGGCAGGAAACTCTCGCCGGGCACGCAGTAGACGCATTCGGCGCCTTCGCGCACCAGCGCGTCGACCAGGATCGCGCCGCCGTGGCGGGGCGTGGGCATAGGGGCAGGGCTCATGAGGGTCAGGTTCAGCGGCGCAGCGCGTCGATCAGTTGCTGCGAGGTCGCGACTTCGGCCTGGCGCGGGAACACCTTGCGCAGCAGCACGTCGTGCACTTCGTCGTCGGGGTCCATGCAGCCGTCGGCGACGACGCTGAGCCGGTAGTCGAGGTCGGCGGCCTGGCGCAGCGTCGACAGCACGACGCCCGACGTTGAAATGCCGGCCAGCATCAGGTGGCGCACGTTCTGCGCGCGCAGCACGACGTCGAGGTCGGAGCCGGCGAACGCCGAGATGCGTCGCTTGCGCACGACGACTTCGCCCGCGGCGGGGCTCAGTTCGGGGTGCACGTCCTCGTCGAGCAGCCGTCCTTCGGCCTTGATGCGCGAGAACTGCGCGTTGCTGGCGGCGATTTCCGGGTGGCCGGGGCGAAAGCCGACGACGACGTAGATCACCGGGACGGCGGCGTCGCGCGCGGCGTCGCGCAGCGCGCGCAAGGGCTCGAACAAGGCGGCCGCGGCCTGCGGGCGCAGCGCGACGATCGACGGCTGCATATCCATGATCAACAGCGCGCTGTCGGCGGCGCTGGGGGCGGGGAAATTCATCAACGGTCTCGGTGCGGACAATGCCACGCAGGATAGCGCGGCCGCGTCTATCATCGCCGGCTGCCGGGACGTTCCGGCCCGACACTCTTGAGCCGTGCCGCCGCCGCAACCCTCCCGCCACGTCGCGTCCGCGCGGCGCACCGTCGTCGCCCTCAACGCCGCGTCCGCGCTGGCCCAGCTCGGCCAGTACGGCATCGGCTTCGTCGTGCTGCCGGTGTGGCTGGCCGCGCGCGGCATGGCGCCGTTCGCGCTCGGCGTGCTCGGTGCGCTGCAGTGGTTCGGCATGCTCGCCGGCATCCGCGCCGCGCCGCGGCTGGTCGCGCGCGTCGGGCCGCGGCGCGGCGTCGTCGCCGGCATGGCGCTGGGCATGGCCGGCTTCGCGCTGCTCGCGTTGCGCTGGCGCTGGAACTGGGTTCCGGCCGGCGCCTTGATCGGCCTCGGCCTGGGCCTGCGCTGGATCGCGCTCGAACCGTGGCTTTACGCGCTGGTCGCGCCGCACCGGCGTGGCCGCGTCGTCGGCGTGCACGAAACGCTGATCGCGCTGGCGCCGATCGCCGGCCCGGCCGCCGCGGCCGCGCTCGGCATGGGGCGTGGCGCGCTGCTCGCGCTCGGCCTGGGCGCGTCGGCCGCGGCGCTGGCGCCGCTGGCGCTGGCCGCCGTGGCGCCACCGCAGGTCGCCGACGAGCCGCTGCACGCCAGCGACGCGCGCGCGCTGCGCCTGGCGCTGCTGATCGTGATCGGCGGCGGCTTCGTCGAAGGCGCGTTCACCGCGCTGGTGCCGGCGCTGGGCAGCGCCTGGCGGCTGGCGCCGGCCGGAGTGGCCGCGCTGCTCGCGGTCTACGGCGTCGGCGCGCTGCTGCTGCAGTTCCCGCTGGGCTGGTTCGCCGATCGCCACGGCGCGCGTCGCGCCGCCTTGCTCGCGGCGCTGGCCTCACTGGCGTGCTGCGTCGCGCTGGGCGCGGGCAGCAGCGGCCTGCGCGCGCTGATGTTCGTGCTCGGCGGCACGCTCAACGGCTTCCTGACGCTGGGCCTGGTGGCCGCGCTGAGCGCGCCCGGTGTGCCGCCGACGCGCGCCGTCGGGCTGGTCTCGGTCGGCTTCACCGCGGCCGCCGGCATCGGGCCGATCGTGCTCGGCGGCGTGCTGCAGCAGCGCGGCGCGGCCGCGCTGCCGTGGGCGCTGGCGGCGACGCTGGCGCTGCTCGCCGCGGCGCTGTGGGCGACACGCGAGGCGAGCTCGCAGGTCGCGCCGCAACCGCGCTGATCGCGCGCTGAGCGCAAGGTCTTGCCGCGACGGCGCCGCGGCAAGGAATGTAAAAAGATCCGACGCGATGCGCCGGTGCGCGGCGCGGTTTCAGGAGGTCGCCGCGATGCCTTATCGTGACAACACCGATCTGCCCGACGCGGTGCGCGAGCACCTCCCGGCGCACGCGCAGGACATCTTTCGGGAAGCCTTCAACTCGGCATGGGATGAATACGCCGACCGCGGCGACGAACGGGAAAAGGTCGCGTTCCAGGTCGCATGGTCGGCGGTCAAGCGGTCGTACCGCAAGAGCCGGGATGGCCGCTGGGTCGCCCGCTGAGGTGCAAGGCGTTGCATTTGAACGCAGACATTCACGAATGATCTTGCTGAAAAGCACGTCGATCGAAGGCGTGCGATCACGCGCGGCCTTATGCTGCAACACAACAGGCGGTCGGCGCGGTGCGCGCGTCGACTTCGCCACGACAAGGTCGAGAGGTCACGGTTGGCGCGAGCAGGAGAAGGAGAACAAGACGGCGCGACGCCACGCAGCGCCCAGCCCGGTCGAAGGTCCAGGGTGGGTGTGCGTCGTCTGTACTATCCGGCGCAGCTGGCGGTGGCCTACGTCGTCGTCGCCGGCCTGTGGATCGTGTTCTCCGACGCCTGGGTCGCGCGGCTGTTCCGCAACCCCGCCGAAGTGCGCTGGGCCAGTTCGATCAAGGGCCTGGTGTTCGTCGTGCTCACCGCGGCGCTGCTGTTCGCGCTGGCGCGGCGGCTGGTGCGCCAGGTCGAGCGCGCGGTCCGCGTCGCCGAGACGATCTCGCACGACCATGCCCGCCAGCGACGGCTGGTCGCCGAGCTGCTGGACAACTCGCCCGACGCGATCTTCACCAAGGACTGCGACGGCCGCTACACCTTCGTCAACCGCGAAGTCGCGCGCGTGGCCGGGCGCAGCGCGGCGCAGCTCGTCGGCTGCGACGATCGGTCGATCTTCCCGGCCGAGCAGGCTGAGCAGATCGCCGCCAACGACCGCGCGGTGATGGAGCGCGACGGCGTGCTGCGCACCACAGAGCACTTGTCGACCGCCGACGGCGACGTCACCTATCTGGTGACCAAGGGCCCGCTGCACGACGATGAAGGTCGGGTCAACGGCATGTTCGGCATTTCGCGCGACGTCACCGAGCGCGAGCGCGACAAGCAGCAGCTGGCCGATGCGCTCGAGTCGCTGCGCGAATCGCAGGAAATCGCCGGCGTCGGCAGCTATGTGTTCGACCTCGGCAGCGGTCGCTGGCAGAGTTCGCCGGTGCTCGACCGGCTGTTCGGCATCGATGCGGCGTACGAGCGCTCGATCGACGGCTGGGCGCAGTTGATCGACGAGGCCGACCGCGACGCGATGGCGCGTTATTTCGCGCACGAGGTGCTCGAGCAGCGCGGCGCGTTCGACCGCCAGTACCGCATCGTGCGTCGGCGCGACGGCCTGCGGCGCTGGGTGCACGGGCTGGGTCGCCTCGAGTTCGACGCCGACGGGTGCCCGCTGCGGCTGCGCGGCACGATCCAGGACGTGACCGACCGCGTGCGCGACGACGAGAACCTGCGCATCGCCGCGATTGCCTTCGAGGCGCAGGACGGCATCATCGTGGCCGACGCGCAGGCACGCATCCAGCGCGTCAACCAGGCGTTCACGCGCATCACCGGCTATGCGCAGCACGAAGTCGTCGGTCGCACGCCGGCGCTGCTGCAATCGGGGCAGCACGACGCGGCGTTCTACGCCGCGATGCGCGAGGCGGTGGCGCGCGACGGCTATTGGCAGGGCGAGTTGTGCAGCCGGCGCAAGGACGGCACGCTGTTCACCGAGCGCCTGGCGATTTCGGCGGTGAAGACGCGCGACGGCGCGCTGACCCACTACGTCGCGTCGCTGGCCGACGTCACGCAGCAGCGCGACGCCGAATCGCGCGCGCAGCAGCTGGCGTATTACGACCCGCTGACCGGCCTGCCCAACCGCGCGCTGCTGCACGACCGCATCGAGCACGCGCTGTCGTGGAGCAGCCGGAGCGGCGAGCATTGCGCATTGTTGTTCGTCGACCTGGACAACTTCAAGAAGATCAACGACACCACCGGCCATCCGACCGGCGACGCGCTGCTGGTGCGCGCCGCGCAGCGCATGCAACGCGCCGTGCGCGACGGCGATACCGTCGCGCGTTTCGGCGGCGACGAGTTCATCGTCGTGCTCGAGGAGCTCGGCGCCGACGCCACCGTCGCGGCGATGCACGCCGCGCAGGTGGCCGAGAAGCTGCGCCTGGGCATGGCCGAGCCCTACGACATCGACGGCCAGGCGTTCTATTGCACCGCGAGCATCGGTGCGACGATGTTCGCCGGCGGCGCCGACACCGCCGCGGCGATCCTGATGCACGCCGACCTCGCGATGTACCGCGCCAAGCAGGACGGGCGCAATGCGCTGCGCTTCTTCGAGCAGGGCATGCAGGTCGAGCTGGCGCGGCGCACCGCGCTGGAGTCGGAACTGCGCCGGGCGATCGAGCTCGGCCAGTTCGAGCTGTACTACCAGCCGCAGTTCGACCGCGCCGGCGCCGTCGTCGCCGCCGAGGCCTTGCTGCGCTGGCGCCATCCGGTGCGCGGCGTGCTCGCGCCCGGCGAGTTCATCGCGGTGGCCGAGGAGACCGGCCTGATCGTCGAGCTCGGCCAATGGGTGCTCGAGGCGGCCTGCGTGCGCATCGCGGCGTGGCGCGCGCAGGCGGCGGCGCGCGTGCTCGCGGTCAACGTCAGCGCCAGGCAGTTCGCGCACGCCGGCTTCGTCGACGGCGTGCTGCACGCGGTCGAGGCGGCCGGCGCCGACGCGTCGCGCTTGAAGCTCGAGCTGACCGAGAGCATCGTGCTTGACGACGTCGACGACGCGCTGCACAAGATGCAGGCGCTCAAGCAGGCCGGGATTTCGTTCGCGCTCGACGATTTCGGCACCGGCAGCTCGTCGCTGTCGTATTTGACGCGGCTGCCGATCGACCAGCTGAAAATCGACAAATCCTTCGTCGACGGCCTGCCCGACGGGCGCCAGGACGCGCTGGTTGCGCAGACCATCATCACGATGGCCAAGGCGCTGGGGCTGGCGGTCGTCGCCGAAGGCGTCGAGACCGACGCGCAATGGCGCTTCCTGCTGGACCACGGCTGCGAGCTGTTCCAGGGCTTCCGCTTCAGCGCGCCGGTTCCGGTCGAGCGTTTCGACGCGATCGCCGCAGCTGCGGCGGCGCCGCAGGCGCCTGTCGCCGCCGACGCGTAGGCCTCAGCGCGCGTCGGCGCGCAACGCCTGCAGTGCGTGGCCGCGCGCGACGAAGCCGCGGTATTCATCGTCGGGGACGAGCAGGCCGCCGGTGGTCCAGATCACGTGCGTGGCCGCGCCGGGCAGCGCCTGCGCGCACTGGCGCTGCAGGTAGTCGCGCCCGGCCGGCGTATCCAGCACGCGTCGCGGGCCGTCGAAACCTGCCGCCGCCGACGGCTCGATGCGCAGGCCCTCGCTGTCGGCGGCGTCGACCAGGTGGCGCAGCAGCGTGTCGTCGTCGACCGTGTAGACGCCGGCCAGGAACGGCGCCACCGTCGCGCTGGCCAGCGGCGACGCGCGCGGCACCGCCAATCCGTCGGCTTCGGTGCGGTTGTCGAGGCCGAGGTCGTAGATCGACGGGTGTTCGCCGAGGTTCGGGATCTGTCCTGAATCGACGAGCATCTGCAGCATGAAGCACGGCGACTGCACAGGTTCGGCGAAGAAACAGTGAACGTTGGCGCCGAACGTCGCGTGCAGCCCGGTCGCGATGCCGCCCGGCGCGCCGCCGACCCCGCACGGCAGGTAGACGAACAGCGGATGCTGCGCGTCGACCGTCCGGCTGCGCTCGCGCAGCTGTTGCGCGAGGTGCGCGGCCGCGGCCGCGTAGCCGGCGAACAGCGACGCTGAGCGCTCGTCGTCGACGAAGTGCGCGCGCGGGTTGGCCAGCGCGTCGCGGCGTCCGGCGGCGACCGCTGCGGCGTAGTCGCCGCGGTGCTCGACGACGTCGACGCCGCGTCGGCGCAAGCGCTCCTTCTTCCACGCCTTCGCGTCGGCCGACATGTGCACGACCGCGCGCATGCCCAGCGCCGACGCCATCACGCCGACCGCCAGCCCGAGGTTGCCGGTCGAGCCGACCGCGACCTCGTCGTGCGCCAGCTGCGCGCGCGCCGGCGCCGCGGCCAGCACCCGGCAGTCGCCGTCCGCGTCGAGCAGGCCGTGGGAGAGCGCGCGCGCCTCGACGAACTCGAGCACTTCGTGGAAGGCGCCGCGCGCCTTGATCGACCCGGCCACCGGCAGCGCGTGGTCGGCCTTGAGCAGCAGCGCGCCGGCAGCTGCGGGCAGGCCGAGGCGCTGCTGCAGGCGCGGCGCTTCGAGCAATGGCGATTCGATGCGCCCGCCGCTGGCGCGCAGTTCGGGGAACAGTTCGGCGAGCAGCGGCGCGAACCGCTGCAGGCGGGCGCGTGCCCGCTCGATCGCCGCGGCCGGGAAGCTTGCCGGCGCCGCGGCGTCGCTGCCGCGCCGGCCCGCCCACAGCGTCGGGCGGGCCGCGCGCAGCGCGGCGATGACGATGTCGTCGTCGCCGGCAGTGTGGGGTGGCGCGCTCACGTTGCCGGCTCGCGCTTCAGGCCAGCAGCGACACCAGCTCGCGCAGCCGGTCGCGCTCGATTTCGCCGAGCATCATGCGCGCCTGACCGTCGCGACCCCGCCAGACCGCGAGCGGCACGCCGAACGCGTGGACCGCGCGCAGCATGTCCAGGTTGCGCTGCAGTCGCGCGCGCGTGGCCGGCTCGATCGTCGCCGCCGGCGCGATGCCGCCGCCGCCGTGGCCGGCGGCCGGCGCCGCGTAGCTGCCTTCGTTGCGCCGCAGCGCGGCCAGCGGGTCGCGCGCCTGCACGATCGCGGCGGCCTTGGGCAGGCTGCTCGGCGCCAGGAAACCGACCGTGATCCACGACACCTGCACCGCGCCGCGCGCGACAAAGGGGCGCAAGTCGTCGTACAGCCGACGGCAGTACGGGCAGTTCGGGTCGTAGAACACGTACAGCCGGTGCGCGCTGTGGCCGTCGTCGATGCCGCCGGCGGCCTGCGCCGAGGCGAGCAGCGCGTCGATCGCCGACTGCGCCAGCGCCGGCGCTGGCGGCACGTCGAGGTCGTAGGGCTGGGCGCGCACGGCCGCCGGCAACAGCCAGGCGGCGATCGGCAGCGCGCTCAGCGCGAGCCTGTGGCGGCGAAAGGCTGGGTTCATCGCTCCTCCGGTGGAGTCTGCGGCGTATGGCGAGCCGCGCCGGCTCATCGTAGCGCGACGCCGCGCAGCGCGGCGTCGACCGCGTCGAGGCTGCGCTGCAGCCACGCGGCGTAGCCGACGCCGGGAGGGGCGATTTCGTCGACGCCGACGCGAGCGATCGAGGCGTGGGCGGCGATTTCGCGCATGCGCTGCGTCACCGGCTCGCTGACCTGGCGGTTGTAGACGAGCAAGACGACGCGGCGATGGCGCAGCTCGTCCTCGAAGCGCGCGACGACCGCCGGTGGCGGTTCGGTGCCGTTCATCACGTCGAACTGGAAGCGCTGGCCGGCGCTGGGCCAGCCCAGCGCGCGCAGCATGTAGCCGAACACCGGTTCGGTGGCTGCGACCGCCAGGCCCGGATGGGCGCGGCGCAGCTGTGCGACGCGCGCGTCGACCGCAGCCAGCGCGGCGCGGAAGTCGCGCAGATTGCGCGCGAAGTCGGCCGCGTGCGCCGGGTCGTCGCGCTGCAGCAATGCGGCGACGCGCGTCGCCACCGCGTCGGCCACGCGCGTGTCGTAGAAGATGTGCGGGTTGCCGTCGGCCATGACCCAGGCGCGACCGACGTCGGCGGCGACGACGACGTCACGCCGCGCCGACGGTGCCGCCGCGAGCAGCTTGCGCATCCATTCGTCGTAGCCCAGCCCGTTGAGCAATGCGATGCGCGCCTGGGCGACGGTACGTGCGGTCGCCGGCGTCGCTTCGAAGGTGTGCGGGTCGACGTCGGGGCTGCGCAGGATGCTGTCGACGCGAACGTAGGGCCCGCCGATGGCCTGCGCGATCGCGCCGTAGGTGCTTTCGGCGGCGACCACCGGAACCGGCGCGGCATGCGCGACGCCGACCCCGCTCAAGGCCAGCGCGAGCAGCCAGGCCAGGCCGGTGCACAAGCGGTTCAGCGCGGGTCGACGTAGCGGCATTGCAGGCGGGGGGTGGATGCGGGGCTCAATGCTGGCGGCACGCCGGGCACACGCCGTCGAGCACGACGCAGTGCGTGGTGACGGTGTAGCCGGTGCTCGCGGCGGCCGCGGCCAGCGCGGCCGGGTCGACGACGCAGGGGATCGCCGCCAGCGCGGCGCAGCGCACACAGCGCACGTGGTCGTGATGCGCGCCGGCGAGCTCGAAGCGGGCTGCGCCATCGTCGATCGCGATGCGCACCAGCCGGCGCTCGCCGAGCAGGCGTTCGACCGCGCGGTAGACCGATGAGAAATCGGCCGCGACGCCGCGCTGGTGCAGGTCGGTGGCGAGCTGCTCGAGCGTCCACGCGTGCCGCGCGCCGGCGGTCATCGTGTCGACGATCTGCAGGGCGATGCGTGAAGGGCGGGCCATGCATGCAGCATACGACAGTGCAAGTCGTTTGCGCAAATCGCTTGCGTACGCCGTGGTGCTCCGGGCCTTCCTGCACGGCGCCATACGCTGAAGCCGCTGCCCCCCGGTCGCGGCAGATGTAACCTTCGCCAGGTGGGGGACACGGCGTTTCGGTCCCGGACAGGCGCCGGTCAGGCGGCATGGCCCCGTCATTCCATTCGACTTGTCATGATCCCGCGCCAGAATCGGGAGAGGGGGAGCTTGCGCCATGCGCATTCGCCATGCATACACACTATTCGTCGTCGGATCGCTCCTTACCGAGGCCTTCGCGCCTGCCCGCGCGGCTGCGTTGGCCGGCCTGAGCAGTTCCGGCCGCATCGACCTGGACAGCATGTCCAATCTTTCCGCAGGGCTGCAAAGCCGCGCGGCGTCGTCGGCGCTGTTGCAGTGGAGCGCCGACCTGGACACCGCGGCCGCTGGATGGTGGCCCGGCGGGCATGTGGAATTCAGCCTGGAAGGGGTGCGCTCGGATGGCAACCTGCCCGCACGCACGGGCGCCGTCCAGCTTCCGAGCAATGAATGGGCACCGAACTTCCTGCGCGTCTACCAGCTGAGCTACGGGCAGGAACTGGGCGCGGTCCAGCTGCGTGGCGGCATCATGGACATGAACCAGTACTTCGAAGCCAGCGACGTCGCCGATCTGCTGCACAACGGCACCTTCGGCATGTCGCCGAACTTCACCGCCAACATCAACGACCCGTCCTTTCCGAACCCGGGCCTGGGCCTGATGGGCAA
>JAJZHH010000185.1 GCA_021804595.1 Pseudomonadota bacterium
CGGCGCTGGCGATTCGGCGCAGGACGAGACCGATCCCGACCGCGTCGCGCACTGGAACGACTCGATCGTGGCCGCGGCAGAGGCGCTGCGTGCACACAGTGGATGTGCGCGCGTGGCCGCGGTCGGCCTGCGCTTCGGAGCGACCTTGGCCAGCGTGGCTGCCGCCCGCGCCGGGATCACCGAGCTGGTGCTGTGGAACCCGGTGCTCAGCGGCAAGCATTACGTGCGCGAAATGCGCGCCGTCGCAGCCTTGGCAGGGTACAAGGTCGAATCGGGACCAGGACAGCTCGAATCGGCCGGCTTCGTCTATACCGCGCAGACGCTGCGCGACATCCAGGCGATGGACTTGCTCGCGCTGCCCTTCGACGGCATCCAGCGTGCCCTCGTCATCGAGCGCGACGATCTGGGCGGCGACACCCGCTTGGGCGATCATCTGCGGCAACTCGGTGTCGCGCACGAAGTGCAACGCCAGCCTGGTTACGATCGCATGGTCTGCGAATCACTGTTCACCGAAGTGCCGCAGCAGGCGATCGACGCGATTGGAGCCTGGCTGAAGTCTGGCGCCCGACCGGTGTACGGTACCGAGCGCGCCGCCGCGCGGGTCGAGCCGGGCGTGATCGAACTCGGCTGCTGTCGCGAGTTGCCGCTGCTGCTCGGGCCGCACAAACTGTTCGGCGTCTGGTGCACGCCGGGTGGGGAGACGCGCAACACGCTGCTGGTGTTGCTCAATTCGGGGGTCGACCACCACGTCGGTCCTGGGCGGCTGCACGTCAAGCTGGCGCGTGCGCTGGCCGCCGAGGGCTTTGCCAGCGTACGCCTCGACATCGGCGGGGTCGGTGACAGCGCGGCGCGAGGCAACGCCGATCTCAACCGGGCATTCCCGCCGAACGCTGTCGCCGAACTGGTCGAGGTGCTCCCCGAGTTGGCGCGGCGCTGCGGCCGACAGCGCATCGTGCTGAGCGGGATATGCGCCGGCGCATACCACGCGTTCGCCGTCGCGCAGCACGATGTCGGCGTCGACCTGCCGGAGGTCATCCTGCTCAACCCGGTTCAGTTCGAGCCTGAGCGCAACGGGGACGCGCAAACTGAGGTCGACGCCGGCAGGGCTGCCGCGTTCGAGCGCCGCCAACTGCGGCGCAGGCTCGCCCGTGCGGTTCCGGGGTCGGCGCCGCTCGTCGCCGCGCTGCGTTTCCTGCGCGACCGCCTGCACCGTGCCAGACTGCGTGCGTTCGCGGCGCTGCGCGGGCAGGGCGCTGCAGGGGGGGGCGCGACCGGTCTGGCCAATTTGCGCCGCCAGGGCCGGTGTGTGACGCTTTTGGTCAGCCCGGCCGACCCCGGGTTGGAACTGCTTCAACTCGAAGCTCCGGGGCTGGTGCGCAGGGGCTTGCGTGAAGGCTGGATCGGTTTCCAGACCATCGACGACGCCGACCACGTGTTTTCCAGCCATGCGACGCGCGCTCGGCTTCTCGAGAAGCTGCTTGCGCGCTTGCGCGCTTTGGGCTGAGCTTGTCCCGCACCGTTGTCGGGCCGAACTGTCGGCCTCTCATTCGATGCCAAGCGCAAGCACGCGAAAGGGCGCGCCGCGCGCGCGAAGTCCGGGTTGAGCGGCTTCGGCATGGAGTGGTCGATGCGTGCCTTGCGGCGCACCCGGCCCCGTGAATGGGGAGATTGAGCACGCGGGGAACCTGACGATAAGCTTGGCGGCGACGTTCGCATTCGGCTCGAAAGCGAGGAGTGCATATGAAGTTGGCTACCTTTGTCGAGGCGGTTGATCCACCAAGCGTGCTGCCGACGCCGGCGCGGATGGCGGCATTCGTGATGAGCTTGCGCGAACTTGGCTACGACACCGCGGGCTGTGCGAGGCGTTTGCGCGTATTCCCGCGGCTGGGAGTCAATTTCTGGGAGGCTATGCGACCGCAGTGGGCGCCCGCGCCCGGCGACGCGGTCGGCTGGTTGATTCGCCTTTTCATCGACTCGGTCGCGGTTCCGGTCGATACGCTGCATGCCCTGGTCCCGGTGAGCCTCATCGACGACGCGATCGAGGCCCGGCTGCTCGTGCTCGACGGCGATATGTTGCGGCCAAAATTGTCGCTGATGCCTTGCGACGGGATGTACTTCGTGACCGATCGCGCAGCGAAGAACACCGCGTTCAATCAAGTCATGTGGCTGTGGGGCGAGAGCTATCTGCTGGCCGGCTTGGTGCGTCGCACATCCCGGCGCTGCGCTTTTGACGTCGGCACGGGTTCGGGTATCCACGCGCTATTGGCGAGCCGTCATTGCGATCGAGTGGTCGGGCTCGATGTCAGTCCGCGGGCGCTCGAGTTCGCGCGTTTCAACGCGGCGCTCAACGGCGTGCACAACGCCGAATTCCGGCTCAGCGATCTGCTCGACGGTGTCGACGGCAGCTGTGACCTGCTCGTCACCAATGTGCCCTACGCCCCCGACCTGGCCGCGCGCGCTGGCGACAATTTCTGGAGCGGGGGAATCGATGGCATGGAACTGTTGCGGCGCATTGTCCGTGCGATACCTGAGCGAGTCGACGCGGATGGCGGCGTATACATCAATTCGCTGTTTCCGCTCGCGCCCGGCTCGACGCTGCGGGGAAATTTTGCGCAATGGCTCGGCGGCCGGTTCGATGATCTGCAGACACTGGACCATACCTGGCCGGTGCCGTTCTACGAGGATCTGCTGTCGGATGCGCCCATCGATGCGGACAAGTCGGCGTGGCGTTTCGGCGTGGTCAGCTTGCGTCGCGCGCCGCATGGACAGGCGGGCTGGTGGCGCGAGCTCGGGCAGGACCGGTTCTTCAATGCCGACGGCAGCTGCCGCGCCGCGGTGGACCACGACGCGACCTGATTGTGCGACTGCGCGCGGACACACGCTGCGCGATACGGCGTGCTATTCGATGCCGCGTGCGCGCCCCGTGCGGAAGCGCGCGGCAAAGCCGGCGAAGTCGCCGGCGTCGAGCGCTTCGCGCATGCCGCGCATCAGCTCGAGGTAGTAGTGCAGGTTGTGCACCGTCGC
>JAJZHH010000186.1 GCA_021804595.1 Pseudomonadota bacterium
GCAAGCGCTCGGTGTCGAATTCGCGCGTTGCCGGCAGGACCTCGAGCAACTCGACGCGGCGCACCGGCAGGCCGCGGCCGCCAGCCAGCACGCCGAGGCAAGGTCCGCGGCGGCCTGCGAGCTGGCGCGAGACGCCCAACTCGGGCTGAACCAGGCGCGGGCCGCGCTCGAGCAGTTGCGCGCCGCGCTGCCGCAGCGCGCGCTGCAGCAAAACCTGGAACGCGCGCGCGCGCGCGTCGAGCTCGAGCGACTGATCGAGACGACGACGCCTGCGTTGGCCACCCTGCGTCGGGCCGGCGTCGACGCGCGCGTATGGGCACGCGCCGCTGCCGCGGCACAGTCTGCGACGCTGAGCGCGACCGACGCGTTGCAGTTGCTCGCGATCAATGCGCGCGTCGCGCTCGAGCGCGGTGCCGCCGATGAATTGGCCGACGTGGCCGGCGAGCTCGAGCGCCGCAGCGCCGAGCTCGGCGGGCGCGCCGAGCGCGCGGTATCGCCGGCGGGCGCGGACGCGGTCGTCGACGCCGTCGACTCGGCGTTGCAAAGGCTCGACGCCGCGATTGAGCAGGCGCGCGCCGCTCCGGCGGCGCCGGCGGCGGTGGACGCCGACCTCGAAGCCGATCTCGCCGCGCTGGCGCGAGATTTAAGTCACACAATGTTGCAAATTCAGGCGCTGCTGCGCGCATCCACCCCTGCAGCTCAGAGTGAAGAGGCCGATGTGAGCCCGGGCTAAAGTCCGGCGTGGACGTGTCGTCAACCCAGATGCGGGCAGGTTTGTCTGCATCCGGCAGGGACGCCGGATCATGTCCATACACAGGAGCTTCATCATGGCCATTTCCGGCATCATCAACACCAACGTCAACGCGCTGACGACGTTGAACGCCCTGGGCACGACTTCGAGCAACCTCAGCACCTACATCCAGCAGCTGTCGACCGGCAAGCAGATCAACGGCCCTGCGGACAACCCGGCCGGCTACTCGATCGCGCAGCGCTTCCAGACCCAGATCAACGGCCTGAACCAGGCCGTCTCGAACGGCAACCAGGGGGTGTCGCTGGTGCAGACCGCGACCAGCGCGCTGCAGAGCCAGACCACGCTGCTGCAGCAGATCCGCACGATCGCGGTGCAGTCGGCCAACGCGTCGAACACCTCGGCCGACCGCTCGGCGCTGCAGTCGGTCGTCAGCCAGCTGCTCGCGCAAGTGCAGACCGTCGCCACGCAAACCCAGTTCAACGGCCAGAACCTGCTCGACGGCTCGTTCGCCGGCGCGGCATTCCAGGTCGGTGCCAATTCCAACCAGATCATCAACGTCTCGGTGGCCAACGCGCAGACCAACGCGCTGGGCAACTACGTGACTGCGGCTGAAACCGGCGGTGCGTACAACAATACGAGCAGCGGTGCTTTCGTGCTTGATGGCAACTACGCTGGCGGCGGCTTCACGGTCAGCTCCGGTTCGGCGCAAGGCGCCACCGGCGGCGGCGGCAATTTCACGTCGGGAACAGTGGCGATTTCGGGTTCGGCCGGCAACGCCGACATCACGGTGCTGTCGTCGGACTCGTCGGCCGCGCAAATCGCGACCAGCGTCAACCAGGTTTCGTCGCAGACCGGCGTTTCGGCCACCGCCTACACCAGCGTAGCCTTCGAGGCGACCGCTTCAGGTAGCGTCAGTTTCACGCTGGGCAACGGCACTTCGGGCGCGGTGACCAATGCGGTCAACATCTCGGCGACGATCACCGGCGACGGTACGACCACGCCTTACGACCTGAGCTCGCTGGTTTCGGCGATCAACAACCAGGCCGCGTCGACCGGCATTTCGGCCAACACGCAGACCGTCAACGGCACCCAGGAACTGGTGCTGACGCAAAGCCAGGGCCAGAACATCACGATCCAGGCCAGCATCTCGGGCGGCGGCTCGGGTCTGGCGTCGGGTTCGACCGCGCAATTGCAGACCGTCTACAACTCGGTCAGCAGCGACGGCACCGTGACCACCGGCAGCATCGGCGGCAAGCTCACCAGCGGCAGCAGCGGCGTGCTGGTGCAAGGCGTCGTGCAGTTCGAATCGTCGTCGTCGTACGCGCTGGGCAGCGGCAGCAGCATCGGCTTCAGCTCGCAGGCGGCGACGCTGACTTCGGGTGTCGGCGGCTCGTCGGTGGCCAGCATCAACGTGTCGACCGCGGCCGGCGCCCAGGCGGCAATCACGATCCTCGACCAGGCGATCAATACCCTGAACACGCAAGGCGGCGCGCTCGGTTCGATCCAGCAGCGGATCCAGGCCTCGGTGTCGAACGCGCAGACCGCGGCAACCAACCTCCAGTCGGCGCAGTCGGTGGTGCAGGACGCCAACATCGCAGCGGCCACGACCAATCTGTCGAAGTACCAGATCCTGCAGCAGGCTGGCATCTCGACCTTGGCCCAGGCCAACTCCTTGCAGCAGAGTTACCTGAAGCTGCTGCCGTAAGCTGAGCATGGCATGACGCAGGCATCGGCGGGAAGCCTTCGGGCTTCCCGCTGATCGCCCAGGAGGATGGACCAAATGGACATTCCAAATATCCGTACGCCGGGTTCGACGGCCACTCCAGGCCTGAACCCGGCGACAACGCAAGCAGGAGGGTCGTCGCCGCAAGGCACGGCGGTCCAGGCCGCGGCGTTGTCACCACAGGGCGGGCAGGGCACGAGCACGGGCGCGACCGGATCTTCCGGCGCGCCCGCTGCCGCTTCCGCCGCGCCCGCTTCCGCCGCGCCGGCGGGCCAGGAAAAGGCGCTGCAGCAGGCGGTGGCCAAGCTCAACAAGCAGCTCGAGCAGCAGTCGGCCGGCATCACGCTCAGCGCGGGGCTGGACACCAGCGGCGCGCATCCGGGCCAGGTGCTGGTCGAGCTGTCGGACAAGCAGACCAAGCAGACCTTCTACAAGTACTATCTTCCGCCTCAGAACGTCATTCAGGCGGCCGATCAGGCGGGTGGTTCGTCGACGGCCGGCGTGCTGCTCAACACCAAGGCCTGAGTACAACAGCACG
>JAJZHH010000187.1 GCA_021804595.1 Pseudomonadota bacterium
ATCACCTGGATCAACTGCTACAACCCGACGTTCAACGAAGCGCCGTGGGGCGGCTACAAGATGAGCGGCTACGGCCGCGACCTCGGCGTCAACGGACTGCACGAATACCAGCAGGTCAAGCAGGTCAACATCAACCTGCGCCCGGGCCCGGTCGGCTGGTATTGAGCAAAATTTTACAAATAGCCCCTATTGTTTCTCAATTTATCGATGATTTAACATTACAAATCAAGCCGTCGTCCCCCGCGATGGACGTTCATCGCTGCGGAGACAGCCTGCATGATCCTCGATTTCACCGACGAGCAGCTCTACGGCGTCGACGCCGCGGTATGGCTGCGCACGGTGCAGGGGGTCGTCGACTGGCGCGCCACGAAGTTCGCCGAGCGCTTCCTCGCGACGCTGTCGGGTAGCAGCGAAGGCGCGCAGATCCTCGGCGCGCTCGACGCCGAGACGCTCGAGCACCTGCGGGTCAGGCAGGCTGCGCATCTGCGCCTGCTGTTCTCGCCCGAGCTGACGCTGTCCGCGCATCAGGCCGCGGCGCGGCAGGCCGGACGTGTGCACGCGCTGATGGGGGTCAGCCTACCGCTGCTGATCTCATCGTTCGCGCTGTACCAGAGCGAACTGCAGGACGAACTGCTGCCGCTGATCGCGTCTCCCGGCCACGAGCAGATCCTGCGCATCGTCAGCCGCCGCATCCTGGTCGACCTGCAGGCGCAGGCGCGCAGCTTCGACGACATCGACCGCGAAGTCGTGCAGGCCATGTCGGCGATCGACCGCCTCGCGCAGGAGTCCGACCATCTCGCCGATCTGGCGCGCGGCGCGATGGACCTGATCGGCCGCCTCGACGGCAATCTGTCGGCCTTCTTCGGGCGCTGCGACGCCGCCGGCGAACTCCACATCGAGGCCTCGTGCGGACTGTCCGGCCGGCGCTACCACGAGGCGATGATGTCGGGCGAAGCACCGAAGATCAGCGTCGACGCGCAGCGCGAAACCGGGCAGGGCCCGGGCGGACGCGCCTGGCGCAGCGGTGAAATCATCGTCTCGGCGGCGTGGCTGTCCGATCCACGTTCGAGCCCGTGGCGGCAGCTGGCGCACAGCCTGGGCATGCGCTCGAGCGCTGCGGTGCCGCTGCGCGGCGACGACGGCAGCACGGTCGCGCTGCTCAGCCTGTACAGCGCGTGGCCGCGCTTCTTCTCGACGCCGCGCATCGGCCTGTTGCTCCAGCACCTGCAACAGACGCTGGGCCACGCCGTGCGGCGCCTCGACCCGCAGCCGGTGCTGGCGCTGCCGCTGCGCGCGAGCTACCGCGAATGGATCGCCGCCGGGCGCGTTCGCTTCCTTTACCAACCCATCGTCGACTTGCGCAGCGGCCGCATGGTCAAGCTCGAGGCGCTGGCGCGGCTGGCCGACGACGACGGCCGGCTCGTCGAGCCCGAGCGCTTCCTGCCCGCCTGCGGCCGCGACGAACTGTTCGCGCTGCTGCAGCTCGGGCTCGAGGCGGCGATCGTCGCGGCCAGGACACTGCGCGAACGCGCTATCGACGCTGCGGTGGCGCTGAATTTCCCGCTCGAAGGCCTCGCCGAGCCGCGCTACGAACGCGCGGTGTTCGACGCGATCGAGCGTCACGGCCTGCACCGTGGCGGGCTCGAACTCGAGCTGCGCGAATGTCACGACCACGCGGTGCCGGCGCGGCAGCGCAACGCCTTCCTGCAACGCTTGCGCGACGCCGGCGTCGGCCTGGCGCAGGACGACCTCGGAGCGGGCCACGGCCTGCTCCCCGGTCTCGACCAGTTCCGCTACGACGCGGCGAAAGTGGACCAGGATCTGGTGCGCGACGCGCTGCGGCGGCCGCAGCGCGTGTTCGAGTTCATATTCCATCTGACGCGGCTGGCGCACGGTTTCGGCATGAAGCTGACGGTCGAAGGCCTGGAGCACGCCGGGCTGCTCGAAAGCGCGGCGATCCTCGGCGCCGACCACGGCCAGGGCTGCGGCATCGCGCCGCCGATGGCCTTCGATGAGCTCGTGCGCTGGCAACACGGCTTCCGGCTCGAGCTCGATGCGCAGCACCCGCGCACCGCGCTGGGCGCGCTGGCCAGCTACCTGCTGTGGGACTTGCGTGCGCGCTCGCGGCGTGCGCGAGACGGCGCGATGCACGACCCAAGGAGCGCGGTCGAAGCGTTCATCGACGCGCGCGGACTGCAGCGCAGCACGCTGGCGCTGCTGCTGGCCGAACATTTCGACGCCGGTGCTGCAGTGCGGCAGGATCTGCGCAAGGAGGTGATCGACCGTTTTGTCGATGCCTGGCAGCGTGAAAGCGAGACGCCAGCGGCCTGACGGCGCGACCGCCGATCCGCAACCACGCCCCCCGCCGGTCAAACTTGCGACGCGGCCCGGCACGCCGCGCCGGCCGCGCGCTGGCACAGTGGCATCGTGGCGCCACCCCGGCGCCGTCACCCCAGCGGAGATCGACGATGCCCCACAAACCATCCCCGGCGCGCACCGACGCGCCCACCGAACGTCAGCGCCTCGAGCGCGCGGCGGCCGAGCAGGCCGAAGTCAGCGGCCGCCACGCCAACACCGGTGCCAAGGATCACAAGGGCGCGCGCGAATCGGCGCAGCTGCATTTCAAGCCGAAACCGGCGAAGAAGTGACGCTGGGCGCGCACGGCGGCGATCACAGCTCGAGTGCGTAGTCGATGCTCAGCGGCGCGTGGTCGGAGAAGCGCTCGGCGGTATAGATCGATTCGCTGCCGCGCTGCGCCAGCGCCGCCACCGCCGGCGACGCCAGCTGGTAATCGATGCGCCAGCCGACGTTCTTCGCCCGCGCCTGGCCGCGGTTGCTCCACCAGGTGTAGTGGTCGGGCGCCGGGTTGAGCGCGCGGAACACGTCGACCCAGCCATGCTCGTCGAGCAGCGCGGTCATCCACGCGCGCTCCTCGGGCAGGAAGCCGCTGTTGCGCAGATTGCCCTTCCAGTT
>JAJZHH010000090.1:0-5987 GCA_021804595.1 Pseudomonadota bacterium
AGCCCCCGGCGGCCGCGGTGCCGGCGCCAGCGCCGAACGCGGCCGCGCCCGAGGTCCCGCCGCTGCCGCTGGACCTCGGCGCGCACCTCGATCGCGTCGAGCGCGCGATCCTGCTCGAAGCGCTGCGCCGGACGCGCTTCAACCGCACCGCGGCGGCACAGTTGCTCGGCCTGAACCTGCGCCAGATCCGCTACCGCATCGAGCGGCTCGGCATACACGACGACGATGCGCTCTGACCCTTCGCGCTTCGCGCCCGGCTTCGCCGACGGCTGGTGCGCCGCGGCGCAGCGGCGCGAATCGCCGCACTTCGACGCGCGCCCGCCGCACATGCCGATCGACCTGATCGTCGTGCACGCGATCTCGCTGCCGCCCGGCCGTTTCGGCGGACCGCAGATCGACGCGCTGTTCCGCGGCTGCCTGGACACCGGCGCCGACCCCGCCCTGAGCGACCTGGCCGGACTGCGCGTGTCGGCGCATTTCCTGGTGCGACGCGACGGCGAACTGCTGCAGTACGTGTCGTGCGCGCAACGTGCCTGGCACGCCGGCGCATCGAGCCATCGCGGCCGCACGCGCTGCAACGATTTCAGCATCGGCATCGAGCTCGAAGGCAGCGACCACGTGCCGTTCGAGCCGGCGCAGTACGCAACACTGGCACGACTGCTGCCGGCGCTGTGCCGGGAGTACCCGATACGCGACATCGTCGGCCACTGCGACATCGCGCCGCAGCGCAAGACCGACCCCGGCCCTCACTTCGACTGGGCCGCGCTGCGCCGCATCGACGGCTTGTCGCCGGCGCTGTTCGCCGCCCATCCGGGCTGACGCGCAGCGCTCGGGCGGCCTCGCGCGACGACGCTGCGCGCTTGCCGCGGCGACAGTTCAGGAGTACGCCCTTAGCACCACGGCGCATCGGGGTTAAGCACTACCAATAGGGTGTTGCATCGATATCAGACACTAGATATAGTGCGCCCAATGCCTTTGCGCCGCGCTGTCCGATGCTGCCACGGCGCCTCGATTCGGGAACCCGATGCGATGAAGCCTCCCGAGCAGTCGTGCGCCGCGCAAGGCGCCCATTCCCCGTACCGCGAACCGCGGCGCGCGCCGCGCGCCACGGCTCGATGCACCTCGCCCGAACCAGGAGAAGCCGCGTGAACCCTTCCGCCGTCACCGCCCCCACTGCGTCCATGCCGCCCCTGGCGACGCCGCCCGCGGCCGAGCAGGACTATGTCGATTACAAGGTGATCCGGCGCAACGGCGCTGTCGTCGGCTTCGAGCCGGCGAAGATCCAGGTCGCGCTGACCAAGGCCTTCCTCGCCGTCAACGGCGGCTCGAGCGCGGCCTCGGCGAGCATGCGCGAACAGGTCGAGCAGCTGACCGCGGCGGTCGTGCGCGCGCTGTTGCGCAGCCGCCCCGGCGGTGGCACCTTCCACATCGAGGACGTGCAGGATCATGCCGAGCTGGCGTTGATGCGCGCCGGCCACCATGAAGTGGCGCGCGCCTACGTGCTGTACCGCGAACGCCGCGCGCAGGAGCGCGCACAGCGGCGCGCGCAGGCGCCGGCGGCCGACGCGCTGCACGTGGTCGACGACGGCGTGCGCCGCCCGCTGGACCTCGACGCGCTGACCGCGCTGGTGCACTCGGCGTGTGCCGGCCTCGGCGACGACGTGCGCGCCGAACCGGTGCTCGCCGAGGCGCAGCGCAATCTGTACGACGGCGTGCCGCTGGGCGAGGTCTACAAGGCGGCGATCCTGGCCGCGCGCACGCTGATCGAGACCGACCCCGGCTACGCGCAGGCCGCCGCCCGGCTGCTGCTGCACACGGTGCGCCGCGAAGTGCTGCGCGAGGAAGTCGCGCCCGACGCGATGGCGCAGCGCTACGCCGAATATTTCCCGCGTTTCATCAAGGAAGGCATCGCGCTGGAACTGCTCGACGAGCGCCTGGCCCAGTTCGACCTGGCACGGCTGGGCGCCGCGCTGAAGGCCGAGCGCGACCTCGGCTTCGACTACCTCGGGCTGCAGACTCTGTATGACCGTTATTTCCTCGCCGATCGCGCCGACACCTCGCGCAACAAGGACGGCCGTCGCATCGAACTGCCGCAGGCCTTCTTCATGCGCGTCGCGATGGGGCTGGCATTGGGCGAGATCGACCGCGAAGCGCGCGCGATCGAGTTCTACGAAGTGCTGTCGAGCTTCGACTTCATGTCGAGCACGCCGACGCTGTTCAACGCCGGCACGCGCCGGCCGCAGCTGTCGAGCTGTTACCTGACGACGGTGGCCGACGAACTCGACGGCATCTACGAAGCGATCAAGGAGAACGCGCTGCTGTCGAAGTTCGCCGGCGGACTGGGCAACGACTGGACGCGGGTGCGCGCGCTGGGCAGCCACATCAAGGGCACCAACGGACGCTCGCAAGGCGTCGTGCCCTTCCTCAAGGTGGTCAACGACACCGCGGTGGCGGTCAACCAGGGCGGCAAGCGCAAGGGCGCGGTGTGCGCCTACCTGGAAACCTGGCACCTCGACATCGAGGAATTTCTCGAACTGCGCAAGAACACCGGCGACGACCGCCGGCGCACGCACGACATGAACACCGCGAACTGGATTCCGGACCTGTTCATGAAGCGCGTGCTCGAAGGCGGCAACTGGACGCTGTTCTCGCCGGCCGACGTCCCCGACCTGCACGACCGCTTCGGCCGCGACTTCGAGCAGGCCTACCTGCGCTACGAGGAGCTGGCCGCGCGCGGCGAGCTCAAGCTGCACAAGACGGTGGCGGCGAACCAGCTGTGGCGCAAGATGCTGTCGATGCTGTTCGAAACCGGGCATCCGTGGATCACGTTCAAGGATGCGTGCAATGTGCGCAGCCCGCAGCAGCACGTCGGCGTCGTGCATTCGAGCAATCTGTGCACCGAGATCACGCTGAACACCTCGGACAGCGAGATCGCGGTGTGCAACCTCGGCTCGGTCAACCTGGTCGCGCACATGCGCGAGGACGCCGACGGCGGCTGGAACCTCGATCAAGCCCGGCTCAAGCGCACGGTGTCGACCGCGATGCGCATGCTCGACAACGTCATCGACATCAATTACTACGCGGTGGCCAAGGCGCGCAACGCGAACCTGCGCCATCGTCCGGTCGGGCTGGGCATCATGGGCTTCCAGGACTGCCTGCATCTGGCCCGCATCCCTTACGCGTCGGCCGCCGCTGTCGAGTTCGCCGACCGCTCGATGGAAGCCGTGTGCTATCACGCCTACTGGGCGTCGAGCGAGCTGGCGCAGGAGCGCGGCCGCTACCCCAGCTACGCCGGCTCGCTGTGGGATCGCGGCGTCCTGCCGCACGACACGCTGGCGCTGCTGGCCGAACAGCGCGGCGGTCACGTCGAAGTCGACAGCTCGACCACGCTGGACTGGGACGCGCTGCGCGCGCGCATCGCCGCGCACGGCATGCGCAATTCGAACTGCGTGGCGATCGCGCCGACGGCGACGATCTCGAACATCATCGGCGTCGACGCGTGCATCGAGCCGACGTTCCAGAACCTGTACGTCAAGTCGAACCTGTCCGGCGAGTTCACCGTGGTCAACCGCTACCTGGTGCGCGAACTCAAGGCGCGTGGCCTGTGGGACGAGGTGATGGTCGCCGACCTCAAGTACTTCGACGGCAGCGTGCAGCCGATCGACCGCATCCCGGCCGAACTCAAGTCGCTGTACGCGACCGCGTTCGAGATCGACCCGGCGTGGCTGATCGAGGCCGCGGCGCGACGCAGCAAGTGGATCGACCAGGCGCAGTCGCTGAACATCTACATGGCCGGCGCTTCAGGCAAGAAGCTCGACGAGACCTACAAGCTGGCGTGGCTGCGCGGCCTGAAGACGACCTACTACCTGCGCACGACCAGCGCGACGCACGCCGAGAAGTCGACGGTGCGCGCCGGCCAGCTCAACGCGGTGGCGCAGCCGGTCGACGCGCCGCAACCGCCCAGCGCGGCCGGCAGCGACATCAAGTTCTGCGCCATCGACGATCCGGGTTGCGAAGCCTGCCAGTGAAACCCTAATCCCTAACGCGGCGTTGGTTTTTGGCGTCATCGCGCGTCATCCCCGCCGTTTTCGCGGCGTTCCGTGCACCGCGCCCGTTGTGGTCGCCGGAAACGCCGCTGATAATCGCCCGAAGGAATCGACATGTTGCATTGGGAAGAAAATACGCCGACCTCTCCAACGCCGCCCACAGCGCCGGCGATGCGTCCACCGACCGTCGACACGGCGCTGCCGGCGTCGTCCAACTTCCTCAGCCAGCGCGCCGCCTCGGACCAGCGCGTGGCCGCCGAGGACAAGCGCATCATCAATTCCCGCGCCGACGTCAACCAGCTCGTTCCGTTCAAATACCGGTGGGCCTGGGACAAATACCTGGCAGCCTGCGCCAACCACTGGATGCCGCAGGAAGTCAATATGTCGCGCGACATCGCCCTGTGGAAGGACCCGAACGGTCTCAGCGACGACGAGCGGCGCATCATCAAGCGCAACCTCGGCTTTTTCGTGACCGCCGACTCGCTGGCCGCCAACAATATCGTGCTCGGCACTTACCGCCACATCACGAATCCGGAATGTCGCCAGTTCCTGCTGCGGCAGGCGTTCGAGGAGGCGATCCACACCCACGCCTACCAGTACATCGTCGAGTCGCTCGGGCTCGACGAGGGCGAGATTTTCAACGCCTACCACGAAGTCGACTCGATCCGGGCCAAGGACGAATTCCTGATTCCGTTCATCGACACCCTGACCGACCCGCAGTTCCGCACTTCGGCGTTCGGCGGCAGCGTGCGCAACGACCAGGAGTTGCTGCGTTCGATCATCGTCTTCGCCTGCCTGATGGAAGGCCTGTTCTTCTATGTCGGTTTCACGCAGATCCTGGCGATGGGCCGGCAGAACAAGATGACCGGCGCCGCCGAGCAGTACCAGTACATCCTGCGCGACGAATCGATGCACTGCAACTTCGGCATCGACCTCGTCAACCAGATCAAGCTCGAAAATCCGCACCTGTGGACGCGCGAGTTCAAGCAGGAAATCACCGAACTGTTCCACAAGGCGGTGCAACTCGAATATGCTTACGCTGAGGACACGATGCCCCGAGGCGTGCTCGGGCTCAACGCCTCGATGTTCAAGGGCTATTTGCGCTACATCGCCAACCGGCGCGCCCAGCAAATCGGCCTGGAGGCACTGTTCGAGGCGGAGGAAAACCCGTTCCCGTGGATGAGCGAGATGATCGACCTGAAGAAGGAACGCAACTTCTTCGAAACCCGCGTGATCGAGTATCAATCGGGCGGCGCATTGTCCTGGGATTAGCCCGCGACACCCCCCGCCGTTGCCCCTCCAGCAAACTGCCATTCATTGCGGACATCGACTCTTGAGCAGGCATCCGATCCTCCCCTCGTACCGCTGCCGGACAGTTAGCCGAAGCGATCGGGGAGGCGCCTCCGCGTTTTTCCCGCGCCCTCCCGCGCCCGCCTCTCGGGCGCGCTGCGCAACCCCATTCACGCGTGGCCCGCAAGGGCCCTGCCTGAATACCCCGCGTCGCCTCCGCGCCGGGGTTTTGCCCTGCGGCAAGCCTGCAAATGACCCGTACCGGAAACCGCCGGGAGGCGGGGCCATGAGGAGCTTTGGACTGTCCGCGGCGGCTTGATCTCTAAAACACGTGATGAAGGAGAGAATCGACATGGCAACTGCAACGAAGAAGGCTGCTGCGGCGAAGAAAGCGCCGGCGGCGAAGAAGGCGGCTCCGGCGGCGAAGAAGGCCGCACCGGCCGCGAAGAAGGTCGTCGCGAAGAAGGCCGCTCCGGCGGCGAAGAAGGTCGTCGCGAAGAAGGCCGCTCCGGCCGCGAAGAAGGTCGTCGCGAAGAAGGCCGCTCCGGCGGCGAAGAAGGTCGTCGCGAAGAAGGCGGCTCCGGCGGCGAAGAAGGTCGCCGCGAAGAAGGCCGCGCCGGCGGCGAAGAAGGTCGTCGCGAAGAAGGCCGC
>JAJZHH010000090.1:6087-12036 GCA_021804595.1 Pseudomonadota bacterium
CCGGCGGCGAAGAAGGTCGTCGCGAAGAAGGCCGCTCCGGCGGCGAAGAAGGTCGTCGCGAAGAAGGCCGCTCCGGCGGCGAAGAAGGTCGTCGCGAAGAAGGCCGCTCCGGCCGCGAAGAAGGTCGTCGCGAAGAAAGCCGCTCCGGCGGCGAAGACTTCGCTGAGCCCGGCGGCGGCGTGGCCGTTTCCGACCGGCGAAAAGCCCTGAGCGTCGCGATTGTGCTGGAGCCTGGGTCGAAGGGCCCAGGCTTTTTCATTCGATGAACGCAACCTCGCTGCCTGGCTGGCTGCGTGCCAGCGATGACGATTCGCTGCTCGACGTCGCGGTGCAGCCCGGCGCCAAGCGCAGCGAACTCAGCGGCCTGCACGACGGCGCGCTGCGCGTGCGCATCGCCGCTCCGGCGCTCGACGGGCGCGGCAACGCCGCACTGTGCGCATGGCTGGCCGAACGCCTCGGCGTCGCGCAACGCGCGGTCACCGTCGTTCGCGGCGAGAAATCGCGGCGCAAGCAGGTGCGCGTCGGCCTGGCCGCGGCGCAGGTGCGCGAACGCATAGAGGCCCTGCTGCAGGCAGCATCGAACTGAGCTGCGACAATCGCGCAATTCCACGGACCCTTTCCATGAGCATCAAATCCGATCGCTGGATTCGCCGCATGGCGCTCGAGCAGGGCATGATCGAGCCGTTCGAGCCGCAGCAGGTGCGCTACGCGCAAAACGGCCAACGCATCGTCAGCTACGGCACCAGCAGCTACGGTTACGACATACGCTGCGCGTCCGAGTTCAAGGTGTTCACCAACGTGCACAGCACGGTGGTCGACCCGAAGAACTTCGACGAGCGCAGTTTCGTCGACATCGAGGCCGACGTCTGCATCATCCCGCCGAACAGTTTCGCGCTCGCGCGCACCGTCGAGTATTTCCGCATTCCGCGCAACGTGCTGACGATCTGCCTGGGCAAGAGCACTTACGCGCGCTGCGGCATCATCGTCAACGTGACGCCGTTCGAGCCCGAATGGGAAGGCTACGTGACGCTGGAATTCAGCAACACGACGCCGCTGCCGGCGAAGATCTACGCCGGAGAAGGCTGCGCGCAAGTGCTGTTCTTCGAAAGCGACGAAGTCTGCGAAACCAGCTACCGCGACCGCGGCGGCAAGTACCAGGGCCAGCACGGGGTGACGTTGCCGAAGACGTGAGCCCCCTGAGCGAGGCGGCGCGAGCCGCCTCGCTTCCCCCCAAGGGGGACCGCTCGCCGCCTTGAGGCGGCTCTGCGGCGGCTCGCGCCTTGGCAGCGGAGGGCAGCTCGCTGCGGTCCGTGCGTCAGGCATCAACCTGAAGCGTCTACGCGCTCCGGGGAGAATGGCCGCGCGGGGCTTTGCGCTTCGGCGCCTGTGACAGGCGTCCACCTGATGCGTCTACGCGCTCCGGGGAGAATGGCCGCGCGGGGCTTTGCGCTTCGGCGCCTGTGACAGGCGCCCACCTGAAGCGTCTACGCGCTCCGGGGAGAATGGCCGCGCGGGGCTTTGCGCTTCGGCGCCTGTGACAGGCGTCCACCTGATGCGTCTACGCGCTCCGGGGGGAGTGGCTGCGCGCGGCGTCGCGCTGCAGAAGCGTCGGCTCGCTCGGGGCGAGCAGATGCAGCTGCGGCTCCTTAGTCGGCGGACAGCATGCGGCGGACTTCGGACGGCGCGGTGCCGCCGTAGACGCGGCGCGAATCGACCGAGCCGCGCAGCGTCAGCACCTCGAACACGTCGGCTTCGACGGCCGGGTGCAGCGCCTTGAGTTCGTCCAGGCTCAGGCCGGCGAGGTCGCGGCCGCTGGCGCTGCAGGCGCGCACCGCATGGGCGACGACTTCGTGCGCGTCGCGGAACGCCAGGCCCTTCTTGACCAGGTAGTCGGCCAGGTCGGTCGCGGTGGCGTAGCCCTTCAGCGCCGCGGCTTCCATCGCCGCGGCGTTGACGCGGATGCCGCGCACCATGTCGGCGAACAGGGTCAGCGTGTCGAGCAGCGTGTCGGCGGTGTCGAACAGCGGCTCCTTGTCTTCCTGGTTGTCCTTGTTGTAGGCCAGCGGCTGGCCCTTCATCAACACCAGCAGCGCGTTCAGGTGGCCGATCACGCGGCCGCTCTTGCCGCGTGCGAGTTCGGGAACGTCGGGGTTCTTCTTCTGCGGCATGATGCTCGAGCCGGTGCAGTAGCGGTCGGGCAGCGCGATGAAGCCGAAGGCCTGCGACATCCACAGCACCAGCTCTTCGCTCAGGCGCGAGACGTGCACCATGACCAGGCTGGCCGCGGCGCAGAACTCGATGGCGAAATCGCGGTCGCTGACCGCGTCGAGCGAGTTGCGGCTGACCGCCTCGAAACCGAGCTCGCGCGCGACATGCTCGCGGTCGAGCGGGTAGCTGGTTCCGGCCAGCGCGGCCGCGCCCAGCGGCAGCCGGTTGACGCGGCGGCGGCAGTCGGCCATGCGCTCGACATCGCGGCCGAACATCTCGACGTAGGCCAGCAGATGGTGGCCGAAAGTGACCGGCTGTGCGACCTGCAAGTGCGTGAAGCCGGGCATGATGGTGTCGACATGCGCCGCGGCGACTTCGCGCAGCGAGTCGCGCAACGCGGCGAGCTGGTCCTGGATCGCGTCGATCGCCGCGCGCAGCCACAAGCGGATGTCGGTGGCGACCTGGTCGTTGCGGCTGCGCCCGGTGTGCAGGCGCTTGCCCGCATCGCCGATCAGCTGCGTCAGCCGGGCCTCGATGTTCAGGTGCACGTCCTCGAGCTCGAGCTTCCATTCGAACGCGCCCGAGGCGATTTCCTGCTCGATCTGCACCATGCCGCGCTCGATGTCGGCCAGGTCGTTCGCGCTGATGATGCGCTGCGCGGCGAGCATGCGCGCGTGCGCCAGCGAACCCTGGATGTCGAACGTGGCCATGCGCTTGTCAAAGCCGACCGACGCCGTGTAGCGTTGCACCAGCGCGTCGACCGGCTCCGAGAAAAGGGCCGACCAGGCCTGCTGCTTGCGATCGAGGGAGGAACTCATCGTGGACGGGGGCTTCGATTGGATGCGAATGAAGGGCCGCGGCGCCGACGCCGCAACGGCATTGTATTGAGGGCCGATTCGGCTGCGGCGCTGAACCTGCTGCTGGTCGACGCCGATGCGGCGTCGCGCCGGCAGTTGCGCCGACTGCTGCGCACGCTGCCCGAGGCGGCGCGCTGCCGCATCGACGAAGCGGCCGACGCGCAGCAGGCGCTGCACCGGCTGGCCGCCGGCGACGTCGACCTGCTGCTGCTCGACACCAGCTTGCCTGGAATCGACGGGCTGCAACTGGCCGCCGAACTGCAGCGTCGACGCGCGCCCGGGCGCGAGCTGCCGGCCGCGGTGTTCGTCACCGACGACGCGGCGCATGCGCTGGCCGCGTTCGAACTCGGCGCGCTCGACTACCTGCTCAAACCGCCGCCGCGCGCTCGACTGCGCCGCGTCGTCGCGCGCGTGGCCGCGCTGGCCGCGAACGCAGCGCCGCCGCCACTGACGCGACCCGCGCCGAACGCGCCCGCGCCAGGCGATGCAGCCCTGAGCGTGCGCGCGCACGGCGCGCTGATCCGGATCGCGCTGGCCGAGGTGCTGTACTTCAGTGCCGACCACAAGTACACGCTGCTGCGCACGCTGCACGAACGTCACCTGATCGACACCACGCTCGACGAACTCGAGCGCCGCCATCACGAGCGCTTCGTGCGCGCGCACCGCGCCGCGCTGGTCGCGCGCGACGCGCTCGCCGCGCTGCACCGCGGCGAGTGCGGCTGGACCTTGCGGCTGCGCGGCGTCGACGATGTGCTGCCGGTGGCCCGGCGGCGCCTGGCCGCATTGCGCGCGCTGTTGCGTTAAGGCTGCAGCAGCAGCGCGGCGACCGCGGCGATCATGCAATAGACGCCGAACGGGCGCAGCGCGCGCACTTCGTGGCCGTGGAACCAGCGCATCAGGAACCAGGTCGACAGCCAGGCGCAGGCCCCCGACAGCAGGCCGGCCAGACCGATCGCGCCGAGCATCGCGTGCGGCACGCCGGCGTGCAGCAGCTTGGGCACTTCGAGCAGCCCTGCGGCGGCGATGATCGGCGTGGCCAGCAGGAACGAGAAGCGCGCCGCCGCCTCGTAGTTCAGGCCGACGCCCAGCCCCGCGACCAACGTCGCCCCCGAGCGCGAGAAACCGGGAATCAGCGCCAGCGCCTGTGCCGCGCCGACACCCAGCGCACGGCGCCAGCTCAAGGCTTCGAGGTCGGTGGTGGCGGCGCGGTTCTTCCAGAAATCGCCGGCGAACAGCAGCACGCCGTTGGCGAACAGCGCCACGGCAGCGAACGCATAGCCGCCGAACAGCGCGCGGATCTTGTGCGCCAGCAGCAGCCCCAGCAAGCCAGCCGGAATCGAGCCGACCACCAGCAGCCACAGCAGCCGCGCCTGCGCATTGCCGGTGCCGCCACGCGCGCGCAACCAGCCGCCGATCAGCGCCGCCCAGTCGCGCCAGAAGTACAGCAGCAAGGCGCCGGCTGTGCCCAGGTGCAGCACGACGACGAAGGGCAGGAACCAGTCGGCGTCGCGCTGCAGCGGCCAGTGCAGCAGCGCCGGCACCAGGATGCTGTGACCCAGGCTGGAAATCGGGAACAGCTCGGTCACGCCCTGCAGCGCGGCCAGTGCCAGGAGATAGAAAGTCGATGCGTGCATGAATGGAGTTCAAGGTGGCGACGCCGATGCGCCTGGAACATATTCTTGCAGCTTCCGCTGACGCGGACGCGGATGCCGCGGCGCAATCCTTGCGGCCTTTAGCACGCGGCGCCCGGCGGCATCGTGAGCCGGATCAAATTCACCAGCATTCGATCGTCGTCGCGGCCCCGGTTCGGCGCCCGTGAAGTGGCCGATCCCTATAATGCCGCGCTTCCAGCCGTTTCCGTCCATCCAGGATCCGTCCGCAATGAAAAAGCTGATATTCGCGATCTCGCTGGCGCTCGCCGCCTCCGCGCAGGCCCAGACCGTCCAAGGCAACGCGGCGGCTGGCAAGAACGACATCTTCATGTGCGAGGGCTGCCACAACGCCGGCCACGGTTATCGCACCGCGTTCCCCGACGTCTATGCCGTGCCGATGCTCAACGGGCAGAACGCGGCCTACCTGGTGCAGGCGCTGAAGGACTACCGCGCCGGCACTCGCCGCAACCAGACGATGAAGGCGATCGCCAGCTCGCTGACCGACCAGGAAATGGCCGACATCGCCGCCTACTATTCCCAGCCCGCCAAGAAGTGAGGACCGCCACGATGAACAAGTCGCTTGCCCGCATCTGCGCCCTGAGCGCCGCGCTGGGGCTGACGCTGCTGAGCGCATCGGCGCACGCCGCGGACCTGAAGAAGGGCCAGTCGCTGGTCGCCTCGCACGGCTGCATGGGCTGCCACGGCGCCGGCCTCGACAAACCGGTGTCGCCGGCCTATCCGGTGATCGCCGGCCAGCCCGAGTCCTACCTGTTCCACGCGCTGCAGCAGTACCAGAGCGCGCACCAGACGCCGATCTATGGCCGCGACAACGCGATCATGGGCGGCATGGTGGCGACGCTGAGCACGCAGGATCTGCACGACATCGCGGCCTACGTCGCCAGTCTGCCGACCCCGCTGTACGCGCCCGACATGACGCATTGAGGCGTGTCGATGCCGACGATCCGCATCGAGATGTTCGAGGGCCGCAGCGACGAGCTCAAGCAGGAACTGGTGCGCCAGGTCACCGACGCCGTGGTCGCGACGCTGCAGTGCAGCCCCGACGCGGTCGACATCATCCTGCAGGAAGTGCCGAAGTCGCACTGGGCCACCGGCGGCCGGCTGTGGAGCGAGCGCTGACGCTGCGCCGTGCTGGCGCGCTGACGCTGGCCGCCGCGCTGCTGGCCGCCGCGGCGCTGCCGGCCGCGGCCGCGGAGCCGGCGCTGGCGGTGCCG
>JAJZHH010000188.1 GCA_021804595.1 Pseudomonadota bacterium
AGCGCGCGCTTGAGCGGGCCGTAGCCGCTTTGCGTGTATTGCAGCAGGTCGCCGTGCTCGACGCGGTAGTGGCGCGCGAGCATGCGGCGCCAGACGTCGAACGGAAAGTGGCTGCTGTCGGGAACGCCGGCGACGAAGGCGCCGCGCTGGATCGGCGACGCGCCGGCGCCGTGCATCAGCTCGACGCCGCGGCGCGAAATGCCGACGCTGCCGCGCGCCGGCCGGCAGCTCGGCCGCAGCGCCTGCGCCGCGCCGGAGACGAAGCTGCTGCGCCCGGCCGCGCCGTTCTCGGCGTAGCCCTCGGCGAGCAGCCGCTCGTAGGCGCGCGCGACGGTGTTGCGGCCCAGGCCGAGTTCGGTGGCCAGCACGCGCGTGCCGGGCAGCGGCGCGCCGGCGGGCAGGCGCCCGCCGACGATCGCGCGGCGGATCGCCGAATACAGGCGCTTGTGCAGCAGATCGGAGTTCGAGCCGACGCCGAACTCCAGTGCGATCAGCTCGCACACCATCTCATTGCGCCTCATCGCAGCGCCTCCGACTCCGCGCGCGACACCGGCCGCGCGACGCGCACATTGTGCGCTTCGCGCGGCGCCCTGCTTCGCCTCAGGCCGCGGCCGCCGCGAGCAGCGCCGCCTGCAGCACGTCGAGGCCTTCGGCGAACACCGCGTCGCCGATCGTCAGCGGGAACAGGAAACGCAGCACGTTGCCGTAGACGCCGCAGCTCAGCAGGATCAGGCCGCGGGCCAGCGCCTGCGCCTGCACGCGGCGCGTGAAGTCGGCGTCGGGCGCGCCGGTGGCCGGGTCGGCGAACTCGACCGCGACCATCGCGCCCAGGCCGCGCACGTCGGCGATGCGCGGCACTTGCCCGCGCAGCGATTCGACGCGGCTCTTGAGCTGCTGGCCGAGGCGCTCGCCGCGCGCCGGAAGCTGCTCGTCGCGCATGATCTCGATCACCGCCTGCGCCGCGGCCACCGCCAGCGGGTTGCCGGCGTAGGTGCCGCCGAGGCCGCCGGGGCCGGGCGCGTCCATGATCTCGGCGCGTCCGCACACCGCCGACAGCGGCATGCCGGCGCCGAGCGACTTGGCGATGGTCATCAGGTCGGGAACGACGCCGGCCTGCTCGTGGAAATGCTCGCTGGCGAACAGCCGGCCGGTGCGGCCGAAGCCGGTCTGCACTTCGTCGGCGATCAGCACGATGCCGTGCTGGTCGCACAGCTCGCGCAGCCACTTGACCGCGGCGGTCTGGATGACGTTGAAGCCGCCTTCGCCCTGCACCGGCTCGTAGATGATCGCGGCCACGCGCGCCGGCTCGATGTCGCACTTGAACAGCTGCTCGATCGCCTTCTGCGTCTCCGCCAGCGAAGCGCGCTCGGCCGGGTACGGCACGTGGTAGATCTCGCCGGGGAACGGGCCGAAGCCGGTCTTGTACGGCTGCACCTTGCCGGTCAGCGACACCGCCAGCATGCTGCGGCCGTGGAACGCGCCGCCGAAGGCGATCACGCCGCTGCGCTTGGTGTAGGCGCGAGCGATCTTGATCGCGTTCTCCACCGCCTCGGCACCGGTCGAGAACAGCGCGGTCTTCTTCGCGTGGTCGCCCGGGGTCAGCGCGTTGAGCTGCTCGGCGACCGCGACGTAGCCCTCGTAGGGCACGACCTGGTAGCAGGTGTGCGTGAAGCACTTGAGCTGCTGCTCGATCGCGGCGACCACCTTCGGGTGGCGATGGCCGACGTTGAGCACCGCGATGCCGCCGGCGAAGTCGATGAAACGGCGGCCTTCGACGTCCCACAGCTCGGCGCCCTCGGCGCGCGCCGCAAAGAAATCGGCCATCACGCCGACGCCGCGCGGCGTCGCCGCGATCCGCCTGTTCACCAGAACTTCATTCGTTGAATGTTGCATACAACCTCCAGAGAAAGACCTTTTTGCTCGCGCCGCTTTTTGCGGTGCTGCCCGGCGGCCAACGGCCGTCGGGCAGCCCATGCGCTTATTCGGCGTCGGCGACGTAGCTGCCGATGCGCGACATCAGGTCGGGCGAACGGCGCGACAGCAGCACGCCGTAAATCAGCGAACCCAGCAGCAGCATCGCCGCGGCGTAGGGGAACATATTGAACGGCGCCGGCTGACCCGGTTCGACCAGGCCCCACAGCGGCATCGCCAGCATCACCACGCCGAGCAGCGGCAGCACCAGGTGGCGCAGCACGCTGAACGACGAGCGCGCGTGGCGCAGCACGTAGACCGGCAGCGCCAGGTTGGTCACCAGGTAGGTGACGATGACCGGAATCGTGCCCAGCGTGCCGACGTCGCCGAACAGGTCGACCGGCGCGATGTTGCGACCGAACACCAGCACGATGGTCAGCGCCACGCCGATGAACGCCCACAGCGAAACGTGGGGCGTGCCGTGCTCGGGGTGGATCTTGCCGAAGAACGCCGGCAGCAGGCCTTCGCGGCCCGAGTTGAACAGGATGCGCGCCTGCGAATTGGTCAGGCCGATCAGCGACGAGAAGATGCTGGTCAGGCCCGCCAGGTAGGCGACGAACAGCATGCCGGCGGCACTGGCCTTGATCGCGTCGACGTAGGGGATGGCCGACGCGCCGACCGCCTTGGCGTCGTTGCCGAAGCCGACTTCGGTGGCGAAGGCGAGGAAGATGTAGAGCACGCCGATCGACAGCGTGCCCAGGATCAGCGCGCGCGGAACGTTGCGGCGCGGATTCGCCGTTTCCTCGGCCAGCGTGGCCGAGTTCTCCCAGCCGATGAACAGGTAGATGGCCAGCGGGAAGCCCAGGCCGATGCCCTTGAGGCCGCCGGACAGATTGGCCGGGTTCAGCGGCGCCAGGTTGATCGAGCCGGGGTGGGCGATCAGCATCGCGACCGCGCCGACCAGCAGCAGCACCAGTTCGAAGATGAAGAAGATGCCGGCCCAGCG
>JAJZHH010000189.1 GCA_021804595.1 Pseudomonadota bacterium
CGCCGGCGGCCGCGTCGTCGCACGGTGCGGCGACCGCCGGCGCGAGCTGCGGCAGCGGCGGCGCCGCCGGCACGCGCTCGAGCAGCGCGTCGACCAGCGCCGCCAGCGGCAGCTCGGGGTAGACGTGGTGGCCCATCACGACGCGCCCGCCGAGCGCCTGGATGGCGTAGCGCAGGTCGATGGCTCGCGACGACACCGCGAAATTGGTGTCCGACACGATCACGCCGAGCAGCAGCAGTCCGTCCGAGTTCTCGACCTCGGCGGCCAGCTCGGCGTCGCCGGCCAGCCCGAGGTAGGTGCCGCGCAGCGCGACGGGCTGCTCGGCGAGCAGGCCGCGTCCCATGAAGCTGGTCACCACCGGAATACCCAGCCGGCGCGCCAGTTCGGCCACGCGCGCCTCCAGTCCGTAGCGCCTGACTTCGACGCCGACCATCAGCAACGGCCGCGTCGCCGCGCGCAGCCGCTGCAGCAGCTCGTCGGCGCAGGCGGCCAGCGCCTGCGCGTCGACTTCCGGGGCCGGCGCCGTGCCGACCGCCTCGCATGGCCGCGCCGGCATGTCGCGCGGCACTTCGAGGTAGACCGGGCGCGCTTCGCGCAAGGCACAGTCGAGCACCCGCGCGATCTGCTGCGGTGCGCTGCGCACGTCGTCGAGCCGCGCCTGATCGGCGGTCAGCTCGGCCATCACGCGCCACTGCGAATCCAGCGTCTTCACCTGATGGTGCAGCAGCAGGCCGCTGGCGGCCTCGTGCGCCGCCGGCGCACCCGACAGCACGACCAGCGGCACGCGCTCGGCGTAGGCGCTGGCCAGCGCGTTGACCAGGTTGAAGGCGCCGGCGCCATAGGTCACCGCGGCCACGCCGAGGCCGCCGCGCAGCCGCGCCGCGGCGTCGGCGGCGAAGCCGACCGCGGGCTCGTGGGCCAGCGTGTAAAGCGGCAGTATGCCGGCGCGTTCGATCTCGCCGAACAGCGGCAGCGCGAAGTCGCCGGGAACGCCGAACACTTCGGTCGCGCCGCGGCTGCGAAGCGCCTCGAGCAGGCGCTGCGTCAAGTTCATTTCGTCTTCCTCCGATATCGTTCGAATTCGCGCGCGTCGCGCGCGATGCGCAGCGGACTTTAGGCGCGCGCCGCAGCGCATGGCTTGACCTGGGTCAGCCGAGCACGGCGCCCCCTGCGCGATCAAGCTTGGCGGGCACCGCTCAGCACGCCGCAGCGCCACCGCAGCTAGCATCGGACAGATGGCCCGGTGCCTCCCGGAGCGTTTCGACATGGATCCGAACTCAAGCCCCGCGCAGGCGGGCGACGCGCTGCTGGTGGTCGACATGCAGCGTGACTTCATGCCCGGCGGCAGCCTCGCGGTGCCCGACGCGCAGCGGCTGGTGGCGCCGCTGAACCGCTGGCTGCGACGCTTTGCCGCCGACGCGCTGCCGGTCTGCGCGTCACGCGACTGGCACCCGCCGCACCACGTCTCGTTCATCGCCGACGGCGGACCTTGGCCCGCGCACTGCGTGGCCGGCACCGACGGCGCCGCGTTCGCCGAAGGCCTGGCGCTGCCGGCCGACGCCTTCATCGCGTCGAAGGGCAGTCGAACCGACGTCGACAGCTATTCGGCGTTCGGCGGCACCGCGCTCGACGCCGAACTGCGCGGCCTCGCGGTGCGCCGGCTGTGCGTCGGCGGCGTCGCCACCGAGTTCTGCGTGCTCCATACCGTGCTCGACGCCCGGCGTCTGGGCTACGCGGTGCTGCTGCTCGGCGACTCGGTGGCCGCGTTCGACGAGGTGGCCGGCGCGCAGGCGCTGCGGACCATGCGCAACGCCGGCGCCACGCTGTGGGAGCCGCCTCGATGACGCCGGGGGCCGCGCCGACGCTGCTCACCGACCTGTACCAGCTGACGATGCTGCAGGCCTACCACGCCTGTGGCATGAACGACACCGCGGTGTTCGAGTTCTTCGTCCGTAGGCTTCCCGAACGGCGCAACTTCCTGCTCGCCGCCGGTCTCGAACAGGTGCTCGAAATGCTCGAGACCCTGCGCTTCGACGGCGCCGAACTCGATTGGCTGCGCCGTCAATCGCGCTTCGACGCCGCCTTCGTCGACAGCCTGGCCGATCTGCGTTTCACCGGTGACGTCGACGCGATGCCCGAAGGCACGCCATGCTTTGCCGACGAGCCGCTGCTGCGCGTGGTCGCGCCGCTGCGGGAAGCGCAGCTGATCGAGTCGCGCGTGATCAACCTGCTGCAGTTCCAGACCCTGGTCGCATCGAAGGCTGCGCGCGTGCGGCTGGCCGCCGGCGACGCGCTGCTGGTGGACTTCGGCATGCGCCGCGCGCACGGCGCCGAAGCGGCGCTGCTGTCGGCTCGCGCCAGCTACCTGGCCGGCTTCGACGGCAGCGCGACGGTGCTCGCCGGCATGCGCTGGGACATCCCGCTGTACGGCACGATGGCGCACTCGTACGTGCAGGCGCATGACGACGAGGAGCAGGCCTTCGCGCATTTCGTCCGCGCGCACCCGGAGCCGGCGACGCTGTTGATCGACACCTACGACACCGAGGTCGCGGCGCGCAAGGTCGTCGCGCTGGCTGCGCGGCTGGCGCGCGACGGGCTGTCGATCGGTGGCGTGCGCATCGACAGCGGCGACCTCGCCGAGCATGCGCGGCGGGTACGCGCGGTGCTCGACGCCGGCGGCTGCGGCAGCTTGCGCATCTTCGCCAGCAGCAACCTCGACGAGGACGCGGTGCACGCGCTGCGCGAGCAGCGCGCGCCGATCGACGGCTTCGGCGTCGGCACGCGGATGAACACCTCGGCCGACCAGCCCTATCTCGACTGCGCCTACAAGCTGCAGGAATACGCCGGCGTCGCGCGGCGCAAGCGCGCCGA
>JAJZHH010000091.1 GCA_021804595.1 Pseudomonadota bacterium
GCGCCGGCCTGCTGCTGGCCGCGGCGCTGCAGGCCGAGCGGCGCACCGCGCTCGACGCGCTGGCCCGGCTCAGCGGCGAGCTCGACGCGCGCGCCGAGCGGCGTGCACAGGCGCTGGTCGAGCAGGAGCGCGCGCACCGCGCGCGGCTGCTCAAGCTGGCCGAGTTCCGCCGCGTCGTCTCCAGCGTCAACCAGACCATCGCACAGGCCAACGACGAGCACGGGCTGCTGCAGACCTTCTGCGACCTGCTCGCCGGGCTGCCCGACCTCGGGCTGGCCTGGATCGGCCGCCCCGACGCGCAGCAGCGCTTCGAGGTACTGGCCGGTGCCGGCGCGGCGCGCGCCTACCTCGACGGGCTCGACGCCTCGGCCGACGCCGCGCACGCCACCGGCCACGGCCTGGTCGGCCGCACCTGGCGCGAGCGGCGTGCACTGTTCGACGACGACCTCGAGCTCGACCCCCGGCTGCAGCCGTGGCGCCGGCGGCTGCACGAGCTCGGCCTGCGCGGCGCCGCCTGCCTGCCGCTGCGCCGCGGCGGCAGGCCGTGGGCGGTGCTGGTGCTGTACGCAAGCTCGCCCGGTGGCTTCGACGCCGACTGGCGCGAACTCGCGGTGCAGCTCGCCGGCGACATCTCGCACGGTCTCGACCGCGTCGACGCGCTGCAGCGCGAACACCAGGCGCTGCGCGTCAACGCCGCGCTGCTCGACAACCTCAGCGTCGGCGTCGCCGTCGTGCGCTACCCCGGGCGCGCGCTCGAGCACGTCAACGCGCGGCTGCTCGACATCACCGGCGCCGCCGACGCGCAGCAGCTCGCGGATCACACCGACGTCTACCCCGACGCCGACACGCGCGAGCGCGCCGAAGCGTTGCTCGAGCGCGTGCTGCACGACGGCCGCGGCACGCTGCAGGACCTGGCCTACCGGCGCGTCGACGGTGCCACCGTCTGGCTCGACGTCGCCGGAGTTCGCCTGGATTTCGGCGACGGCGCCCAGCGCGTGCTGTGGACGCAGATCGACGTCAGCCAGCGCCACGCGCTGACCGACGACCTCGGCCGCATGGCGCTGTTCGATCCGCTGACGCGGCTGCCCAACCGCCGCGCCATCGAGCAGCGCCTGGCCGGCGCCATCGAGCGCGCCCACCGCCACGGTACGCTGCTGGCGGTGGGCATGCTCGACCTCGACGACTTCAAGCCGGTCAACGACCGCTACGGCCACGCCACCGGCGACGCGCTGCTGCGCGAGCTGGCCGCGCGGCTTCAGTCGCGCATGCGCGGCAGCGACCTGCTCGGGCGCCTCGGCGGCGACGAGTTCGTCGTCGTGCTCGAGGAGCTCGACGGCGCGCGGCTGCCCGAGCAGCTCGGTGCGCTGCTCGAGCGCCTGCACGGCGCGCTCGACGCCGCGTTCGAGTTCGACTCGCACCCGCCGCTGCGCATCGGCATGTCGATGGGGCTGGCGCTATACCCCAACGACGCGCGCGACGCCGACGCGCTGCTGCGCGCAGCCGACCTCGCGATGTACCAGGCCAAGGCCGACAAGGGCTCGCGCACGCGCTGGTAACGCCTGAAAGCGTCGCCTCACGGGCCGGCGCCGACGGTTTTGAACAAAGCGAATCCATTCAAAGGCGTCAAATGTGTGAACTATTGCCGTGCCTTGGCGCGATGCAAGGTGTACAAGTAGCGTGTGATGAAGACTCTCAAAACCTGGGTCGAGGACGAAGACCTGATCCGCAGCAACGTCGACGACCGCGTCGTCGACCGCATGCTGCAGCTTGGCGCCGCGACCGGCCTGGAGCGCCGTGGCATCGCGCGCGCGTCGCGCCAGCGCGCCAGCTATGACCGCGAAGGCCGCTACCCGCTCGACGGCAAGGTGTTCCCGCACGCCGACGGCAGCTTCCTGGTCGTCGCCGCCGAAGACATGTTCCGCCCCGGCGATCCGATCTACATCGAAGTGCAGGGCCATCCGCGGGCGTTCGTCGTCGGTGCGGTACGCCCCGGCACCCGCGTCGGCGACACCCCGCTCACGCGGGTGCTGACGGTGCGCCCGCGCTGAGGTCCGCGTCCCAGCTCACGCCCAGCGCTGCGGCCAGCTGGCGCGCCTCGCCGGCGGCCTGGCGCAGCACGTTGAGCCGGTGCGTCAGATCGCCGCGGTAGTGGCTGGTCATGTTGCCGGAGAGTTGCGCGTCGATGTCGTCGAGCGGCTGCGCGAACCAGTCGAGGCCGTCGCGCGCGACGCGCAGCGCCAGCCAGTCGACGTCGCGCAGCAGCGCCAGCAGCGCGCGCTGCTGGCCGCTGTGCGTGGCGGCTTCGCCGTCGTGGTGGTCGCGCGCGACCACCACCAGCGTCTCGGCCATGCCCCAGCGACGCAGCGCCATCGCGCCGAGTTCGGCGTGGGTGTAGCCGCAGCAGTCCTGCTCGGCCTGGCGCAGCGCCTGCGGCGTGTTCCAGTCGGCTTCGCCGACTTCGCGGAACGGCTCGGGGGCTTCGAGAAACAGCAGGAAGCGGCCGATGTCGTGCAGCAGCCCGGCGAGATAGGCCTCGTTCATGTCGAGCGGGTAGTCGGTCACGAACGGCGCCAGCCGGCGCATGAAATACGCGGCCAGGATCGAGTGCATCCACAGGTCACGCTGCCAGTCGAGCCGCGCCGGGAAGATGCGCGCCGCGTGCGAGGCCAGCATCAGCTCGACCGCGGCGCGCGCGCCGACCTTCATCAGCGCCGCGGTCGTCGACTCGATCGCGCGCGCGGTCTGCCCGCTCTGCTGCCCGGCCGCGTTGGCCAGGCGCAGCAGCCGCACCGCGAAGCCGGGGTCGGCGTTGACCAGCTCCAGCACGCGGTCGAAATAGTCCGGCTGCCCGGAGTCGAGCGCGGCCAGCTGCACCAGCATGCTCGGCAGCACCGGCAGCTCGGCCAGCCGCGCGTCGAGGCGCTGCGCAATGCGCTGCACCTCGGCGGCCGCGTCGCCGTCGGTGGTGCGGGTGGAAAATGCGGGGCTGACGCTATCCATGGCAGTCTCCGTGCCCGGGGCGGGCTCAAGGTGCAGCACAGTCCCCCGACTTGTCGGTGATCCAGCAGCTGGTGCTGGTGCTCCAGCCACGCGCCGCCGCTGTGGTCTGCCGCGCGCCGGAGCTGTCGAGCGTGAAGGTGAAACCGGCGGCCGGCCCGCTGCCCGACGCGCTCACCGTATACGTCGTCTGCGACAGATTACTGCAGGCGATCGTGAAATTGTTCACCGTCGGCGGATTCGTGCATGAACCGACGTAAGTGCCATGGTCCTGCGCGAATTGCGCCATGCTTTGCGCCTGGGCCAACAACGCGGCCTGCGCGGTGTTGACGTAGCCACGCAACACATAATCGTTGTAGGCCGGAAGCGCCACCGCCGCCAATATGGCGACGACCAGCACCACAATCATCAATTCGATCAGCGTGAAACCGCGGCCGAGGGCACGCAGCGGCCGCCGCGCCACCGCCGCGAACGCGCCATGCCACGCCTCGCGAGGGCACGCGTCGGTAGGTCGAAGATAGGCTGGCCGCATCGGACATGCTCCCGTATCTGTCGTTTCCAGGCACGCCATCGTAATCTCCCGCCGCTCGCGCTCGCGCGCCCTCCCCGAAAAACCCCCGTCAAACCCTGTTTCCAACGCTATGATTGTGCGCAGCGGCGGGTAGCTCGGCAAGCGCGGAGTTGCGCCAGCCAGCCAGTCGCACTTGGGATTCTCCAAATCGCACGACCATGCCAACGAGTGCGTCATGTCAAATGGGCGAGCGGTCGCGGCGTCTTGCCGGGTTCACGCTGCTCGAACTGCTTGTGACGGTTCTGATCGTCGCGTTGCTGCTGACCGTAGCGCTGCCCAATCTGCTCGACGCGGTCGCCGCGCGTCGTGCAGTCTCGCTGTCCGAAGCCTTCGTCCAGGATGCGTCGTGGACCCGCGCGCAGGCGCTGGCTGGCGCGACGGTAGCGACGATCACGCTCAACAGTGACTGCAGCTGGGACACCAAGGTCAGTTGGACCGCGAGCACCACCGGCACCACCGATACCGCACACTCGCTGACGACGCAGCAAGTCGGATCGGAATACAAGGGCGCGAGCTGCTCCGGCATGAGCGGCAGCAGCCTCGCGTTAAGCTACAACAGCCTGGGCATGGTCGACATCAGCAGCGGCACGTCGAATGCGTCGAACACAATCACGTTCACGCTGGCGGGCAGCCCCACGCAGCCGTCGACAATCTACGTTTATGGCTCGGGCGTCATTTTATGGGGCCCTCAATATGCGTCCTGACCGCCTGCGACAGCGCGGCTTCAGCCTGCTCGAGGTTCTCGTCGCGATGCTGATCTTTTCGTTGGGCCTGCTCGGCGTATCGGCGCTTTACGCGCGCACCGCACCGCAGCCCTACACCAACGGCACGGTCAGCAGCGTGCAAATGGCGGCCGATGCGCTGTTTGCGATTCTCGGCGCCAACCCATCGGTGCTTCCGGTCAGCGCCAGCAGCGCCGCGCAGGCCAGCTCAATGCCGACGACCTCGCTGAGCGATTGGTATACGCAATATGCGCAGCTGATTCCCGGGCTGACCGTGTCCATCGTTGCGCAGAACAGCGCCGACGGCAGCTCGTGCAGCACAAGCAGCTGCGGCCTGCAGCTCACGCTCGGCTGGACGCAGGGATCGACGAAGCGCTCTCAGGTGTTCCATGGACAGATCGGCATACAGTAAGCGAGCGCGCGGCCTGACGCTGATCGAGCTGATGGTTGCGCTGGCCATCAGCGCGATCCTCGGTCTGATCGTGTTCATCACGCTGGGCTTCGGTTTCCGCCAGGACGCCGACAACAGCACGCTGGCGCAGATGAACGACAACGCGCGTGCTGCGCTCACCTTGCTGACGCGAGACCTGCAAAGCGCCGGCTTCATGCTCAGTATGGCGCAGCCACACTGCCAGCTGACCTTGACCTACGATTCCAAGCAGAGCGGCTACGCTACGCAGGCTCCGGTCTGGGCAGCGTCGCAAGCCAGTGGCACGGCACTGCCGCTGCAAACGACCGCGCCGGGCTACGGCAGCGGCTACGGTCAGCAGGCGCTGATGATGACTTCGGCTCCGAGCATTCCGCAGTTCGTCGCCAACTCGATGCCGCCGCTGTCGGTCGTGCAGTTCGGCACCACGCAATCGGGCAACGGCCAGGGCGCGATGAACAGCACCCAGCTGCCGATTTCGACCAACCAGCTGATCGGCAGCCAGGCGCTGAACATCGGCGACATCGCCTATCTGGCGGTGCCGATGAACGGCGGCATCGTCTGCCTGCGTATTCCGATCGTCAACAACAACGCGAGCACCGGCCAGGGCGCCACCTATATCAAGAGCGCACCGAGCTCGCTGATGCCGTCGACTGGATACACTGGGTACTCAGCGCAGATCCCGTCGACCTTCGGATCACTTACCAATAGCAACCTGATCCACTCGCAGCTGATTGACATTGGCAGCGCGACCGACACGCTTGAGATCCAGCAATACTGGATCAACCAGAGCAGCGGCCAGACCTTCCCGGTGCTGCAGCGCTCGACCTACGATGCACTGAACGATTCGCTGATTTCGCAGCAAGCCATTGCGCCGGGGGCGGTAAGCCTGCAAGCGCTGTTCGGCGTCATCCCGGCCACCGCGACGATCGGACAGACCGCGCCGACCTGGAAGACCTGGGGCGACGTCGGTCCCACCGACCAACTGGTCGAAGTGGCGCTGGCGCTGGTCATGCGCACGCTGCAGGCGGACCCGCAGTACACGGCGCCGAAAACGATCACGGTGCCGCAGCCGGGCAGCGGTCTCGTCGCACCCGACGCCTTCGTCGATTACACGCCGAGCGCGCCCGAGGCACACCACCATTTCGCGGTCTACGTAACCCAAGTCTGGTTACGCAACGTCGCGACGAACACGGTCTCCGCGGCCAGCGGCGGGGGCACTAGCGGCGATGGCGGCACCGGAAGTGACGGTTGATTCGAAAGACATGGCGATGCATCTGGATACCTCACGACGCTCCCCGCGCACCGCTCAGACAGGATCGGTGCTGTTCGTCGTGTTGATCGCGCTGCTGCTGATGTTCCTCGGCGCACTGTTCACGTTTCGCGGCGCGCTCACCGACACCTCGCTTACCGACGCTTTCAGTCAACGACAGAAGAACACACAGGCCAGCGATCTTGCGCTGCAGTGGGTCGTCGCGCAAATCACGCAGACCACGCAGGCCAACCCGGGGCAACTGCTGGAGAGCGCGGCCAGCGGCAAGAGCTGGTTTCTGTCGTTGGCACCCGGAACCGCGCTGACGCAGCCCAGCCCAAGCTATTGGGCGACATGCATCGCGAAATCGACGTCGACCGACACCTGCGCGCCAGTCACCTTGAGCAATGGCACTGCAGGCTTGGCCAACGGTGCCACGCAAAGCGCGTGGGCCTTTGTCGAAAGCACCGGCCAGTCGGACGCCACAGCCTGCGGCGACACTCAGGGCCTCGTCGCGCGCTACTACGACATCTGGGTGCACACGGTTGACACGCGCACCGGCGTGGCGGTTGACACCGAGGCGCTCTACAAACTCTGTCTGGTGCAGTGAGGCCGCCATGAAAAAGCCACTTTGCCCGCCCCCTCGGAAGCGCGCGCTGCGCGCTGCCCTGGCGATCGCGCTGTTCACCCTCGCCGCGATGATGCCGGCCGACCCGGCCACCATCGTGCAGGACAATTTCACGGGTACCTCGGCATCGCTGCCGTGGGTCGCAACCGGCGGTGCATGCCTGACCGCTGGGGACTCCACCACGAAGGTCACCAACGGCATCGGCATCCCCGCCTGCGGCACCACGGACTACAAGGGCCAGACCCAGCTCGGCGGCGTCAGCGGCACCCTGCCTGACCCGGTCGGCCAAGGAGCGCTGCGGCTGACCAACGACGACAACCAGTTCGTGCAGGGCGGCATCATCGACACCTCGGCGTTCCCGACCGACCAGGGCATCCAGATCACCTTCACCACGTACACCTACGACGCCTTGCAGGGCGGCAAGGTGCGCGAATACAACGACGGCACCTGCCCTTCGGGCAACAACTACATCTGCAAAAACCACGGCGGCGACGGCATCCTGTTCTTCCTTCTTTCGGTACCCAAGGATTCGTCGGGGAACCCCGTCGCCATCGATCCGAGCAACCTTCCGGTGGGCGGCGCCGGCGGCAGTCTCGGCTACTCCTGCAACAACCGCAATTCGCAAGGCACCAGCAGCGACCCGACCTTCGGCGTCGACGGCATGCCCGCCGGCTACATCGGGCTGGGCATGGATGATGGCGGCTTCTTTCTCGACAAGACCGACAACACCAGCACCCAGTTCTCCCAACAGATTCCCGAGACCATCGGCATGCGCGGCTCGGGCAATCTCAACTGGAGCAGCCTCAACCAGGCCTATCCGACCTACTACCCCTCGACGCTGAGTTCGTCGCAGAAGGTCGCCGCGGTCGAGAACACCTGCATGAGTGGCTACCTCTGGAATTATTCAAAATCATCTTCGCCCAAGCAGACCAGCACACCCATCGCCAACTATGGCTATCTGGCTGCCGTCCACCTGCCGTCGACCACGCCGATGTCGAGTGTTTTTGCGACCACGCGTGGTAGCGCCTTCCCGATCACCTATCGCCTGATCATCACCCCGGACAACAAGCTGAGTCTCGACTACAACTGGAACAACACGGGCTTCACCAGCATCCTTCCCGCAACATCGATCACGAGCAGCAATGGCACGCTGCCGCCGTACTTCCGCTTCGGCTTCGCCGGTACTGCGGGGGGCGCCAGCAACATCCACGAAATCACGTGCTTTGAAGCGTCACCCGCCGCGCGCACCATCGGCGCCCCGGTGGCGCCGCTGACGATCAGCTCGAACGGCTACCTGTACTCGCTCGACAGCAACCCCAGCCCGGTGCAAGGCTACGTGTATGCCTACGCGCTGTCGAGCAACGGCACCGCGTCCAGCACCGCGTCGTGGGAAGCCGGCGCGCTGATGAGCGGCAACAGTACCCGCTCGTCGAGCACGCTGGAATCAACCGCCGCCGACGGCAGCTCCATTTCGACGCTGGGGTCGCTGGCCACCAACAATGCGGCAGCCTTTGCACTGAGCGCGACCACCTGCGTGCCCAACGTATCGACGATCGTCTCATACACCGTCAACCCGAACACCGCCGCCCCCAGTGGCTGCTCGCTGGCCTACCTCGGCAGCCGCGCGTCGGGTTCGGTGCTCGACGGCTTCGGCACCGGCGACTTCGCGACGCTGCTCAGCCCGCCGGCCAGCGCCAGCGATGCGCTGTTGCCCGGTTACCTGAGCTATGCCACGACGGAGAAAAGCCGACCGACCGCGCTGCTGTTCACCAACAATGACGGCTTCCTGTATTCCATCGATGCTTCCACGGGCGCGCTGCGTTGGGGCTGGATGCCGCGCAGCTTCGTGCCGCAATTGCAAAGCTACTCGACTTTCCCGTACAGCGACAATTTCGCCGGCAAGTTCGCCGTCGTCGACGCGCAGAGCACCGCCGGCGGCAACACGACCTGGGGCACCTATCTCGTCGGCAGCGCCCAAGGCGGCGCGCTCTGGTACGACCTGGCGCTCGATGCGAATGGCAATCCATCGAAGGTCATCACGACCTTCTTGCCCCAGACCAGTCCGATGCCCAGCAACACGCAGGCCTTGCCTTCGGGGACGACCGGCTATCCCCAGCGCCAGGCTCCGGTCATCGGCAGCATTGGCGGCAGCCAGTACGCCGCCTTCATCGTCAACGGCTCCAGCGGCAGCACACTGGTCGAATTTAACGTGGCCACCGGCGCGTCAACCAGCGCATCGCTGCCCAACAGCGTTGGCACGGTGACCAGCGAACTGTACCTGGACCAAGCGGCCGGCGAGATCTATTTCGGCAATGGCAGCGGCAATCTGTACGTCACCTCGTTCAGCGGCACGGCCAAGACCGACATCGGCAACATCACCTCGATCGGCACTACGCAAGATGGTCAGCCGGTGATCTACCTCGGAACGCAGACGGTCAGCAATCTGCCCTATTTGTGGGCGGTCAGTACCAGCAGCACGGCCAGCACCAGCACGCTGACCGTGTTTGGCATCGGCAGCTCGGGTTGGAGCCCGATCTGGGCCAGCGGTGCCGGCACCGCGTACAGCTGGGGAGGATCGGGATGGAACACCCTGGCATCCACGTCGACAACACCGGCGCCGATGCAAAACAACGCCTTGGTCTCGGATACGCCGCGTGTGGTCAACGGCGTGCTCGTCGTGCCGACCTACGTGCCGCCGGGAAGCAGCGCTGCAAGCTGCAACATCAATGGCGAAGGCTACTACGACTTTTTCAAGCTGCCGTCGGGCGCCTTCCCCAGCAAGACCATCACGCAAAACGGCCAGTACCTGACCGGAAACCTCGATCTGGGTCAAGGCCAAGCCTATACCCCCAACATTTCGGTGGGTGGCAGTACATTGCCGGTTTACGGCGGAACGCAGCAGTCGAGTTCCATGACGCCGCTGCTGTTTAACGGTGCCAGCATCAACCAGATTGTTCAGTGGCGAGTGCATTGAGAACCGGAAAGAAACACCACACTGGCGCCGACGACTTGCTCGTGGTCGAGTTTGCATTTTTACCTGTTGCATGACAGACTCTTATCTGTACCGAGCTCGGCGCTCAGGCGGAGAGATATCATGCAAAAGACCATCGACACCCCGAACGCGCGCCGCGTCATGGAGGCGGGCGGCCTGCGCGGCGCAGCCGTCATCGGCCAACCAGGCGGCTGGGCCGTCATGCTCAAGATCGGGACGCAGGAAACGCCGCTTGGCACCCAGCGCACCGACAAGCCACGCGTGTGGGCCAGCCTGGATACCTGTATCCAGTACCTGCGCGACGAGCTGGGGATCGTGCGCATCGACGGCATCGACGCTCGCAACTACAGCGCGGCTTCTGTGCATCGCCCGCGGCGGCCCGACGCGGCTGCGCAGATGCGCCGCGCACACGAGGCGGCGGCGCACGATGCGTGGTTTCGGGCTCAGGTGCAGGCCAGCATCGACGACCCGCGCCCGAGCGTTCCCGACGACCAGGCGCGCGCCACGTTCGCCAGCCGCAAATCGGCCATCAAGCAGGCGGCGCGGTAATGCGCGTTGTATGGCGCCCCATGGCGCTGGAAGACCGCGAAGCCATTCTCGAGCACATCGCCCAGGACAACCCGATCGCGGCGATCGAGATCGACGACGAGATCGAGGCGAAAGCTGAGCAGATTCGGAAGCATCCGACGCTCTACCGAGCAGGCCGCGTGCGCGGCACCCGGGAGGCTGTCGTGCGACCGAACTATGTCTTGGTCTACCGCGTCGATGACGATGCCGGGGCGATCGTTGTGCTGCGCGTGCTGCACGCCGCGCAGCAATGGCCGACAGGCGTTTGATCCGGCGATGGCCCAGCGTCGCCAGCGCACCCGCCGCTGCCGCGTGCATGCTTTCCTCCCCAGGCATCACATCGATGCCGCTGGCCGTCGCAGACAGCTCGAAGCGGCAGCATGCCCCAGCCCTTTTTTGGCTATTGATTGCCGGGGGAGGCAATACCCACCGTATCAGTCGTGCGCGCTGTCACCCGCTCGACCAATGCGTCGATGAGCACGGAAACGTCGGCACCGGCGCCGTCGGCGACGAAGTCGGGCGCCGGCGGCACTTCATACGGGCTGTTGATGCCGGTCATGTTCGGAATCTGCCCGGCGCGCGCCTTGCGATACAGGCCCTTGACGTCGCGCTGCTCGCACACTGCCAGCGGCGTGTCGACGTAGACCTCGATGAAGTCGTCGGCGCCGACGACCTCGCGCGCCATCGCGCGCTCGCGCTCGAACGGCGAAATGAACGCGGTGATCACGACCAGGCCGGCGTCGAGCATCAAGCGCGCGACTTCGGCAATGCGGCGGATGTTCTCGACGCGGTCGGCGTCGGTGAAACCGAGGTCGCGGTTCAGCCCCTGGCGCACGTTGTCGCCGTCGAGGATGTAGGTGCGCAGCCCGCGCGCGTGCAGCTCGACCTCGAGCGCATTGGCCAGCGTCGACTTACCCGAGCCCGACAGCCCGGTGAACCAGACCACGCGCCCGGCGTGTCCGTTGATGCGCTCGCGCGCGGCGCGGTTGACCTGCAGCGCCTGCCGGTGCACGTTGGAGGCGCGGCGCAGGCTGTGGGTGATCATGCCGGCGGCCATCGTCGCGTGGCTGTAGCGGTCGACCAGGATGAACGCGCCCAGCGTTTTCGACTCGGCGTACGGCGCGCACGCCAGCGGCCGGCTGCAGGCGATGTTGCACACCGCGATGTCGTTGAGCTGCAGCTGCCGCGCCGGTTCGCGCGCCTGGGTGTTGACGTCGATGCGGTGCTTGATCGCGGTCAGCGACGCGCCGCTCCACTGCGACGCCAGCTTGAGCTCGTAGCTGCGCCCGACCAGCCCGGGCTCCTCGTGCAACCACACCAGCGCGGCCTCGAACTGGTCGCTGCTGTCCAGCGGCGCGTCGGCGTGCGACAGCACGTCGCCACGCGACGCGTCGACTTCGCGATCCAGGCGCAAGGTCACCGCATCACCAGCCTCGGCGCGCTGCAGCGGGCCGTCGAAGGTCACGATCTCGGCCACCGTGGCCAGCTGGCCCGACGCGGTCACGCGCAGCGCGTCGCCGACGGCGACGCTGCCGGCCGCCACGGTGCCGCTCAAGC
>JAJZHH010000007.1:0-4775 GCA_021804595.1 Pseudomonadota bacterium
GGCTCAGGCCGCCGGCCACTGCGCGCAAGGCAGCGGGCGGCCGAACAGATAACCCTGGAACATCGCGCAGCCGGCGTGCAGCAGCAACTCGTGCTGCGCCTCGTGCTCGACGCCTTCGGCGACGACGTCGAGGTTCAGCGCGCTGGCCATCGCGAGGATCGCGCGAACGATCGCCATGTCGTTGGGGTCGTCGGTCATGTCCTGCACGAAGGACTGGTCGATCTTGACTTCACGCACGGGCAGGCGCTTCAAGTACGACAGCGACGAATAGCCGGTGCCGAAATCGTCGAGCGAGAACGTCACGCCGCGACGAATCAACTCGCGCATCGTCGCGACCGCGTCGTCGAGGCGCTCGAGCACGACGCTTTCGGTCAGCTCCAGGCGCAGGCGCGACGGGTCGGCGCCGCTGTGCTCGAGCGCGGCAACGACGTCGTCGACGAAGTCCTTGCGATAGAACTGCCGCGCGCTGATGTTGACCGAAATCGTGCGCTGGCGCGTCGCCGGCTGCCCGCCCCAGGCGCGCAGCTGCGCACAGGCCTCGCGCAGCGCCCAGCGGCCAAGCTCGACGATCAGCCCGCTGGCCTCGGCCGTGGCGATGAAGGCGCCGGGCAGCAGCAGCGTGCCGTCGGCGCGCACCCAGCGCAGCAGCGCCTCGGCGCCGGTGACGACGCCGTCGCGGTCCACCTGCGGCTGGTAGAACAGCGTGAACTCGGCGCGCTCGATGCCGCGGCGGATCGCCGACTGCAACGCCGCGCGCGTCTCGACCGCCGCCTGCATCGCCGGGTTGAAGTAGCGCACCGCGTTGCGCCCGGCGTCCTTGGCCTGGTAAAGCGCGATGTCGGCCTGCTTCAGGCAGATCTCGGCCGAAACCGCGCGCCCGCGGAACAGCGTTACGCCGAGGCTGGCGCTGCCGTCGAAGGGGTCGGCGCCGTCGGCGGCGATCAGATAGGGCTCGGCCAGCCGCTCGCGGATCTTCTCGGCGATCTGCTCGACTTCGGCTTCGGCGGCCTCGGCCTGGCGCCCCAGGCCTTCGAGCATCACGATGAACTCGTCGCCGCCGAGCCGGGCCACCGTGTCCTCGACGCGCACGCAGCCGCCCAGGCGCGCGGCGACCTCGACCAGCAGGCGGTCGCCGGCCTCATGGCCGCGCGTGTCGTTGAGCTCCTTGAAATGGTCGAGGTCGAGCATGATCACCGCGCCATACTGGCCGCTGCGCTCGCTGGCGACCAGTGCCTGGCCGAGACGGTCCATCAGCAAGCGCCGGTTCGGCAATCGCGTCAGCGGGTCGAAATACGCCAGCTCGCGGATCTGTTCCTCGGCGCGGCGCTGCTCGGTGATGTCGCGCACGGTGACGCGCCGGCCCATGTGCCGGCCGCCGTCGTCGTAGACCGCGCGGCAGAAATGGCTGACCCAGCGCTGCTCGCCGTTGCGCCGGGTGATGCGCAGGCTGATTTCGCTGGGCGCCGGGTCCTGTTCCGCGAGATAGCGCCGCACGTGATGGGACCACGCCGGCGCATCGGCCGGGTCGACGATCAGGTCGAGCAGCGCCGGGTTGGCCATCACGTCGTCGACCGTGTAGCCGGTGATGCGCTCGACCGACGGGCTGACGTAGACCGGCTTGCCGTCGACGCCGATCCAGTACTCGAGGTTGTAGGTCCAGTCGATCATCGTGTGCAGCATCGCCTCGCTCTTCTTCAGCTCGGCGAGCACTTCCTTGCGCTGCGTGATGTCGTTGTTGACCTCGACGACGGCCTGCGCCGCCTGCCCCTGCGGCCGGTACAGCGACCAGCGGCTGTCGATGCTGAGCTGGCGCCCGTCCTTGGTGCGGTGCTGCAGCTCGCCGCGCCAGCTGCCTTGTGCGAACAGCTCGGCGCGGATCGCGGCAGGCGGCTGGGAGAAGCTGGCCTGCAAGAGCTCGTGACCCATGCGTCCCAGCGCTTCGGCTTCGCTCCAGCCATACAACTGCTCGGCGCCCTGGTTCCAGTAGATGATGCGGTCGTCGAGGTCGCGCCCGATCACCGGCGCCGCGCGTGCCAGCAGGTCGGACTGCCACTGCAGCCGCTGCGCGCGCTCGGCCAGCTGCTGCTGCGAGGCCTTGATCTGGCTGATGTCGGCGAAGGTCAGCACCACGCCTTCGACCTCTCCGCGCGCGTTGCGGTAGGGCAGCGTGCGCTGCAGATACCAGCGCTCGCCAGCTACGCCGACTTCGCGCACCGGCGCGCTGCCGCCGGCGAGCACCGCGGCGCAGTCGTCGGCCAGCCGGTCGGCGGCAAACAGCAGCACGACGTCGTCGAGCGCGCGGCCGACGTCGGCGTCGGAAATGCGCATCAACTGGGCGCACGCCGGCGTGAAGCGGCGGACGCGCCGTTCGCGGTCGAGCAGCAGCTTGGGCATCAGCGACGCGTCGAGCAGGTTGCGCAAATCGGCGTTGAGCGCCTCGATCTCGCCGACCTTGGCGTCGAGCGCGGCGTTGGCGGTCAGCAGTTCCTCGTTCAGCGACTGCAACTCCTCCTTGGAGCTCTCGAGCTCCTCGTTGGTCGATTGCAGTTCCTCGTTCATGGCGAGGACTTCCTCGTTGGCCGCACGCATCTCCTCGCTCGACACGCGCGCCTGCTCGATGGTGCGCGTGAGGTCGTCGCGCGTGGCCAGCAGTTCCTGGTTGAGCTGCTCGAGCGCCCAGCGGCCGGCGTTGGCGTCCGGCGTCAATGTGATCGCCTCGTCGCGCGACATGCGGCTGAACGCGATGGCCAGCATCCATTCGCGCTCGGGGCCGCCGAACGGATGCACCTCGATGCGCACGCCGCGGCCCTGCGCGGCGTCGGCGGACTCGTCGAGCACGTTGACGACGCGGCGCTCGCGCATGCGCCGCGCGTCGAGCATCGCCAGGCGCAGCGCCATCGCGTAGTCGGCGCGGACGACCTCGAACAGATCGCTCGACGGACGGCCACTGGGAAAGCGCAGGTACGGCGACAGATCGCCGGTCATGTAGGTGATCTCGCCCTTGGCGTTGACCAGCAGCTGCGCGATGCCGTGGCGCTCGAGCAGCCGCGCGTGGATCGCGTCCTGGTCGATCCAGTTGCCCGCGCGCAGCCGCGGCTCGTCGCCGGCGTAAAACCCGACGGCAGACGCGCGCGCGGCGATCGGCAGCTCGGGCATGCGCACCGATTTGGCCGAAGTGCGCCGATAAATGCGCCAGGTCTTCGACAGCGTCTCGAAATGGCGCTCGACGTTGCCGGGCGTTTCGGCCTTGCCCAGGAACAGCACGCCGCCGGGGTTCAGCGCGAAGTGAAACACGCTGAGCACCTTGCGCTGCATCGTTCGGTTCAGGTAAATCAGCACATTGCGGCAGACGACCAGATCGAGCTTCGAATACGGCGGGTCGCTGATCAGGTTGTGGCGCGCGAACACGATGGCTTCTCGCAGCTCCTTGCGCACGTGCCAGCCCGACTCGTCCTCGTCGAAGTAGCGCTCGACCCGCTCACGCGGCAGCGCGGCCAGCGCCGCGCGCGGGTAGTGTCCGGCGCGCGCGACGTCGAGCGCGGCGGCGTCGAGATCGGTGGCGAAGATCTTCACCGCGCCGCCACCGCCGCACCGGCGCAGCTCATCGAGCAGCACGATGCCGATCGAGTAGGCCTCCTCGCCGCTCGAGCATCCGGCGATCCAGGCACGCACCGTATCGCCCGCGGCGCGCGCCGCGAACAGAGCCGGCACCGCGTCTCGCGCCAGCAGCTCGAAGGCGTCGCGGTCGCGGAAGAACGCGGTGACGCCGATCAGCAGGTCGCGACCGAGCTGCACCAGTTCGGCCGGGTCGTCGCCGGCGCGCTGCACGTAGGCGCCGAGGCCGTCGAGCCCGAGGATGCCGATGCGGCGCTCGACCCGGCGCACCAGCGTCGCACGCTTGTACTCGCGGAAGTCGCGGTTCAAGCGCTGCTGCAGCAGCGTCAGCAGCAGCTCGAACTGCGCGTCGCGACGCGCCGCGTCGGCGCCCGGGCGCGCCAGCTCGATGCCGCTGCCCCAGGCGGCAAGCAGCCGCGCCAGCGACGCCGGCGCGCCGACGTGGTCGGCCAGCCCGGCGTCGCGCACGCTGCGCGGCATGCCGTCGAACGCTGCGCTGGCCGCATCCTGCGCGGCAACCGCGCCGCCGGCCGCATGCACCGCGCGCGCGCCGGCGGTGCCGTCGTGCCCGGTTCCGGACAGCACCACCAGCGCGATCGGCCGGCCGGGCGCCGCGAAGGCCGCACACGCCTCGTCGATGGGATGAAAGCGCTCCGGTGGCACGTCGCGCGTGACGAAGCGCTCGCCGTCGAGCGCCAGCGCGCAAGCCGGCGGACAGACGTGGACGCGACCGGCCTCGAGCCGATCGCCAGCGACGATTTCACGCACCGGCAGCGACGACCACTTGCCGATCAGCGCCGCGAAATGACTGGGACCGTCGGCGCTGCGGTGCTGGATCAGCACGAAGGCCGCGCCGCAGGGGCGCGGCAACGCCTCGACGAACTCGCGGAACGCGCCCAGCGACCCGGCCGAGCCGCCGACGACGACCAGCCGCGGCGGTGTCGCGATCATGTGCCCCCCCGGGGGTGAGCCGGGACCAGCCGATGCGCCTGCGCGCATCGGCGCGCCCGGCGAACGGCCTGGAGCCTCCGGCTCCAGCCTCCCCTGAGCGCTCCTTCGGAGCGGCCGTGCGGAGCGCTCGTCGTGGCCCCCCCGGCGCTTTGCGCCGGCCCCCCCGGGGGGCTGAGCGCTCCTTCGGAGCGGCCGTGCGGAGCGCTCAT
>JAJZHH010000007.1:4875-44029 GCA_021804595.1 Pseudomonadota bacterium
GGGGGGCTGAGCGCTCCTTCGGAGCGGCCGTGCGGAGCGCTCATGCCGGCGGCAGCTCGTCGGCGGCGCGCTGGGCTGACGCCTTGGCCGCGTACATTTCGGCGTCGGCGCGCAGCAGCATCGAGTCGAGGTCGTCGTGGGCACCGAACAGCGTGCCACCGAGGCTGGCGCGGCAACGCAGCACGCGTCGGCCGAGCCGTGCCGGTGCGGCGATCACCTGCTCGAGCTTGCGCGCGACGTCGTCGAGCGCAGCGCCGGCCGCCGCGCGCTCGTGCGGCAATTGCGCGAGCATCACGACGAACTCGTCGCCGCCGATTCGCGCCACCGTGTCGTGCGCGCGCACCACGCCCTTGAGACGTTGCGCGACCTCGACCAGCAGCTCGTCGCCGGCGTCGTGGCCGTGGCGGTCATTGATGCGCTTGAAATCGTCGAGGTCGACGAACAGCAGCCCGCCGTGGCCGCCGTCGCGGGCCAGCGCCGCGCGCGCCTGCGCGACGCGGTCGGCGAGCAGCCGGCGATTCGGCAACTGCGTCAGCGCGTCGTGGAACGCCATGTGACGCATCGCCTGTTCGGCGGCGAGCCGTTCGGCCTCCGCCGCCTTGATCGCGCTGAGGTCGCGGATGAAGACGAACTGCCGGCGCAGCGCACGGTTCATGCTGACCGTGACCTCGACCGGCCACAGGCTGCCGTCGCGCCGCCGGTGCAGCGACTCGAAGCGGTCGAAGCCCTGCGCCTCGACGCGGGCGATGTGCGCGGCGGTCGCAGCAGCGTCCTCGATCGCCTCGAGCAGCGAGACGCCGGCGCCGATCAGCTCGGCGCGCGCGTATCCGGACATGCGGCAGTATTCATCGTTGACTTCGCGCAGCCGGCCGTCGAGGTCGACGACCCAGAAGCCGTCGGGCATGGTCTCGACGACGCTGCGATAGCCCTCTTCGCTGATCTGCATCTCGCGCATCGCGCGCTCGCGCTGGGACACGTCGAGCCCGACCGCGACCAGGCCCTGGCGCGCATCGTGCTCGGCGCCCAGGCGCTGGTCGTGCCATTCGATCTCGACTTCGCGGCCATCACGCGCCAGCACCGCGTTGACGTGGCCGCGGTTGGGCTGGCCATCGAGCGCGCGGCGGCGCAACTCGGCGATGCCCGAACGCAGGCGTGACGGAATGAAGCGTTCGATCCAGTCGGCGCCGCGCACTTCGGCCAGCGCCCAACCGCTGAGCCGTTCGAAATAGTCGTTGAAGTAGACGATGCGGCCGTCGCCGTCGAGGATCAGGATCACGACCGGCGCGGCGTCGACGATGCGCGCCGCCCACGCCGCGTCCGGCTGAGCGGCCAGCCACTGCGGAGTATCGCCAACGCTTGAGGTCTGCTCCATGCCCGCCTCGCCGTCGTGAGAATGTCCAGCGCGCGGCGGGTCGTGCCGCGCCGGGCTCAGCGACGAATCATAGCCGCTGCACGCGCTCGAGCAACCAGCGCTGCAGCTGCGCCGAGTCGGCGTCGCCGCGCTCGAGCTGCGCCAGCCAGGTGGCGGCCTGCGGCTCGGCCGCGGCGAGGTCGCGCAGGTAACCGTGCAGCGCGGTTCCGTCGCGCGGCGCGAGCGCGTCGCGCCACCCGATCCAGTGGCAGGCCAGCGCGCCCAGCGCATGGCGCACGCCACCGGCGCTGCCGCCGGCGCGACGCGTCGCGTGCCAGTCGAGCAGCTGCTCGGGCGCCATCGGCCGCGCGATCGCCCAGCCCTGCCCGCGGTCGGCGCCGAGCGCGCGCGCAACCTCGATCTCCGCGTCGCGCTCCAGCCCCTCGACGACGACTTCGACGCCGACGTCGCGCCCCATGCGCACGATCGCGCCGAGCAGAGCCAGCGTCGGCAGCGGGCGCTCGGGCAATTGCTGCAGCAGGCTGCGGTCGACCTTGATCGCGTCGAACGGCAGTCGCGACAGGCGCTGCAGGCTGCTGTAGCCGGTGCCGAGGTCGTCCATCGCCAGCCTCACGCCGAGCTCGCGCAGCCGTTCGAGTTCGCGCTGCTGCTCGGGCGCGTCGATACGCTCGCCCTCGAGCAGTTCCAGCCACAGCCGCCGCGGCTCGACAGCGTGTCGGCGCAGCGCCGCGTCGACGCGGCGCGCGCAGCCCTCGTGCAGCGTGCACGGCGCCAGGTTCAGCGCCAGCTGCAGCGACAGACCCGCGGCGTCCCAGCGCACCAGGTGCTCGAGCGACTGCTCGAGGCCGAGCTCGAACAGGCGGTCGAGCTCGGCACTGCCCAGCAGCGGCAGGAACCGCGCCGGCAACACGACGCTGCCGTCGGGCATCGCCAGCCTCGCCAGCGCCTCGACCTTGACCAGGCGTCCGTCGTGCAGATCGACGATGGGTTGCACGTGCATGCGCAAGCCGCCGTCGAACAGGCGCGAGCGGTAAGCACGTGCCTCGTCCTGCGCGATCACCGGCGCCGGCGCGCTGCACAGCCCCCAGAGCTGTTCCCAGCGCGACTTCACGCCGCGTGCGAACTGGCGCATCACCGGCGACTCGAACTGGTTGGGCCATTCGCCGAAGCATGCGAGCACGCCGACGACCTGGCCGGCGGCGTCGACCAGCGGCACGCTCAGGCTCGAACGCAGTCCCTGCGTCGCCGGTTGGCCAGCCAGCACGAACCAGCCGCGGTAGCGCGGGTCCTGCGCCAGCGACGCCGAGGTCTCGATGCGCAGGTTGCGCCAGGCCAGCGCGCTGGCGCCCTGGCCGCGCGGCGAGCGTGCGTCGAGCACGGCCTCGCAGCCCGGCGTCTGCAGCAGCTCGGCCAATGCGAGCGCGCGCGCCCCGGCACTGCGCTCGACCGCCAGCACGCCGTCCGGGCGCAGCCGCAGCAGCAGCACCGCGAGCACACCGGGCAAGGCGGCAAGCTCGGCCAGCGCGGCTTCGCTGACGTCGACCCAGCGCGCGCCGGGCGTCGGCAACGGCGCGGCGAGCAGGTCGAGGTAGACGGCGGTCGTGGCACCCTCGACTTCGAGTTCGACCTGCACGTCTTCCTGCAGCCGCGCATCGGCGACGAACATCGTGCGCAGGCGCTCTCGCGCACCGAGCGCCACCTGGTTCAGCTGCTCGGCGAGCAGTCGACGATACAGGCCTTGCGCACGCGACAGCCACGCGCCGCTGACGCCGGTCAGCGCGTGCACCAGGCCGAGATGACGCGCGCGCTGGCGGATCGCGTCGCGCGAGGTCGCCGGGTCAAGCAGGAACTGCAAGTGCGCGGCCTGCCGCTGCAGCAGCTGCGCGCGCTCGTCGGCCGACAGCGTGCGCAGGATCGCGGCGGCCGACGCGTCGCGCTCGAGTTCAGCGTAGAACTGCCCGGCGAAACGCGTGCCGGCGGTGCTGATCTGCCGCTGCACGCGCGCCAGCAGCGCCTGCGCCGCGGCGTCGAACGCGTCACCGTCGGGCTCGGGTTCGCTGGGCCCGGCGACTTGGGCGACCAGCCCCCACCACTGCGCGCGCGCGTGCTTGCGCTGCTTGCACTGGTACATCGCGGCGTCAGCCTGGCGGATCAGCGCGTCGGGATCGCGGGCATCCTGCGGATACAGCGCCACGCCCATCGTCATGCTCACCTCGGCGGCGTCGCGGCCGCCGAGCGCGAACGGCGTCGCCACCGCCTCGTGCAGCCGCTGCAGCGCGTGCTCGAGCTGCTCGACCGCGCTCGCCGCATCGAGATCCTCGAAGACGACGACGAACTCGTCGCCGCCGAGCCGCACCAGCAGGTCGCCGGCGCGCAGCCGCGCGCCCAGGCGCGCCGCCAGCTCGCACAGCAGGCGATCGCCGGCGCCGTGGCCGAAGGTGTCGTTGACCGGCTTGAAGTCGTCGAGGTCGATCAGCCCGAGCGCGACGACGCGATCGTGGCGCTGCGCGCGCGCCAGGATGCGCGGCAGCTCGCGGCGCAGCGCACGCCGGTTGGCCAGGCCGGTCAGCGTGTCGTGCAGCGATTCGTACGCGACCTGTTTCTGCAGCCGGTCGCGCTCGGTGACGTCGACCACGGTCCACACGACGAGCCGGTGGCCGGCCTCGCGCACCACGTTCGCCGACAGGTCGCAGCTGATGATCGCTCCGGCACGCGTGCGCAGCGTCGCGCTGGTCAGCTGCGCCGATCCAGTCTGGTACAGCTCGCGATAGAGCGACTTGACGCGCTCGAACGACTCATCGTCGGGGTACAGCGCGCGCGTTTCGCGGCCGACCAGCTCGCGCGGCGAATCGCGCCCGAGCATCGACACAAAATGTGCGTTGGCGTCGACGATGCGGCGCCCGCGCGTCATCACGATGCCGACCAGCGCGTTGTTGAGCAGGCTCTCGCGCAAGGCGCGGTTGCGCTTCTCGCGGCCGAGCAGCTCGAGCCGGTCGAGCCCGCGCGAGACGTCGAGCGCGAGCTGCGCGAGCAGGCGCTGCAAGTCGGCGTCGAACACCGCTTCGTGCTCGTGGTAGACCGCGAGCACGCCCCACATCATGCCGCCGCGGCGCAGCGGCAGTGCCGCGGTCGAGCGCAGGCCGTGCGCGCGCGCGTGGTCGTGCCAAGGCTCCAGCGTGGCCTCGGCCGCATAGGCGTCGTGGAACTGGGCAACGCCGTCGCGCCAGCAGCGGCCGACGCTGCCGCGGCCCAGCGGGTCGGCAGGATCGACGCTGATGCGCACATCGTCGAGCGCCTGCACGCGGCCGGTCGCGGCGATGAAGCGGAACAGGCCGTCGGCGCCCGGGCGCGCGACGTAGGCCAGCGCCAGGCGCGCGTCGCGCGCAGCCAGGTCGCAGACCGCCTGCAGCAGGGTGTCCTCGGTGTCGTGCACGCTGATCGCGTGGTTGATCTGGGCGAGCAGACCGTTGAATTCGAGCAGCCGTGTCAGGCGAAGCTCGGCCGCCCCCGTTGCTCCGAGCATCGATCGGTCTCCGGAACTCGCGGCGCGCGCAGCGCGAGCCGCTCGTCAGCATTGTCCGGGTGCGCGGCACGCGCGCCAAGCCCGCGCCGGCACGGCAACGGCGCAAACGTGAATTAATTCACGCGTTCAATGATCCAGCGAGATCGACTTCGCCAGGTTCACTCCGCCGGATTGCGTGAAGCTGACGTCGACCTTGACCCCGTTCTGCAGCGCTCCGCCCGACACCGTGACCCCATTGACCGCGATCGGCAGTCCGTTGACGACGAAGGTCTGCGCCGCGCTGTCATAGCTGTAGACCAGCCCCGAAGTCTCGTAGCTCTCCGACGACGTCGTGCCGCCGGCGCTGCCGCCCGACATGGTGCCGACGAACGAGACGCTGTACGCGGTCAGCCCGCTGCCGGCCACGGTGCCTTCGACCTCGATCGTCGCGCCGCTTGCCAGCGCCGACGCGGCGCCGTTGCTGTACTGCACGTTGGCCGCCAGCGTCACCGCGATGCTGCGCATGGTGCCGTCGTCGCTGTAGCTCAGCGTGAAGCCGGCCGGGCTGACGGCGCTGACGGTGCCGCGGTAATCGACGGTGCCGCCGTCGGGCGCGTTGCCCGCCACCGCGACACTGCTCGCGACCACCGCGTTGGACTGGCCGGACGCGATCGTGCCGACGACGTCGACGTAAACGCCGTTGCCCAGGCTTGACGCGCTGCCGGTGGTGAAGGTCGCCGCCGACGCGTCGACCGGAACGCCGCGCACGAGGAAATTGGACGAATCGACGTAGCCGGTGATCGTGCCCTTGAGCTCGATCGATCTGGCGTAGCCGCTGATCGACGCCGCGCGCACGCTGCCGCTGGCCGCGTCGATGCTGCCCTGCACGACGACGTAATCGCCGGCGTGCAGCGCGGCGACGCTGGCCGCCACCGCGCTGCCGTCGACCGGGATGCCCGACACGCTGAAGCTGCTGCCTTGCAGGTTCGCGACCAGCCCGCCGATGCGCGCCTGGCCCGATTGGCCCAGCAGCGTGCGGATGCGGATCGCGCCGGCGGCAAGCGCGTTCGAAGCGATCGGCGCCGCGCTCCAGACGTTGACCAGCTGCCCGTCGGCCAGCGCGATCCCGCTGGGGGCCAGCTGCGTCGACGCCGAGTAGTTCACGGTGATGCCGTCGACGACGAAGCTCGACGCCCCGAGCTGGCTGACGAGGCCGGTGACGCGAACCGCCTGGTTCGTCGACGGCAATTGCCGCACCAGCGTGGCGTGCACATAGGGCTGGCCACCTGAATCGAGCCCGAACGCGCCATGCACTTCGACCTGGGTGCCGACGGCCAGTCCCGCCAGCCCGCCCAGGCCGGCGTAATAGGTGGTCGGCCCGGACGCGCTGCCGGAATTGACCGTCACGTTGACGCCATCGACGGTGAAACTTCCGGCGGCCGTGTTCACGTTGGCGACCGTGCCGATCAGCTCGGGTTCGATGACCACGGTGGTCGGGTTGCCGTTGGCGTCGGTGAGCACACTGAGGCGGTCGCCGAGCTCGACCGCGGTCGCCGGCTGCTGCGTGCCGCTGCCTTGCACGCCGTCCTCGAAATACGTCGGCGTCGCGCTGCTGTACGGCTGGCCGTCGAGCACGATGCTGCCGAATCCGGTCACGGTGCCGTAGCTGATGCCGGTGCCGCCGCTGCCGACACCACCGCCGGTCGACGCCAGCCCGCCACCGCCGCCACCGCCGCAAGAAGCCAGGGTCAACGCAGCGGCGAGGCCGCAGCCGATGCGGCGCAGCCAGCGCAATTCATTCACGGTCTTCTCCCTCGACGGCGCCGCGCGCTGCCGGCTCCACCTGTTCGTCCAGCGGCGCCCAGAAATAGGCGCCGAAGCGCACGCGGCAGGTCGCATCGTCGCGATCGCGTTCGGCGTCGTAGCGCCGGGTCGCTTCGGCGATCATGTCAGCACGCGCCTGGGCCCACAACTTGCGCGCCAGCTCGGCCAGCGCCCGCGCCGAGTCCTCGGTGATGCCTTGCGCATAGACGCTCTGCTCGAGCATCGGCGATGCGCCGAGCAGGTTGCCGACCGCGGCCGACGCATGGTCGGACAAGTTGGCGCCGAACAGCTCGAGCAGCTCGCGCGACCCGGCCGGCGGCACGAAGCCGTCGCGGTGCGGCACCACGGTTTCGACCCCCTTGACCTTGTGCACCTGCACCAGGCCGAGCCGAAGCAGCTCGGTCAGGATGGTGTACGGATGCACGTCCTGCGTCACCGCCCGCGCCAGCGTGTCGAACGACGGTGCCGGGCCCGAGCGCGGCAGCGCGCGCGGCCGGCGGCTGCGGTCACGGTACTGCGGGTCCTGCATCCAGCGCGCGAACACCTGGCTGCTGATCGAGACCTCCTGCGCGATGCGCCCGCTGAGCCCGTCGAGCCGCCAGGCGCGGATGTCCTTGCGGTGCACGCCGCTGAGCGCGCTGATCGCCGAGTCGGTGTCGCGCTGGTCGCCGCGCAGCAGTTCCAGCCGCGCCTGCTCGACGAACAGCGGTTTGAGCTCGGCGGCCAGCCGCGTGTAGTCGATGCCGCTGGCCAGCAGCAGCCGCACCAGCGGCGCGAGCACCGCGTGCAGCGCGTGCAGCACGTCGTCGGCCGCGGGCAAGGGCTGCGCGGCGCGGCGCGGAACAGGCAGTGGACGGGGTGGGCGCCCCATGGCGGGTGACGGAAGTTGCGCGGCAGGCCGCGACGGAAACGTTTCGGCGCGATGATAGCGCGCCCCGCCTTTACATGTAATGTTTTCCCATTACTTCAGACTCACCCGCCCCGCTTACCGCCGTCGCGCTCAGCGCGCCATCGCGCCTACGCCACGCGGCGCAGGCGCCGCCGACACCGCCACGCCGGGTGCGACGCGCACGCGCAGCGGCGCCCACGCGCTGGCCACCACTCGGCCGGCGCGGCGCAGCGTGTGCACGTCGCCGGCGCGCAGGAACACGTCGTCGGCCTCGCCTTCCTCGGTCAGCCACAGCAGCGGCACCGCCGCCGTCGACAGCGCGGCCACCTGCACGCGCAGGCCAGCGGCGCCGTGCAGACGCAGCGTATCGCCTTCGTTCAGGGTGATCCAGCGGCGCTCCACCGCCATCCCCGCATCATTCCATCCGCGCATGATCCGAGTCATCTTCGCCTCCTGTCGCCGACACCTCCAGGCGCCCCTGCGCCCCGGGTTTCGACACGTCATGAATACTAGGCGGGGAATCCCTGCGGCGACAGCGGCAATTGAACATCCATATCATGCGTTCCATGCATGACAAACCGCTCCCCCGGGTGCGCCCGGCACGACCGCTCGACACCAGCTTCGTGCGCGCCTTCGAAGCCGCGGCGCGGCTCGGCAGCTTCACCGCGGCGGCGCGCGAGCTGTCGCTGTCGCAATCGGCGCTGAGCCGCCAGATCCAGTCGCTGGAGCACGCGCTGGGCGTTGCGCTGTTCGTGCGCGACGGGCCGCGCGCGCACTTGAACGCCGACGGCGAACGCCTCGCGGCAACGGTGCGCCATGCGCTGCAGCAACTCGACGCGACCGTCGACGAGCTGCGCGCGCAGCGCCGGCGACCGCGGGTGCGCATCACCACCTTCGCGTCGTTCGCCAGTCTGTGGCTGATGCCGCGGCTGCCGCTGTTCCAGGCCGAACACCCGGAAGTCGACATCGCGGTCGAGGCGTCCGACCGCATCGCCGACCTCGACGGCAGCGGCCAGGACGTCGCCTTGCGCCTGATCCGCCACGACAGCGCGCTGGCACAGGCGCCGGGCAGCCACGCGCTGTTCGAGGAACACATCGCTCCGGTGTGCAGCCCGCGCCTGCTCGCCGAACTGCGTCGCGGTGGCGGCTTGCGCACGCCGGCTGACCTGGCGCGCACGACGCTGATCGCCGATGTCGGCACCGGCCACGGCCGTCATCAGCTCGCCACGCACGTCGACGCGCTGTCGTGGCCGGGCTGGTTCGCCGCGATCGGTCAAACCCCGGTGCAGCCCAAGAGCTGGCTGCAGCTGGACTTCACCCACCAGGCGGTGCAGGCCGCGCTGGCCGGCATGGGTGTGGCTATGGGGCAGATGGCGCTGATCCGCCAGCTGCTCGACGACGGCAGCCTGGTGCTGCCGCTGGGCGAAGCCCGCCCCAGCGGCTACCTCTACCACCTGGTGCGCCGCGTCGACGCGGCGCCGCGCGCCGAAGTCGACGCGCTGCTGGCCTGGTTGCAGGCGCAGCTGGTCGGCACGCCGACCGCGCCGTGACGCGCGTCGCGCGCGAGCGCTTCAGTCGAACGCCGGCGGCTGCGGACTGACCACCGGCTTGCCGGCGGCGGCCCAGGCGTCGAAGCCGCCTGCGATCGACTGCACGTGCGTGTAGCCCATGTCGCGCAGCGTCGCCGCGGCCAGCGCGGCGCGGCCGCTGGTCTTGCAGTAGACGACGATCTTCAGGTCGCGGGCGCCGTAGGCCGGGGTCGCGCTGAGCTTGAACTCGAGCAGGCCGCGCGGCAGCAGCACCGCGCCGGGCAAGTGGCCGGCAGCGTATTCGTCGGCCTCGCGCACGTCGAGCAGCAGATCGCAGTCGCGCAGCGACTGCTCGGCGGCGTCGAGCTCGACTTCGTGGATCTGCGCCTTCGCGGCGACGACCAGATCGTGGGCGGACTTCATGCGGGGCTCCGGTGGCGGGATGACGTACGCTGGCGAACTCGGTCGCCGCGGGCGATGACTCCAAAATACTACAGCCAGTTTATGGACACGAACTCCGGCGCTGCCGCACCTGACCTCGGGCTCGACGGCGCGGTGGCCACCGCGCTGTTCGTCGGCGACATCCGGCCGCTGCCCGAATCGGGGCGGCCGACCGGCATGTACAAGACCGCGCTGGGCGCGCCGGCGCGGCTCGGGGTCGACGGCTTCGACGTCGACCGGCAGGCCGACCGACGCGTGCACGGCGGCCCGGAAAAGGCCGTGCACCTGTACCCGTCGATGCACCTGGCGCGGCTCGCCGCGCGCTTCCCGCGCGCCGCCGCGCAATTGGTGCCGGGCGCGATCGGCGAGAACCTGTCGGCCGCGCTCGACGAGTCGGCGGTGCGCGTCGGCGAGGTCTGGAGCCTGGGCGACGCGCTGCTGCAGATCTGCCAGCCGCGCAACCCGTGCTGGAAGATCGACGAACGCTTCGGCTGCCCCGGCATGGCCGCCTACATCGTCGAGGCGCGCATCACCGGCTGGTACTGGCGGGTGCTGCGCGGCAGCGTCGTGCAGCCCGGCGACGCGCTGCGCCGGCAACACACGGACGCCGCGGCGCCGACGCTGCGCGACGCGCTCGAGCTGTGGCACACGCCGCGCGCCGACACCGCGGCGCTGGCGCGGCTGGCGCAAGTCGACGGCATCGCCGCGCACTGGCGGCACAAGATCGAGCAACGCATCGACTGGCTCGCGCGCCAGCGCTGAGCGCAGCGCGCGCGGGCGCCGGCCGCCAGCGCCAGTGGCACCATGCGCGACGTGCGCAATGGCGCCGCGCGCGCGCCGCGGCTGCGTCTACGATGCGCGGATGAACCCACAGCACGACACCGCGGCCGCGCTGGCCGACGACAAGACCCAACTGGCCGCGGCGCTGGCCGCGGCGGGCGCGCGCCGCGTCGAATGCGCGATGGCCGACTTCAGCGCCATCGCGCGCGGCAAACTGGCGCTGCGCGACGATGCGCTGGCCGGCTGCAAGCTGCCCAGCGTGCTGCTGGGCATGACCGTGACCGGCGGCGCGCCGACCGAGATGTTCGGCAGCGTGCTGCCCGGCGCCTACACCGATCTGTCGCTGGTCGCCGATGCGTCGACGCTGGCACCGCGCCCCGGGCGCACCGACGAAGCCAGCGTGATCTGCGAGCCGACCGGCAGCTGGCACGCGCCGCGCTACGGCCGCGAGCTCGGGGCGCACGAACTGTCGCCGCGCGCGGCGCTGCGCCGGGTGCTCGCGGCGTGGCGCGACGCCGGGCTGCGCGCCACCGTCGCTCCCGAGCTCGAGTTGTTCCTGCTGCAGCGCCGCGTCGACGCCGGCGCTGTGCAACTCGACGCGGCGGCCGCCGGCGGCGGCTCCGGCGCGCGCGAAATGGCCTGCGAGCAGTATTCGCTCGAACGCACCGCGCAGTTCGAAGCGTATTTCGACGCGCTGTACGCGGCCGCCGACGCGCTGCGCATCCCGCTCAGCGGGCATCTGCACGAAGCCGCGCTGTCGCAGTACGAGGTCAACTTCGCGCCGGGCGAGCCGCTGGCGCAGGCCGACGCGGTGTGGCGCTTCAAGCGCGTCGCGCGCGAACTCGCGGTGCGCCACGGCTTCCTCGCCAGCTTCGCCGCCAAACCCTTCCTCGACCAGCCCGGCACCGGCATGCACTGGCACTTCAGCGTGCAGCGCGACGGCGCGGATTGGCCGCAGCTGTTCGCCACGCCCGCCGGCGAGTCGACCGCGGCGCTGGGCCATTTCATCGCCGGCGTGCAGCGCGGCGCGCCGGGTGCGATGGCGCTGTTCGCGCCTTACGACATGTCGTTCGACCGCATCGCGCTCAGCGACGCGTCGCCGACCCACGCCGACTGGGGCGAGGACGATCGCCACGCGGCGCTGCGCGTTCCCGCCTCCGGTGCCGCCGCGCGACGCGTCGAGAACCGGCTGCCCGGCGGCGACGCCAACCCCTATCTGGTCGTCGCCGCGACGCTGGCGCTGGGGCTCGACGGGCTGCGCGCGGCGCAGCCGCCGCTGGGCGGACGCGACGACGCGCTGAAACTGCCGCGCACACTGCCCGAGGCGCTGGCCGCGCTGCAGCGCTCGGACGTGCTGCGGCGCTGGCTGGGCGCGCCGCTGGTCGATCTGTACGTCGCGCTGAAAACGCAGGAACACGCCGAGCGCGGCGCCGCCGACGATGCACGGCAGTGGGACCTGCGCCACCTGATCGAACTGGCCTGATGTTTCGCGGAGGCGCCGATTACCCGCCGAGCTGGTACGCGGCGACCGCGTCGCCGCCGCCGCCGCGCACGACGCCGCCGCCGGCCGAAGTCGACGTCGCCATCGTCGGTGGCGGCTTCTTCGGCCTGTACTGCGCGTTGCGGCTGGCACAGGCCGGGCGCCGCGTCGCGCTGCTCGAGGCCAGCCGCCTCGGCTGGGGCGGCTCGGGGCGCAACGGCGGCCAGCTGGTGCCGGGGCTGTCGTGCGGCTGGGCCAGGCTGCGCACGGCGCTCGGCGCTCAGCTCACCGCCGAGATGCAGCGCGAGTCGCAGCGCGCGCTGCAGCAGATCCGCGCATTGATCGCCGAGCGTGCTATCGATTGCGAACTGGCCGACGGCCACGTCGAAGTCGCGGTGCTCGAGCGCCGCGTGCGCGCCTTGCACGACGCGATCGACGAGGCGCGGCGCGACTGGGGCGACACCCGGCTGCGCTTCGTCGACCGCGCCGAGCTCGGCGCCTACGTCGATTCGCCGCGCTACCGCGCCGGCCTGTTCGACCCCGACGCGGCGCACCTGCACCCGCTCAAATACCTGTTCGGCGTCGCCGCCGCGGCCGAGGCCGCCGGCGCGACGCTGCACGAGGGCTGCCGCGTCGCCGGCTACCGCGAGCTGGCCGACGGCGTGCGCGTGCAGCTGAGCGACGGCGCCTCGCTGCGCTGCGCGCAGCTGGTGCTCGCCGCCGGCGCCTACGTCGACCGCGTCGACCCGCGGCTGGCCGCGCGCGTGCTGCCGGTCGGCAGCTTCATCGGCGTCACCGCGCCGCTGGGCGAAGCCGCGTGCCGGCAGCTGCTGCCGGGCAACCACGCGGTCTACGACAACCAGTTCATCCTCGAATACTTCCGCACCACCGCCGACCACCGGCTGCTGTTCGGCGGCCGCTGCACCTACCTCGGCGGCACGCCGCGACGGCTGGCCGACGCGATGCGCACGAACATCGTGCGCGCTTTCCCGCAGCTGCGCGGCGTCGCCGTCGACTACGCCTGGGGCGGCCACATCGACGTCACGCTGCGCCGGTTGCCGGACTGGGGCCGGCGCGGCGATCGTCTTTACTGGGCGCAGGGTTTCTGCGGCCACGGCATGGTGCCGACACGCATCGCGGCCAATGTGGTCACCGAAGCGATGCTCGGCGAGCCGACGCGGCTCGACGCGTTCGCCGCGATCGTCAACCCGCGCTTTCCCGGCGGCGAGCGCGTCGGCGCGCTGCTGCAGGCGCTGGGCATGAGCTGGTACCGCTTGCGCGACCGGGTCTGACGCGGCATCACGCCGCGACGCCGGCCGCGGCTGGGCCGCCATGCCTGAAACCACGTGTTATGCATGGTTTCTCAAGCGTGTATAACTGCAACACCGATTGTCAGATTCGGTGGGCGGGGCCGGCATGAACAGCGCACACGAACTTGAACGGCTGCATGGCCGCATCTGCGCGATCCTCGATTGCGCGGCCGCCGAGATTGTGCTGCGCGGCACCGTCGACGGCCTGATCGAGCTGCGCAGCTACGAGCTGGACGAGGCCTTTCGCTGGGCACACCATGCGTCGCTGGTCGGCTCGGCCGACGAGCTGCTGCAGTGGGCGCGGCGCGCGCGGCGCACGGCGTGACGCGCGGCCGCCGCGCCGCATCAGTGCGGCATCAGCGCCGCAGTTGCGCGAGGTCGCGCACCGCGCCGGTATCGGCCGACGTGGTCATCGCCGCGTAGGCCTGCAGCGCCGCCGAGACCTGGCGCTGGCGCCCGATCGGCTGCCACGCCGCGTCGCCGCGCGCCAGCATCGCGGCGCGTCGGCGCGCCAGCTCCTCGTCGCTGACCGCGAGCCGGATGCTGCGCTGCGCGATGTCGATCTCGATCGTGTCGCCGTCCTCGACCAGCGCGATCGCGCCGCCCATCGCCGCCTCGGGCGAAGCGTGGCCGATCGACAGCCCCGAGGTGCCGCCGGAGAAGCGTCCGTCGGTCAGCAGCGCGCACTGCTTGCCCAGTCCACGGCTCTTCAGATACGAGGTGGGGTACAGCATCTCCTGCATGCCCGGGCCGCCCTTCGGCCCCTCAAAGCGGATCACGACGACGTCACCGGCCTGCACCTGCTCGCCGAGAATGCCTTCGACCGCGTCGTCCTGGCTCTCGAAGACGCGGGCGCGGCCGCTGAAACTCCAGATCGACTCGTCGACGCCGGCGGTCTTCACGATGCAGCCGCGCTCGGCGATGTTGCCGTACAGCACCGCCAGCCCGCCGTCGCGGCTGAACGCATGGGCCACGTCGCGGATCACGCCGTGCTCGCGGTCGACGTCGAGCGCCTTCCAGCGGCTGTCCTGCGAGAACGCGACCTGCGTCGGCACGCCGCCCGGCGCGGCGCGGTAGAAGTGCTGCGCGGCGTCGTCGGCGCCAGCCTTGACATCCCAGCGCGCCAGCGCCTCGCCCAGCGTCGGCGCGTGCACCGTGCGCACGTCGGTGTGCAGCAGACCGCCGCGCGCGAGCTCGCCGAGAATGGCCATGATGCCGCCGGCGCGGTGCACGTCCTCGATGTGCACGTCGGCCACCGACGGCGCCACCTTGCACAGGCACGGCACGCGGCGCGAAATGCGGTCGATGTCGGCCATCGTGAACGGCACCTGCGCTTCGTGCGCCGCGGCCAGCAGGTGCAGCACGGTGTTGGTCGAGCCGCCCATCGCCATGTCGAGCGCGACGGCGTTCTCGAACGCCTTGAAGGTCGCGATCGAGCGCGGCAGCACGCCGGCGTCGTCGCCTTCGTAATGCTGCCGGGCCAGCGCGACGATGCGTCGCCCGGCCTCGCGGAACAGGCCCTCGCGATCGGCGTGGGTCGCCACCAGCGTGCCGTTGCCGGGCAGCGACAGGCCCAGCGCCTCGGTCAGGCAGTTCATCGAATTGGCGGTGAACATGCCCGAGCACGAGCCGCAGGTCGGGCACGCCGAGCGCTCGATCGCGGCGACTTCGTCGTCGCTGCAGCTGCGGTCGGCGGCCTTGACCATCGCGTCGACCAGGTCGAGCGCGACGACCTTGCCTTCGAGCTTGACCTTGCCGGCTTCCATCGGCCCGCCGGAAACGAAGATCACCGGGATGTTCAGCCGCAGCGCGGCCATCAGCATGCCGGGGGTGATCTTGTCGCAGTTGGAGATGCACACCAGCGCGTCGGCGCAGTGCGCGTTGACCATGTATTCGACGCTGTCGGCGATCAGCTCGCGGCTGGGCAGCGAATACAGCATGCCGCCGTGGCCCATCGCGATGCCGTCGTCGATCGCGATGGTGTTGAATTCCTTGGCCACGCCGCCGGCGGCCTCGATCTCGCGCGCGACCAGCTGGCCGAGGTCCTTCAGGTGCACGTGGCCGGGGACGAACTGGGTGAAGCTGTTCGCGACCGCGATGATCGGCTTGTCGAAGTCCGCGTCCTTCATGCCGGTGGCGCGCCACAGGGCGCGCGCCCCGGCCATGTTGCGGCCGGCGGTCGAGGTGCGGGAACGGTACTGGGGCATGGAAAACTCCGCTGGGGTGTCCGGTAGGCTTGCGGCGCTCGGCGGCGCCGCCGGCGCCACGGCGCGGGCCGCGGCGCGATGCGCTCGATGTTACGGGCATTCGAGCGGCCGCGAGCGGCGCCGCGCGGATACACTTGCGAACACCTACCCCGAGCGACGCCGCTGCGGCAGCGTCGCCGGGCCGCCCTCGTCATGCTCAACCCGTTCACGCGACTGCCCCGTCTGCGCCTCGCGACCACCTGGATCGCGCTGGCCGCGCTCGTGCTGGCGCCGCTGGCGCAGGCGATGCGCGCGCCGCCGCGGGCCATCGAAGTGCCGTTCTGCGACGCCGGCGCGAACGCGGCCGCGCCGCGCGGGTCGGTGCCGACGCGCGGCCCGCAGGCTCCGCCGGCGCACGTCGTGCTGTGTTTCGCCGGCGGCGCCGGCGGCGCCGGCGTGCAGCCGCAGCCGTTCCTGCCGACGCCGATCGCCGCCCCGCTCAGCGTCGACACCGGCGCGCTGCTGCGCGTCGCGGCGCTGCCGCGCCTGCGCGCCGCACCACGCGTCTGGATCCAGCCCCCCGGTCGGGCCCCGCCGGCGATGGCGCCGGCATTCGCCTGACAGGCTGTTCCCGACAGCCTGCCGACGCTGCGCGTCGGCGGCCCGCGCCGCCGACGCGTCTCCCTTGCCTCCGCGGCTGCGCCGCGCCGACGCGCCGACCCGGCGTCGCCGGCGCGCGCGCCGCGTCCGCTCGAGCCTGACCCATGACTCTTCACCGTACTCCACGGCGCCGCCCGTTCGCGCCCGCCGTCCCCCGTGCTTTTTCCGTTCCCGCCACCTTGACCGTCGCGACGCCGATCGCGCTGCTGGTCGCGGCCGCGCTCGCGCCCGCGGCACGCGCCGCCTGCGTGGACTGCCGCGAAGCCCCAGCGACCGCCGCCTCGGCTGCCGCGTCGACCCTGCGCGCGGAGCCGGCACCCGCCCTTCCCGCCGTCGAAGTGCGCGGTGCCGTCGCCCCCGGCGCCGGCGTCTCGCGCGCGTCGCGCGCCCCGGCCACCGAGGTCGACGCCGCGCGCCTGCTGCTGGGCCTGCCCGGCGTGTCGTTGAACGCCGCCGGCGGCTTCAGCAGCCTGCCGCAGATCGACGGTCTCAGCGACGACCGGCTCGCGGTGCAACTCGACGGCGCCGGGCTCGTCGCCAGCTGCCCGAACCACATGAATCCGGTGCTGTCCTACGCGCTGCCGAGCGCTGTCGGTCGCGTCACCGTGTACCGTGGCGCCAGGCCGGTGTCGTCGGGCGGCGACGCGATCGGCGGCGCCGTCGTCGTCGACTCGGCGCCGCCGCAGTTCGCCGCGCCGGGGCGCACGATCCGCGGCGGCGAGCTCGGCATCGGCCTGCGCAGCAACGGCCGTGCGCGCGCCGGCGACGTCTCCGCGCACTACGGCAGCGACAGCTTCGCGCTGCGTTACGACGGCGCGGCCGCCAGCGCCGACGACCTGCACGCCGGCGGCGATTTCAAGGCCTTCGACGCCAGCGGCCGGCCGGGCCAGAGCCTGGGCCGCGACGTCATCGGCTCGACCGCCTACCGCGTGCGCAACCAGCGCCTGAGCGCGGCCTGGCGGCGCGACGACGATACCTTCGGCGTCACGCTGGCGGCGCAGGACGCGCCGCTGGAAGGCTTCCCGAACCAGCGCATGGACCTGCTCGGCAATACCGAGCGCCGCGTCGAACTGAGCTGGACCCGCGCGCTGGCCGGCGCGACCGTCGACGCCAGGGTGTATGCCGAGCGCGTCGCGCATTCGATGAACTTCGGCGCCGATCGCCAGTTCCTGTATGGCGACGCCGCCGGCATGCCGATGAACACCGACAGCCACACTGCCGGCGCCGACCTCAAGGCCGCCATCGAGCTCGACGCCGCCAACACGCTGCGCGCAGGCGCCGACTGGCAGCGCTACCGGCTCGACGACTTCTGGCCGGCCAGCGGCAGCGGCATGATGGCGCCGGACGCCTTCGCCAACATCGCCGACGGCCGCCGCGACCGCCTCGGCGTCTGGGGCGAGTGGCAGCGCCAGCTCGACCGCGGCTGGCAGCTGCTGGCCGGCGCCAGGCTCGAGCAGGTGCGCAGTGCGGCCGGCGCGGTGCACGGCTACGCGCTGCCCGGCGCTGCGTGGCCGGGCCCCGGCATGCAACTGCGCGACGCGCAGGCTTTCAACGCGTCGACGCGCTCGGCCCGCGACGACAACGTCGACCTGTCGCTGATCGCGCGCGGACGGCCGGCGCGCCACGTCGACGTCGAGTTCGGCATCGCGCGCAATGTGCGCTCGCCGAGCCTGTACCAGCGCTACCCGTGGTCGACCTGGCCGATGGCCGCGGTGATGAACAACCTGATCGGCGACGGCAACGGCTACATCGGCAACCCGGCGTTGGCCCCCGAGCGCGCGACGACGGTGTCGGCCACGCTCGAGCTGCACGACGACGACCGCGCCTGGCGCGTCGCGGCGATGCCGTTCTACACCCACGTCGCCGACTACATCGACGCGGTGCAGTGGAACGCGGCGACCGACAGCGCGGTCGCCGTCCCGGTCACCGAGCGCTTCGTCACCCTCAAATACCAGAACCAGGCGGCGCGGCTGTACGGCATCGACCTGTCGGGGCGCATGCCGCTGCTGCGCCACGCCGCGGCCGGCGACGTCGACCTCGAAGCCCTGCTGGGCTGGGTACGCGGCGTCAACACCGACACCGGTGACCACCTCTACGGATTGATGCCGCCGCACGCGCGCTTCACCGTCGAGCAACGGCTGCGCGGCTGGCGCAACGCCGTCGAGCTGGTGCTGGTCGACGCGAAGACCTCGGTGTCGACGGTGCGCAACGAAGTGCCGACGGCAGGCTACGCGCTGCTGAACCTGCGCGCCAGCCGCTCGTGGTCGAGCTGGCGAGTCGATTTCGGCGTCGACAATGTATTCGACCGCGCCTACGCGCTGCCCACCGGCGGCGCCTACGTCGGCCAGGGGCGAACGATGGCGATCAACGGCGTACCCTGGGGCATCGCGCTGCCCGGTCAGGGGCGCAGCGTCTACGCGCGCGGCACGTTGACGTTCTGAGCGCCCCAGGGCCGGGCTGCGCCCAGCCCGCCCCCCGCGGGGGGCAAGGAAACTTGGGAGCGGCCCGGCGTTTCCTTGTGAGCCACCGTGGGCGGAGTGACGACGCGCTCAAGTTGTTGCGAATTGCGTCGTCACTCTCGTCATCCAGCGAGGGGAATGGGGATGGAGCTCGAAGCCCAACGGTCCGACAGCGCCGGCGACGTCGTCGCGCGCTCGATCGAACTCGCCCGCGAGGCCGCGGCCAGCGCGCAGGACACCAGCACTGCGGCCGACTCGTCGCTCGGGGTCGTGATGAACGTGCGCATGGTCGCCGGCATGATGGGCGAGCTGTCCAGCGGCATGCAGGCCGCGCAGCAGCACGTCGACGCCGCGCGCGCCGGCTCGAGCACCGTCGCCGAGGAAACCCGCCACACCGGGCAGGCGCTCGAGGATCTGCTGCACGACATCGTCGACATCTCGAACTCGGCGCGGCTGATCCGTTCGGTGGCCGGCCAGGTCAACATGCTCGCGCTCAACGCGGCGATCGAGGCCGCGCGCGCCGGCGAGCATGGCCGCGGCTTCGCGGTCGTCGCCGACGAAGTCAAGTCGCTGGCCGACGTGACCGCGCAGACCACCGGCAAGATCGACGCGCAGCTCGAGGCGATCCGCCGTGCGGTCGCCGAGCTCGCCGACTCGTTGCGCAAGGTCAACCAGAGCTACTCGACCATCGCGCAGACTATCGAAACCGTCGCGACCAGCGTGCAGCAGCAAGGCGAGAGCTTCGGTGCGATGATCGGCTACGCCAACGAGGCCGCCGACAGCGCGGAGACGATGGGCGAGACGCTGGGCCGCGCGGCGACCATGCAGACCGCGCTGGCCGACCAGCTCACGCGCCTGTGCGAGGCGATCGGCTCGCGCGACTGAGCATCCCGTTCATCGTGCGCCATCGGGTGCGCACCCCACCGGAGATCGAAGACATGCCGTTGATGACCTGGACCGACAAGATGAGCGTGGGCGTGCAAGCGCTCGACGACGATCACAAGAAGCTCGTGGGCATGGTCAACACCCTGTTCGACGGCATCCAGGCCGGCCAGGGCAAGGACGCGGTCGGCCGCATCCTCGACGGTCTGATCCAGTACACGGTCGAGCACTTCAAGCGCGAGGAGGATTTCTTCGCGCAGACCGGCTACGCCGACGCCGCTGCGCACAAGGCGATGCATCAGGCGCTGTGCCAGCAGGTGCTCGACGTGCAGAAGAAATTCAACGAAGGCGCCAGCGCGACGCTGTCGCTGGAAGTGATGAACTTCCTGAAGAACTGGCTGATCAACCACATCCAGGGCGCCGACAAGAAATACACCGCGCACCTGAACTCGCACGGCGTGCATTGACGGTGCGGTGCCGATGAGCACGCTGTTCAGTCCGGTCAGGCTCGGTGAGCTCGAGCTGGCCAACCGCATCGCGATCGCGCCGATGTGCCAGTATTCGGCCGACGACGGCTGCGCCACCGACTGGCACTTGATCCACCTCGGCCAGCTGGCGCTGTCGGGCGCCGGGCTGCTGATCGTCGAGGCCACCGCGGTCGAGCCGGTCGGGCGCATCACGCCGCGCGACCTCGGCCTGTGGTCCGACGCCAACGAAGCTGCACTGGACCGGGTGCTCGGCGCCTTGCGCCGGAACTCGCCGATGCCGCTGGGCATCCAGCTGGCGCACGCCGGGCGCAAGGCGTCGAGCCGGGTTCCCTGGGACGGCGGCACCCAGTTGCCGCCGGGCGCCGGCGGCTGGACCTGCGTGGCGCCGTCGGCGCTGGCCCACGGCGACGACGAAGCGACGCCGGCGGCGCTCGACTCAGCCGGAATGCGACGCATCCGCGAACGCTTCGTCGACGCCGCACGGCGCGCGGTGCGGCTGGGCTTCGACCTGATCGAGCTGCACGCCGCGCACGGCTATCTGCTGCACCAGTTCCTGTCGCCACTGGCCAACCGGCGCGACGACGCCTACGGCGGCGCCGCCGACGCGCGCATGCGCTACCCGCTCGAAGTGTTCGACGCGGTGCGCGCCGCGGTGCCGGCCACCGTGCCGGTCGGCGTGCGGCTGTCGGCGACCGACTGGGTCGACGGCGGCTGGGACCTGGCGCAAAGCGTCGAGCTGTGCCGCCAGCTGCAGGCGCGAGGCTGCGCCTACGTCCACGTCTCCAGCGGGGGCGTGTCGCCGCGCCAGCGCATCGCGGCGACTCCCGGCTATCAGGTCGGTTTCGCCGCGACGATCCGTCAGGCGCTGCGCGACGCGGCGGCCGGCGATGCGGCGCCCGCGCCGATGCCGGTGATCGCGGTCGGGCTGATCACCGAGGCCGAGCAGGCCGAGGCGATCGTCGCCGAAGGCCGCGCCGACCTCGTCGCGCTGGCCCGCGGCATGCTCTACGACCCGCGCTGGCCGTGGCACGCGGCCGCGCAGCTGGGCGCGCAGGTGGTCGCACCGGCGCAGTACTGGCGCTGCCAGCCTGCCGCCCATCCCGGGCTGTTCGGCGCCACGCGCAGCGGCCAGCGCTGAAGAGGGGGTTTATTGCCGCCACGGCGCTTCGCGCCGGGGGCCGAACCCCTGCCGCCTACAATCCCGGCAAACCCTTTGCGGAGCTGCGCCGATGGCCGCCTACCTGATCGCCGACACGCTGTTGACCGACCCCGAGCTGTACGAACAGTACAAGCTCAAGGCCAGGCCGCTGGCCGAGCAGTACGGCGGCGAATACATCGCCCGCGGCGGCGAGCTGGCGGTGCGCGAAGCCGATCTGTGGCAACCGCAGCGCCTGGTCATCATCCGCTTCCCGTCGTCGGAACACGCCAACGCGTTCTACGACTCGGCCGAATACCAGCAGATCCTCGGCATCAGCCGGCAATCGGCCAGGCGCACGATCGTCGTCGTCGACGGGCTGTAGACGGCGCGGCGGCGCGCGCCGTCGGCATCAATAGCGACGCCGCGGCGGAAACTTCGGTGCCGGGCCGTTGCGCGGCTCGAGGTGGCGGAACGTGATACGCCCGCGCGTCAGGTCGTACGGTGACAGCTCGAGCGAGACCTTGTCGCCGGCCAGGATGCGGATGTTGTTCTTGCGCATCTTGCCGCCGGTGTAGGCGATCAGCACGTGCCCGTTCTCCAGCGTCACGCGGTAGCGGGCGTCGGGCAGCACTTCGTCGACGGTCCCGCGCATTTCGATCAGATCTTCCTTGGCCATGTCGGTCCTCGTGAATGGGATGGTTGGGGATTCGCGTTCAAGCCGTCGCGCACTGCAGTTGCGCGTACTCGAGGCCCTGTTCGAGCCCGTAGCGGGCCGCATCGAGCGACGTGGCGAACAGCGGGATGAAGCGGTAGACGCGGTCGTGCGTCGCGGCGCCGCGACCGCTGCGTATCGACAGCGCGGCGAGAAAACGGCCACAGTCGGTCTTGCGGGTCAGCGGGGTCAGGGTGTACCTGCCGATGGATCGAGTTGGGTGTGAGTGGTAATTCAATGAGATCAACGAGACACCTGGCCGCGAGGCAGCACAGGCGCAATGCATGCGCATCGCCAGCGCGCCGACGGCGTGCATGGCTGATGCAGTACAGATCAAGATTCCGGTGCCAGATGTGCCGCGTGCGGCAGCGGCCCGGTTTCCATGACCCAGACGAAGCTTGCCTGGGGGCAGCCTCGTCCGCTGCACTTTCGGGTGCGGGACCGCTGCTGCCGATGATGCGTCGCGCAAGCGAGCACAGGACGTCGAAACACGTCAAAGCGTTGCAGAGGTAAGCGACACCGCAACGCTCGCTCGCCAGTTTAGCACGGACCGGATGGCAGCGCGTCAGAGGATTTTCGACAGGAACTGCCGCGTGCGCTCGTGGCTCGGCGCGCCGAAGAACTGCGCCGGCGGCGCCGATTCGATGATCAGGCCCTGGTCCATCATCACGACGCGGTCGGCGACTTCGCGCGCGAAGCCCATTTCGTGCGTGACCACGACCATCGTCATGCCGTCCCGAGCCAGCGACTTCATCACGTCGAGCACTTCGCCGACGAGTTCGGGGTCGAGCGCCGAAGTCGGCTCGTCGAACAGCATCAGCTTCGGGCTCATCGCCAGCGCGCGCGCGATCGCGACGCGCTGCTGCTGTCCGCCCGACAGCTGGGTCGGGTAGGCGTCGGCGCGGTTGCCCAGCCCGACGCGATCGAGCAGCTGGCGCGCGCGCTCGGTCGCCTGCGCCCGCGGCAGCTTGAGCACGTGGATCGGCGCCTCGATCACGTTCTGCAGCGCGGTCATGTGGCCGAACAGGTTGAAGCGCTGGAACACCATGCCGACTTCGGCGCGGTGACGGCACACGTCGCGATCGTGCAGCTCGTGCAGGCGGTCGCCGACCTGCCGGTAGCCGACCAGTTCGCCGTCGACCCACAGGCGGCCGCGATCGATCTGCTCGAGGTGGTTGATGCAGCGCAGGAAGGTCGACTTGCCCGAGCCCGACACACCGAGCAGGCACACCACCTCGCCGCGCGCGACCTCGAGCGAAATGCCCTTGAGCACCTCGTTGCCGCCGTAGCGCTTGTGCACGCCTTCGGCCTTGACCATCGGCACGGTCATCGCTTCACCTTCCCCTTCACTGCGCGCGGCCGCCGCGCAGCAGGCCGCGCAGGCGCTGCAGCGCCGCCGGCGACGCGCGCCGCCGCGTGCTGCGGCCGAAATGACGCTCGATGTAGTGCTGGCCGATCGACAGCAGCGTCGTCACCAGCAGGTACCAGATGCTGGCCACCAGCAGCAGCGGGATCGTGCGGTAGTTGGCCGCGTAGATCAACTGCACCGAATACAGCAGGTCGGTCACCGCGATGACACTCACCAGCGACGTGGTCTTGAGCATCGAGATCACTTCGTTGCCGGTCGGCGGAACGATCACCCGCATCGCCTGCGGCAGCACGATGCGGCGCATGATCAGCAACCGCGACATGCCCAGCGCAGCGCCGGCCTCGCTCTGCCCCTCGTCGACCGAGACGATGCCGGCGCGGACGATCTCGGCCATGTAAGCGCCTTCGTTCAGGCCCAGCGCGAGCACCGCGGCGATGAACGGCGTGATCACGTGGTTGGCGTCGAAGCTGAAGGCACCGATACCGATGCGCGGGTAGAGCGCCGACACGTTGTACCAGAACAGAATCTGCACCAGCACCGGGGTGCCGCGGAACAGCCAGATGTACAGCCAGCTCGAACCCGACACCAGCGGGTTCGGCGACAGCCGCATGACCGCCAGCAGCACGCCGAGCGCGATGCCGATGGCCATCGACACCACGGTCAGCTCGACGGTCAGCCACAGCCCGTGCAGCACCCGCGTCGAGAAGAAGTAATGGCCGACCACCGACCACTCGAAACGCGGGTTGGTCGTGAACGAGATCGCCAGCGCCAGCGCCAGCGCGAACACCGCGGCGGCTGCCAGCCAGCGTCCCGGGTGCCGCGCCGGGATCGCCTTGATGTCGTCGGCGCGCATGGCGTGGCCGGCCGCGGCTGCGGCGTCGCCGTTACTGGGTCGCGCCATTGATCACGGGTGCGCTGACCGCGCCTTGCGTGATGCCCCACTTGTGCAGGATGCGCGCGTATTCACCGCTGGCGATGACCTTTTCCAGCGCCTGCTGCACCGGCTTGGCCAGCCCGCTGTCCTTCGGCATCGCGACGCCGTACGGCGCGGTGTCGTAGGGCTGGCCGGTCAGCTTGAACTCGCCGTGGGACTGCTTGACGATCCACGCCGCCACCGGCGAGTCGGCCATGCCGACCTGGGCGCGGCCGCTGGCGATCGCCAGGTTGGCGCCGTTCTGGTCCGGGTACACGAGCACGTTGACCGCCGCCTTGCCCGCGGCCTTGCACTTGGCGCTTTGCGCGCTGGCCGCGTCGGACTGCGTCGTACCCTTCTCGACCGCGACGCTGCGACCGCAAAGATCGGCGGTGCTGCGGATGTCGGGCCCGCCCTGGGTCTTGACGTAGAACGAGGTGCCGGCCGACAGATAGCTGACGAAGTCGACGACTTCCTCGCGCTTCTTCGTCACCGTCATCGCCGACATGCTCATGTCGTACTTGCCCGACTGCAGTGCCGGCACCAGGCTGTCGAAGCTGGCGTTGACGAACTGCGCCTTGACGCCGAGCTGTTGCGCGATCGCGCGGCCGATGTCGACGTCGGCGCCGATGATGGTCTTGCCGTCCTTGGCGACGAACTCCATCGGCGCGTAGGTCGCGTCCGAGGCGATGACCAGATGGCCCTGCTTGACGTATTTCTGCGGCAGCGCGATCGTCGCGGCTTGCGCACCGACGGCGGCAGCCAGCGCGGCCAGGCCGACGGCGGCACCGAGGCGGCGCAGCGGGAACGAATTTCGGAACAGCGTTTGCATGAGAGGTCTCCCGGGGGGATCCGGTCAAGGCGGGGCCTGACGCGTGGGTACTGCAAATGGGTGCGGAGTTTATTTCCAGAAAGCCGCCATGTTAATGGTCTCGCGTATCGCATCGGCCAATCGCCGCGGCAGCAGCCGGCGCGAGCGAGCTCAGCGCGAAATGCAACAGTCTGCGCGAACTGTATTCATCTGCCTAGAATGAATCGACGCTGACGGAGATCAAGCGATCCCGAGCGCGATTTTGTTGTGATGGTCGCGTACGCTGGCGAATACTGGCGATACGACACTGGATTTCAACGCAGGAGCGCACGGCATGGGAGCGCGAGGCGCGCGCACACTGGGCGAGCGGTGGCTGCGGTTTCTCGCCGGCCTGCTCATTGCGCTGGCCGCGCTGCCGGCGCTGGCCGCGCCGCCGCTGCGCGTCGTCACCGACGACAACTACCCGCCTTACCTGTTTCGTGACGCCCGCGGGCAGCCCGAGGGCTACCTGGTCGATCTGTGGGCGCTGTGGCAGCGCAAGACCGGCGTTCCCGTCGAACTGCGGCCGATGCAGTGGGCGGCGGCGCAACGCGCGATGCACGACGGCGATGCCGACGTCATCGACATGATGTTCCGCACCCCGGTGCGCGACCAGCTCTACCAATTCTCGGCGCCTTACGCGACCCAGACCGTCGGCATCTACGTCGATCACGACATCCACGGCATCCACGGCCCGAACTCGCTGCAGGGCTTCCAGATCGGCGTCGAGCGCGGCGACGCCTGCGCCGACAAGCTCGGCAGCCTCGGCATCCGCGGACTCGTCGCCTACCCCAACTACTCGGCGATGCTGGCGGCGGTGAAGGCCGGCGCGGTCAAGGTGATCTGCGCCGACGACGAACCGCTGAACTATTACCTGTACCTGGACGCGCAGCGGCCGCAGCTGACACGCGCCTTCACGCTGTACTCCGGGCGCTTCCACTGGGCCGTACACCGAGGCGATGCGGCAACCTTCGCGCTGGTCAGCCACGGCATGACCCTGATCACGCCGGCCGAACGCGCCGCACTGCGGCGCAAGTGGTTCGCGCACCCGGTGCAGTTGCTGCCCTATCTGCGCATCGCGCTGGTCGTCGCGCTGGCCGCGGCGGCGGCGCTGGCGCTCGGCGGGGCGTGGATCTGGATCCTGCGCCGCGCGGTGCGCAAGCGCACCGCCGAAATCCGCGAAAGCAACCGGCGGCTCGAAGCGGCGTCGCGCGAGCGCGCGCTGCAGCACGCGCAATTGCGCACGCTGGTCGAGAGCAGCCCCGACATGATGTGGCTGAAGGACCGCGACGGCCGCTACCTCGATTGCAATGCCAGGGCCTGCGAGATCGTCGGCCACGCGCGCGACGACATCATCGGCCGCAGCGACGATGACCTGTTCGGCGACGCCTCGTTCATCGCGGTCGTGCGCGGCTACGACCGCGAAGTGCTGCGTACCGGGCAGGCGCAGCGCAACGAGGAAACGCTGGTCTCGCGCGACGGCAGCGCGCACGAACTCGAAGTGATCAAGGCGCCGATCCGCGCCGACGACGGCGCCATCGTCGGCGTGCTCGGCGTCGCCCGCGACGTCTCCACGCGCCGCGCTGCCGAGCGCGAGCAGCGCATCGCAGCGGTTGCGTTCGAGAGTCAGGACGGCATGGCGATCACCGACGCGCAAGGCCTGATCCAGCGCGTCAACGCCGCGTTCAGCCGCATCAGCGGCTACGCCGCCGAAGAAGTCATCGGCCAGACGCCGCGGATTCTGAAGTCCGGCCGCCACCCGCCGGCGTTCTACGCCGAGTTGTGGGGCACGCTGGCCACCGCCGGCTACTGGAGCGGCGAAGTGGTGAACCGCCGCCGCGACGGCGAACTGTTCGACGCGCGGATCTCGATCACCGCGGTGAAGGACGAACAAGGTCGCACGCTGCACTACGTCGGCACCTGGCAGGACATCACCGCGGAGAAGCTGGCCCACGCGCAAGCCGCGCATCTGAAGTCCTTCGATGCGTTGACCGACCTGCCGAACCGCTCGCTGCTCGACGATCGCATGGCGCAGGCGCTGGCGCGCAGCGCCGAGCTCGGCGGCTTCTGTGCGGTGATGATGATCGACCTCGACCACTTTCAGAAGGTCAACGACGCGCTGGGCCACGTCGTCGGCGATCGACTGCTGGTCGAAGCGAGCCGCCGCATCCAGTGGAGCTTGCGCGACGGCGACACCGTCGGCCGCTTCAGTGGCGACAGCTTCGTCGTCGTCATCGACGACCTCGGCGAGCAGCGCGGCCTGGCCGCGGTGCGGGCCTCGGATCTGGCCGAACAGATCCGCCACGCACTCGACGCGCCCTATGCGCCGGCCGGCGGCGCGGTGTGCACGGCGTCGATCGGCGTGACGCTGGCCAGGGGAGCGGAGTCGAGCCCCGAGCTGCTGCTGCGCCAGGCCGAGCTGGCGCTGTACAAGAGCAAGCGTGACGGACGCAACACGGTGCGCCTGTTCGAGGACGCGATGCAGGCCGAAATCGACCAGCGTTACCGGCTCGAGGCCGAGTTGCGCGAGGCGCTGCAGCGCGACGAATTCGTGCTGCATTACCAGGTCCAGGTCGACGTCGCGGGCCGACCGATCGGTGCCGAAGCGCTGGTGCGCTGGGCCCATCCGGCGCGCGGCCTGCTGGGGCCGACCGCGTTCATCCCGGTCGCCGAAGAGACCGGCCTGATCGACCCGATCGGACGCCACGTGCTCGCCTCCGCCTGCGCGCAGCTGGCGACATGGGCCGCGCACGAAAAGCTGCGCGAGCTGACGCTGGCGGTCAACGTCAGCCCGCGCCAGTTCAAGGCGGCGGATTTCGTCGACGACGTGCTCGCCGCGCTGCAGCGCAGCGGCGCCGACGCGCGACGACTGAAGCTGGAAATCACCGAGAGCCTGGCGATCGACGATTTCGAGGAGTCGATCGGCCGGCTGCACACGCTGCGCGACGCCGGCGTGCGGATCTCGCTCGACGACTTCGGTACCGGCAACTCCTCGCTGAAATACCTGACCAAGCTGCCGCTGACGCAACTGAAGATCGACAAGAGCTTCGTCGACGAATTGCCGGCCAGCGACAGCGCGGCGATGGTCGCGCAGACCATCATCGCGATGGGCCGCGGGCTCGCGCTCGACGTCATCGCCGAAGGCGTCGAGACCCGCGAGCAGTTCGCCTTCCTCGCCGAGCACGGTTGCCACGCGTTCCAGGGCTATCTGTTCGCTCGCCCGCTGCCGCTGGCGGAATTCGAGCAGCGCTGCCGCGCCGAGCAGCCCGCGACCCAGGGCGCTTGAGGCGCCGCGCCGGCCACCACGATGAACGCCACATCGATGCTCGCCGCCAGCGCAATCGCCGCCGCGCTGTTCGCGGCACCAGCGGCGCACGCGACCCACCTGGTGATCGCGACTGTCGACAACGCGCAGATGCTCGAGATGCAGCACCTGACGCCGCTGTTCGAGAAGGCCCACCCCGGCATCCACGTCAACTGGGTGACGCTGAGCGAGCACGCCTTGCGCGACGCGGTGAGCACCGACATCGAAACCGGCCAAGGCCAGTTCGACATCGTCACCGTCGGCCTGTACGAAACGCCGCTGTGGGCCCGGCGCGGCTGGCTGGTACCGATCGAGCCGGACGCGCAGTACGACGAAGCCGACCTGCTGCCGACGATCCGCCGCGGCCTGTCGTACCGCGGCCACTTGTATGCCGCGCCGTTCTACGGCGAGAGTTCGATGCTGATGTACCGCACCGACCTGATGCGCCAGGCCGGCCTGCGCATGCCGGCGCACCCCAGCTGGAGCGACGTCGCCGCGCTGGCCGCGCGCCTCGACGATCGCCGCCACGGCGTCTACGGCATCTGCCTGCGCGGCAAGGCCGGCTGGGGCGAGAACATGTCCCTGGTGTCGACGATGGTGAACGCCTTCGGCGGGCAGTGGTTCGACATGAACTGGCGGCCCCGCATCGACACGGCAGCCTGGAAACAGGCGGTCGGGCTTTACGTCGACCTGCTGCGCCGCTACGGCCCGCCCGATGCGGCGCAGATGAACTACAACGCCAACCTCGCGCTGTTCGCGCAGGGCAAGTGCGCGATGTGGGTCGGCGCGACCGTGGCCGGCGGCTTCGTCTCGTCGCCCAGCTTCAGCCGCGTGGCCGGCAAGGTCGGCTTCGCGCCGGCGCCGGTGGCGGTCACCGCGCGCGGCTCGCACTGGCTGTGGGCCTGGGCGCTGGCGATTCCCGCGGACATCGCGCCGGCGCAACGCGCGGCGGCGCAGACCTTCGTCAACTGGGCCACGTCGCGGGCCTACGTCGACACCATCGCGGCACGCCAGGGCTGGGACCTCGTTCCGTCCGGTACCCGCCGCTCGACCTATGCGAACCCGGCATTCCAGGCCGCGGCGCCGTGGGCCCGGGTCGAGCTCGACGCGATCGACAGCGCCGACCCGAACACCCCGACGCTGCCGCCCAGCCCCTACCGCGGCATCCAGTACGTCTCGATCCCCGGCTTCCGCGTGATCGGCGACCAGGTCGGCGCCGCGATACGCCAGGCGCTGCAAGGCAAGCTCAGCGTCGATCAGGCGCTGGCGCAAGGCCAGTACGCCGCGCAACGCGAGCTGTTGAGCGGCGGCTATCCGCCCTGACCGCGCCGCATCGGCCGCCGCTTTTTTGTATTGGTCGTTACACTAAAGGCCGATGGCCCGGCGCAGCGGCGTCGGCCCGACCTGAAGGAGCTTGCGGTGGCACCGATCGACGGAATTCGCGCCTGCGTCTTCGACGCCTATGGAACCCTGTTCGATTTCGCGTCGGCGGCGGCACGCTGCCGCGACATTCCCGACGAGCAGCGCGCGGCGCTGACCACGCTGTGGCGCGACAAGCAGCTGCAGTACACCTGGCTGCGTTCGCTGCAAGGACGCTACGCCGATTTCCGCCAGGTCACCGCCGATGCGCTCGACTTCACGCTCGAGACCCTGGGCATCGCCAGCCCCGCCTTGCACGCGCGGCTGATGGCGCTGTACGAGACCCTGACGCCGTTCCCCGAGGTCGCCGACACGCTGCGCAGCTTGCGCGCGGCCGGCTTCAGGACCGCGATCCTGTCCAACGGCACGCCGGCCATGCTCGACGCCGCGGTGCGCGCCGGCGGGCTGCACGATCTGTTCGACGCGGTGCTGTCGGCCGACGCGGTGCAGCGGTTCAAGACCCATCCGGCGGTGTACGAATACGCGCTGCGGCAACTCGGCCTGCGCGCCGACCAGGTCTCGTTCCAGTCGTCCAACGGCTGGGACGCCTACGCCGCGTCGGCGTTCGGCATGCGCGTCGTCTGGTGCAATCGCTACGGCCAGCGTCGCGAGCATCTGCCGGGCGCGCCCGACCGCGAAGTGCGCAGCCTGGCCGAACTGCCGGCGCTGCTCGCGCCGGCGCCCCCCGGCGCCGCGGCTCGCGCGCGGAGCTGACACGCCCGGCGGGCCCGCTCACCACGCCGAGCGATCGATTTTCCCGCGACCCGCCTTGAGCTGCGCGCGTTCGGCCTTGCCGGCCAGGCGGCGCAGCCGCGACCCTTGGGTCGGTTTGGTCGGGCGCCGCGCCTTGGGCGCATGCGCGACCGCGTCGACCAGCTGCTGCAGGCGCTGCATCGCGTCCTTGCGGTTCAGCTCCTGGCTGCGGTGCGCCTGCGCCTTGATCACGACGACGCCGTCCTCGGTGATGCGGTGATCAGGGCGCGCCAGCAGCCGCGCCTTCACCGCCGGTGGCAGCGACGACGCGGCGACGTCGAAGCGCAGCTGCACCGCGCTGGCGAGCTTGTTGACGTTCTGCCCGCCGGGCCCCTGGGCGCGAATCGCCTTGAATTCGACTTCCTCCGGGGCGATGGTGTACGAGGCAGGCATGGCCGCGCCATCGTACGCCGAGGCGGCCGTGCGGCGTCGGGTGGCGCCGGCTTCGTCAAGTTCTGAGGAGCGCCCCGAGGGGGCTGCGCCAGGAGCAACCGACGCGCCGGCGTTCGCTCAGCGCCCGATCTTGCGCGCCAGCGCGGCCAGTGCGCCGAGCTGCGTCGCGATGAACTCGCGCGTCGCCGCGTCGGTCAGCTCGGGCGCGTCGCCACCAACCTTGGCCGCCGCCTGCCCGACCATCACCTCGGGCTTGTTCAGCACGTGGGCGTCGAGAAACACCAGGCTCTGGCGCAGGTGATACTGGGCGCGCGCGCCGCCGAGCAGACCGGGCGACGCGGTCTGGATCGCCACCGCCTTGCCGGCGAAAGGCTGCGGCGTCATGCGCGACAGCCAGTCGATCGCGTTCTTCAGCGCGCCGGGTACCGAGTAGTTGTATTCAGGCGTGACGATGATGACGCCGTCGGCCGCGCGGATGCGCTCGGCCATCGCCTGCACCGGCGCCGGGATGCCGGCCGCCTGCACGTCGGCGTCGTAATGCGGGAACTCGGCAATCGACCCCAGCGCGGTGATCGACACGCCGGCCGGCGCCAGCGCCGGCAAGGCGCGCGCGATCGCGGCGTTGAACGATGCCTGGCGCAGGCTGCCGAGCAGCGTCACGAATTGCAGCGATCCGGATTCGTCCATGATGGTCCTCCCTGCTTGTTGTGGGTGCCAACATTTCAGCAGATCGCGCGCTGACGTGCCGGCAACTGGCGCGCCGGGCCGGGCGGACGCGGCTGCGCGACGGCCCGCAGGCCTACTGCCAGGCGTAGCTCACCCCCAGCCAGGCGCCGCGCGGCGCTCCGGGGGCCTCGAAGCGGGTGCTGCGCCATGCGTTCGGGTCGCTGCTGAAGCTTCGATCCGGGCCGGTGAACTCGTTCTGGCCGAGCTGGCCGAAGTCGGCGTAGACGCGGTTGAACAGGTTGTGGATCGCGAAGTCGACGCGCCAGTGCCGATCCACAAGGTAGCGCGCGCCGACGTCGACCCGCGCGAATCCGCCGAGGCTGCCGCGAGCATCGCGGTTGTTTTCGTCGCCCTGCGCGTAGCGATCGCTGTAGGCCACCAGCTGACCGCGCAGTTGCCAGCGTTCGGTCGGCGTGTAGCGGGCCGACAGCGCCGCGCTCCACACCGGGATGTTGGGCAGGCGGTCGCCGGGGCGTACCTGGATGTTGCCGCTGGCGTCGGCACTGGAATTGCTCGAGCTCTGCTCCAGGAACCCCGATTCGTAAGTGGCCAGGGTATGGCTGAGCGAGGCCGACCACTGCCAGTGCCGGCTGGCGCCGAGCAGGTCGACGCTCGCGGTGCGGAACAGCTCCTGCGGGATGTTGGCGAAATAGCCCTGGGTCATGTTCGACAGGCTGATGAACTGGATCGCGTTGTCCAGCGCGGTGCGGGTGTACGACGCGCGCAGGCGCATGCCGGCCAGGTGCCAGACGGCGCCGGCGCGCACGGTGTGCGCGACTTCCGCCGCCAGCGACGGGTCGGCCACCAGCACATTGGGCAGCGTGCACGGCGCCGCCGGACTGGCGCAGGTGAGCTCGACCGGCATCGGCACGCGCATGCCCTGCGCGTAGCGCAGCTGGTAGGACGCGCGCCGCGTGGGATGCACGTCGACGCCGACGCTGGGGTTGAAGCGCGCGTAGCGGTGGCTGCCGCCCAGCGCCCCGCCGAGGTGGTCGCTCATGTCCACGCTGGCGTCCTCGTAGCGTCCGCCGGCGTCGACGTCCAGCCAGTGCGCGGGCGACAGCTTGTCGGTGAGGTAGATGCCGCGGTAGACGTTGCGCACGCCCAGGTCGACCGGCTGCTGGTTGAAGGGGCCGACGCCCACCGTGTAGCGCCCGGGCGTGAAGCCGGCCGCCTGCTGCAGCTGGGTATAGCGAACGGTCTGGCGGTCGTCGTCGACGCCGGCGGTGACGACGTTGGGCATGCCGGCCAGCGGCGTGTCGCGGCGCAACGCCAGCGCCATGCCGCGCGCCCGCTGGTGCAGGGCTGCGACCACATTGCTGGCGACCGGGTTGGCAAGTGTCGGGGCCGTACCGTCGTAGCTGCCGTTGACGTTGCTGTTGAACCCCGACTGGTCGCTGTTGCGCAGGTACACGCGGGCGGTGACCTGCCAGTGCGGCGACAGCCGCTGCGTGTCGCCGAGGTTGAAGAAGTTCAGCTGGTTGTCGATCCAGTCGGGCGCCGTGTAGATGTCGGTCGGCGTGTTCATCCACTCCGCAGGCAGCGTCTGCGACCCCGACAGGTGGCTGCGGGCGAAGGTATAGCCCAGGTCCAGGTGATTGCCGTCGGCGTCTCGGGTCGCTTTCGCGAACAGCGTGCGATTGCTGCTCGGGCTGTACGGCGCGAAGCCGTTGTCGTGCTGATTGCGCGCCGCGACGAAGCCGCTCCAGTCGCCGCGGCTGCCGCCGATGCGCGCGCTCTCGGCGGTGCGCCCGAAGCTACCGGCTTCGACGGCGACCTCGCCGCCCGGGTCGTGACGTCCGTCGCGGGTGTCGACAAGCACCGAACCTCCCAGGGTGTTGAGCCCGAACAGCGGGTCGGCGTAGGGCACCAGCGTGATCGAGCGGATCGCATTGCTCGGCAGCAGATCCCAGTTCACGGTGTCGCCGAACGGCTCGTTCACGCGCGCGCCGTCCTGGAACACCGACAGCCCTTGCGGCGTGCCCAGCAGCGGCGACGCGGCGAAGCCGTTGAAGCGCAGCGACGGCTGCAGCGCGTTGCCCTGCTCGTGGGTCAGCGCCGCCCCCGGGAGGTTCTGCGCCAGCGCGTCGGGCAGCGGCGTCGCCGGTTGCTCGCGCAAGGTGCGGCCGGCGATTTCAAACGCGTGCGGCGGCGCGCGAAAACCCTCGACCGCAGGCAGGCCCACGACCACGGCGGGCAGTTGCGGCACGGCCGCTGCGGCCGCTGCGGCCGATGCCGGCGCGGCCGGCGGCGCCGCGGGCAGGCTCGTCCGCGCCGCGGCCTGCGCGCCGGCGGCGGCGAGTGCCACACCCACGCCACGGATCCACACCGATCGCGTCATCGCGCCGCCCCGCAACGCGTCGATGCACTCCGGCCAGGCGCGGCAGAGCCGCTCGATGCGGCGCGAGCGGTGCGCCGCATGTCAGAACCCGCGCGTCAGCTCGACGCCGATGCCGGCGTTGCGCCCCGGTGCGGCTTCGTAATAGCGGCCCTGCGAGTCGGCGATGACGACCGCGCCGACGTACTGGCGGTCGAACACGTTGTCGACCCGCAGGTACTCGTGCAGCGTCCAGCGGCCGCGGCGCTGGCGGGTTCCCAGCGACGCATTGAGCACGCCCCAGCCCTGCGCCGCGGCGCTGTTGTTCGCATCGACGAAGACCTGGCTGCGCAACTGCCAGTCGAGCGTGGCGTGGAAGCCGTGCAGCGCGCGCGGGCGCCAGCTCAGCATGCTGTCGAGCTGCTGCCTGGGCACACCCGGCATCGTGTTTCCGTCGTAGGGTCCGCCGACGAAGCGCACGTCGACCAGGCTGTAGGCGAGCCGCGCGCGCAGGTCGTGCGGCAGCCGCGCACGCAGGCCCAGATCGACGCCCCAGCGCCGCGTGCTGCCGGCGTTGACGTAGCTGGTGCGGCCGCCGCTCGATTTGTAGACGACGATCTGGTTGTCGGTGTCGACGTGGTACAGCGACGCATCGACGCGCAGCACGCCGGCGTGGCCGCGCCAGCCGACTTCGGCGCTGCGCAGATGCATGGGCTGCAGTGCGAAATTCAGCCCGGGCTGGCCGTCGGGCCGGTACGCCAGCTGGTAGGCGGTCGGCGTGACGAAACCGTGGCCGTAGTCGGCGTAGACGCTGTTGCCGGCGTCGAGCCGCCACAGCACGCCGACCACCGGGTCGGTGCTGGCGTAAGTCGCGCCGCCGCTGCTGCCGGCGTCGAACGGCGCATCGAGCGCGGTGCTCGAGCCGAAGCGGACCTGGTCGTGACGGAGCCCGCCGCTGAGCTCGACGCCTGCGCCAAGCTGCCAATGCGCCTGCACGAACTGCGCGAAGTTGTCGACCGTGTTGTACTGGTCGTTGCGCAGCCCGGTCTGGGTGCCGAAATCGTTGACCCAGCCCTTGCGCCACTCGTTCTCGCGCCCGTAGTCGACGCCGGCGGCCAGGCGGTAGGGGCGCGCGGCGAGTTCGCCGGCATGGGTGAACTGCGCGCGGGTGCCGCCGAAGGCGTCGCGCAGATCGACCACGCCGCCTGCCGAGTAGCCGAAACTGCCGCTGAACGGCAGGAACTGCACGACCCGCCGAGTGCCGTCGTACAGCGCCAGTTGCATCGCATCGGCAGCATCGAAGCGGTGCTGCCAGGAGACGCCGACCTGGCGGTTGCGCGCGGTCTTGCGCGCGTTGTAGGCCAGGATCGCCGGATCGACGCCGCTGGGGTCGCGCTGCAGTTCGGCGCGTGTCAGTCCGGCCGGATCCTGCGCGTCCTGGTTCAACGCGTTGAGCACGACGCTGTAGCGGTCGCTGTCGCCGGTGTCACGCCGCAGCACCGCATTGAACTGCTGCCGGGTGGCCTGGCTGTGCTGGCGCCAGCCGGCCGTGCGCATGTCGGTCAGCCCCGCGACTCCGCTCCAGGAGCCGCTGCGCGCGCCGCCGCTGAGCACGGTCTGCCGCGTGCCCCAGGCGCCGAGCCAGTTGCTCAGCGTGGCCTCCGGGCGACGCGGCGCGTCGCGCGTCCAGGCTTCGAGCACGCCACCGGCGGCGTTGCCGTACAGCGCGGCGAAGGGGCCCTTGATGACCTTCACGCCGCCGAGCATCGGCAAGTCGATGACTTGCGACTGGGCCTGGCCGTCGGGCATGGTCAACGGGATGCCGTCGAGCTCCAGGCGCAGGTCCTGCACGCCGAACGGCGAATCGGCGCCGAAGCCGCGGATCGACATTTGCATGTCCTGCGCGTAGTCCTGGCGGTTGTTGACGATCAGCCCCGGAACCTGGTTCAGCGTTTCCGACAGGTTGATGCGCGGCTGGCCTTCGGTCAAGGCGCGCCGGCCGAGCACCGTGATCGCCGACGGCAGCGCGCCGGGGCCGTAGCTCAGCCCCTGCACGACGACGCCGCGCAGCGCCTGCGGCGCCGACGCCGCGCCAGCCGGCGCGGCGGCCACGGCGTCGGGGGTCGCGGCGACCGCAGGCGCGGCCGCCGCGACCAGCAACACGAACAGCGAGCGGTGCGCGTTGCTCATTTGACGAAGGAGTCGAACTGCGACGCATCGTTGGGCGCGGCCTGCGCGGTCAACGGCTTGCCCGACGGCGCGTAGCCGTTGGCGTGCAGCAGGAAGGCCATCACGTCGACGTACTGCGCGGGCTTGAGCTGCCCGGGCTTGTCGGCCGGCATATTCGTCGTCACGTACTGGAAGATGCCACCGATGGTCATCGTCGAGTTGCTCGACGGCGCGAAACCGGCACCGACCAGCGCCGGCGCGGTGCGGCCTTCGAGCTTGGCGCCGTGGCAGCGCGCGCACTCGGCGGCGTACACCTTGCGCCCCGGCCCGACCTGCGCGGCGGCAAACTGCGCGGTCGGCGTCGCGGCCACGCGCACGAAGCCCCATCCCGGCTGCGGGTGGAACGCCGTACGCGTCGGCGTGGCCGTGGCCACGCCGTGATCGGCGGCACCTTGCGGCGCCGCCGTGGCCGTCAGGCGCTGCAGTTCGCCGCTGCGGCGCAAGGCGTCGATGGCGTGTGACAGGCGACCGACCAGCGCGCGCTCGCGCGTCGCGCCGACGAAGCGCAACTGCCAGGTCGAGAAGCGCGAATGCGTCGGCTGCTGCGCGAAGTGCACCCCGGGGTGCGCGCGCTGGTAGTCCAGCAGGCTCGGCGCCCACGCGATGCCGTGCGGCACCCGCCGCTCGGCCACCGCGCGGATCACCGCGTCGGGCGTGTTCTCGACGTCGAAGTCCGGCACCTTGGCCTCGGCCGCGATCAACTGCGCCGGCGTGCGGTAGGCGACCGCAACGGCGCCGCCGGGCGCGGTACCGGGCAGCGCGAACTCGACGAAGTCCGCCGCGACGTAGGGCTGCGACGCGACCAGGCCCGCGCCCGGGCGGGCGCCGGCGGCGGTCGGGATGCCGGCGAACACGTCGCAGGTCGACGCCAGCAGCTTCGTCAGCCGCGGCTGGGCCAGCGCACCATCGCCGAGCGCGCGGCCGAGGTCGACTTCACGATAGGACAGCGCCAGGCGGCCGAACGCGGCCTTCGCCACCGCCGTGTCGACACTGCGTGTCGGGCTGTGCGGGAACAGGCACAGACGCACTTCGTGGCTGTGCGCCGACGTGGCGGCGAACGCGACGGCGCCCGCCAGGAGGAGATTGCGGTACTTCATGGGGAACCTGCCTGGATGAGGAATGCTTGGGAGGCGGCGGCGGCCGGTGCGGGCCCTGCCGGCCGGCGCGCGTCGCGCGCCGGCCTCGGCTTGAGCTCAGCCCCGAGCCGCCGGCTCGATCAGAGCGCGAACACGTACAGCGTGCCGCCGCGCGGGACGTCCTTGGTCATCGTGGCCATCGGGCCGCCCCAGATCGGGTTGGCGCCGCCGTAGCCGGCCAGGATCGCGACGTACTCCTTGCCGCCGGCTTCGAACACCGCCGGCTGCGCGATGATGCCGCTGGCCAGCTTCGGGCTCTTCCACAGCACCTTGCCGGTCTTGGTATCGAAGGCGTACAGATGGCCCTTGAGCGAACCGGAGAAGGCGATGCCGCCCGCGGTCGCGGTCACGCCGCCGTTCCACGGCATCTTGCTCCAGTGACCCCAGACCTTCTTGCCGGTATCGACGTCGATCCCCTGCACTTCGCCATAGCCCTTGCTGCCCGGCTCGGGAACGATGCCGAAGCCTTCGCCCAGGTAAGGCAGGCCCTGCATATAGCTGACCTTGGTGCCGTTGTAGCTGCCGCAGGCGTGCAGCGTCGGCACCACGGCGATGTGCGTCGCCGGGTCATACGCCATCGACCACCAGTTCTTGCCGCCGAGGAACTCGGGGCAGGTCTTGATCGTCTTGCCCACCGTCGGATACTTCTTCGGGTTGTTGATCGAGTTGCCGTCCTTGTCGTAGCCGAGCACTGAAGTGGCCTTGACGAAGGGCTTGGCGTAGATCAGCTTGCCGGTATCGCGATCGATCGCGATGAAATAGCCGTTGCGGTCGGCGTGGATCAACGCGTTGTAGTCCTTGCCCTGGTACTTGATGCGGGCCTGGATCGCGGTGTTGACGCCGTCGTAGTCCCACGAATCGTGCTGGGTGTACTGGAAGGCCCAGTTGATGTCGCCGTTGCCGGCGTTCATCGCCAGCACCGAGTCGGAGTACAGGTTCTTGCCCGGACGCAGCTCGGCCAGCCACGGGCCGGGATTGCCCACGCCCCAGTACAGCTCCTTCTTCACCGGGTCGTAGGTGCCGGTGATCCAGGACGCACCGCCGCCGTGCTGGTACATGCCCTTGGGCCAGGTGTCGCCACCCTTCTCGCTGGGCGAAGGAATCGTGTAGCGCTTCCAGACCTGGTCACCGGTCTTCGCGCTCAGCGCCTCGATGAAGCCGCGCGCGCCGTACTCGCCGCCCGAGTTGCCGACGACGATGTTGCCGTCGACCGCGAGCGGCGCCAGCGAGAAGGCGTAGCCGATGCCCGGATCGACCAGCTGCTTGCGCCAGTTGAGCTTGCCGCTGGTCGCGTCGAGCGAGACCACGTCGCCATCAAGCATGGCCTCGAACACATCGTTGCCGTACACCGCGACGCCACGGTTGACCACGTCGCAGCACACGGTCTTGAACGCGATCGGCTTCAGCGCCGGGTCGTAGCTCCACAGCTTCTTGCCCGAAGTCGCGTCGAAGGCGTAGACGTGGTCCTTCGGCGTCGACACGAACAGATAGTGGCCGTTGACGATCGGCGTGGCCTCGAAGCCCTGCGTCAGGTCGGCCGGGAACTTGTACGACCACGCCAGCTTCAGGTCCTTCGCGTTGGCCGCGTCGATCTGCTTGGCCGGCGAGTAGCTGTGGCCTTCGTAGCCGTGGTAATAGGTCAGCCAGTTGGTGCTGTGCGCGGCGTTGTCCAGGCGGGCCTGGGTCACGGCGGGATAGTCGGCGGCCAGCGCGGTGCTGGCCAGCAGCAGGCCCAGCGCGGCTACCGCGGCGTGACGCCCGTGTCGAGCGTCTCGGCGGGAATGCTTCATGGTTGTCTCCTTTTCAGAGGTATGCATCGGAACTTCTCGGCTTGCGTCGCCTGTGTCCGGCGACTGCTTGGTTTTTTCAGAGAGTGAGCAAGGAATGGCGGTCGATCGGCCTCCTCGGGCATGTGGATGGAACGACGCCGCTGTGCCCCCGGCGGCGTCGTGCTGCGAGCGGTTGCGGCCGGGCATGGCCCGGCCCTGGGGCGGCGTCAGAAGAAGCCCAGCTTGCTCTCGCTGTAGCTGACCAGCAGGTTCTTGGTCTGCTGGTAGTGGTCGAGCATCATCTTGTGCGTCTCGCGACCGATG
>JAJZHH010000008.1:0-10461 GCA_021804595.1 Pseudomonadota bacterium
TGACCAGCGCGTACGACGGCGTGACCATGATCGCGTCAGGCTTGAAGTCGCGGATCAGCTGCGCCTGCTTCTCGGTCTGCCCGCCCGACATCGGCACCACGGTGCAGCCCAGGCGCTCGGCGCCGTAGTGCGCGCCCAGCCCACCGGTGAACAGGCCGTAGCCGTAGGCGACGTGGACGATGTCGCCGGGGCGCACGCCGGCGGCACGCAGCGAGCGCGCCACCAGCGCGCTCCAGCGCTCGATGTCGCCTTGCGTGTAGCCGACCACGATCGGGCGCCCCGTGGTGCCCGACGACGCGTGCAGGCGCACGACGTCGCGGCGCGGCACGGCGAACAGGCCGAACGGATAGTGCTCGCGCAAGTCCGACTTGGTCATGAACGGGAACAAGGCGAGGTTTTCGAGCTGCTTGCAGTCGTCCGGGTGCACGCCACGTTCGACGCATTTGGCGCGGTACGGCGCGACATTCTCGTAGGCGTGGCGCAGCGACCAGCGCAGGCGCTGCAGCTGCAGCGCGGCAATCTCGTCGCGGCTGGCGGTCTCGATCGGCTCGAGCACGGCCGGGTCGGGTGCATTCATCGGTCTTGTCTCCCTGGGGTCGTCGGCCCGTGCTTCAGGCCTGGTGCAGCGCGCGCGCGGCGCACGCACGCTGCTGGATCAGCGGCGAGATGCGGTAGCGGTCCTCGCCGTAGAACGCGCCCAGATGCGCCAGCACCTCGCGCACCCGCTGCACGCCGATCGCGTCGGCCCATTGCAGCGGGCCCCGCGGGTAATTCACGCCCAGCCGCATCGCGCGATCGACCGCGGCGGCGTCGGCGACTTGCTGGTGCACCGCGTCGGCGGCTTCGTTGGCCAGCATCGCAACGGTGCGCAACACGATCAGCCCGGGCAGGTCGGCCAGCCGCGACACCGCGTAGCCGGCGGCCTGCAGCAGCCCGATCGCCGCGTCGGCTGCCGGCTCCGGGCATGGCTCGGCGCAGGCCAGCGCCAGCCGCGGTGCGCGCGCATAGTCGAGTGCGAGGTCGACGACGGCCAGCGCGGCGACGCCGTCGGCGGCCGCGCGCGCGGTCGCGCTGCGCCCGTCGCTGGCATGCAGCACGCAGCCGTCGACGCTGGCCACGCGCGCGTCGGCGGCGGCACCGCGGCGCTCGAACGCGACCCCGCGCTCGGCCAGCCGCTGCGCCAGCGCGCCAGCCAGCGCCTCGTCGCCGTGGATCGCGATCGCGCGCGGCGCCGCGCGCGGCGCCTCGCTGGCCGGCACCGGCGCCTCGCCGTCGAGGTAGAAACCGCGCCCGCTCTTGCGCCCGAGCCAGCCGGCGTCGACCAGCTCGCGCTGCTGCAGCGACGGCGTGTAGCGCGCGTCGTGATAGAACGCGCTCCACACCGAGCAGGTCACCGCGTAGTTGATGTCCAGGCCGATCATGTCCATCAGCTCGAACGGCCCCATGCGGAAACCGCCGGCCTCGCGCATCAGCGCGTCGAGCGTGGCGCAGTCGCCGCCGCCCTCGCCGCGCACGCGCAGCGCTTCGCCGTAGAAGGGCCGCGCGACGCGGTTGACGATGAAGCCCGGGGTCGACCGCGCCAGCACCGGCGTCTTGCCCCAGGCCGCCGCGGTCGCGTGCAGCGTCTGCGCCACCTGCGGCGCGGTGGCCAGGCCGCTGATGATCTCGACCAGCGCCATGACCGGCGCCGGATTGAAGAAGTGCATGCCGGCCAGCCGCTGCGGCCGGCGCAGCGCCGCGCCCAGCGCGGTGATCGAAATCGACGAGGTGTTGCTGGCCAGCACGCAGTCGTCGCGGACCACCGCTTCCAGCGCGGCCAGCAGCTCGCGCTTGGGCTCGAGCTGCTCGACGATGGCCTCGACCACCAGCGCGCAGTCGCGCATCTCGTCCAGCGCCGCGCAGGCGTGCAGGCGCTGCCCCGCGGCGCGCGCGGCCGGCGCGTCGAGCCGCGCCTTGTCGACCAGGCGCTGCAACTGCTGGCCGATGCGCGCGCACGCCGCGGCGGCGGCGCCGTCGCGCGCGTCGAACAGCCGCACCGGGTGGCCGGCCAGCGCTGCGATCTGCGCGATGCCGGCGCCCATCGCGCCGCAGCCGACGATGCCCACCGGCTGCGCCGGCGCCAAGGCTTGAGTCATCGCATCAGGCTCCGGTGAAGCGCGGCGCGCGCTTGGCGAGGAAGGCTTCGACGCCTTCGACGTAATCGGCGCTGCGGCCGAGCTCGCGCATGCCGGCAGCTTCCAGCGCCAGCTGCGCGGCCAGGCCGTTGTGCGCGGCGGCGTGCATCGCCTGGCGCGTACGCACCAGCGCGCGCGTCGGGCTGGCCGCCAGCCGCGCGGCGAGCGCGTCGACTTCCGCGCCGAACACCGCGTCGTCGTGCACCGCCCAGATCAGGCCCCAGTCGGCCGCCTGCGCCGCCGGCAGCCGCTCGCCGAGCAGCGCCAGCCCGAGCGCGCGGGCCATGCCGACGCGATGCGGCAACTGCCAGCTGCCGCCGGTGTCGGGCAGCAGGCCGATCTTGCAGAACGCCTGCACGAACGACGCCGAACGCGACGCCACGACGAGGTCGCAGGCCAGCGCCAGGCTGGCGCCGGCGCCGGCGGCGACACCGTGCACCGCGGCCACCGTCGGCACGCGCAAGGCACTCAGCCGCAGCACCAGCGGCATGTATTCGCGCTCGACCAGGTCGCCGAGGTCGGGCGGCGTCTGCCCCGGCTCGAAGCGCACCGCGGGGTCGGACAGGTCCTGCCCGGCGCAGAAACCGCGCCCGGCGCCGTCCAGCACCAGCACGCGCGCGCCGGGGTCGGCCTGCACCGCATCGAGCGCGGCGCGCAACTCGGCGTGCATCGCGGCGTTGAAACTGTTCATGCGCTCGGGCCGGTGCAGCGTGATGCGCGCCACGCCGTCGTCACAGCGATAACGGATGTTCTCGAACTCCATCGTCTCCTCCGCGGCGCAGCCGCCCCTTGCGGCTGCCGTCCGGAACAAAAGACTACGCGTCAAGATGACCGGCGTCAAACATCTGTATCGACAGAACCCGTGCCGATTGGCGGAATTTCTCACCTCGGAACCTGTTCCTCTTTGCAATATTCGTTTAAAAACAATGGCTTTTATGGCCATGATCAGGATTTACCCTGCTGTTGCGCCGAAGACCGAACGTTCCGCGTCGCGGGAAACCCCTTGTTGCGATACATTCATTGCCTGTATACGATTTGACTTGTGTCATTTGAAGCAGCCACCCGACCTTCAGGAGGACTCAGCATGGCCAGTCTCAAGGAACGTCTCGCCGACAAGATGGAATTGCCGCCGGCGACCGAGCAACCGAACGTCTACCCGCTGTCGTGGAACAGCCACACGCGCAAGCTGCAGGAAGTCTGGGAAGCCGCGCTGCGCGAGAACTGGGACCCCGAGCGCCTGCCGTGGGACACGCTCGACGTCGACAGCTACAGCTGGGAGGAGCGCGAAGCGATCGCCTACTGGTGGAGCCTGCTGTCGGTGTTCGACGCGTCGGCGCCGCCGGTGTTCGCCGAAGCGCTGGTCAAGACCTACGAGGTGCACGAGGAGGACCCGGTGCGCAAGTGCTTCTTCTCGGTCACGCGCGACGAGCAGAACCACGAGATCATGTGCGGGCTGGCGATCACGAAGATGCTCGGCCACCCCGACCCGCTGAGCTACCAGCCGAAGACCGAGCTCGGCCGCCGGCTGCAGAAGAACGTGCACTGGCTCTACTACAACGGCGGCCGCTACTGGACCGGCTACAAGCAGGCGGTGCCGAAATACGACCTGGCGGTGCTGTTCAGCTCGTTCCTGATGGGCGAGATCGCCGCGGCGACGATCTTCAAGCAGATGTACGACAACTCGCGCGAAGCGGTGTTCAAGGAAGGCTTCCGCAACATCGGTCGCGACGAAGGCCGCCACATGGCGATCTGCATGGCGGTGATGGAGCGCGACTACCCCGGGCTCGATCCGGCGACCAAGTCCGTCGTGACCAAGCAGATCCGCGCCGGCTACCTGTTCCTGTCGGCGGTGCTGTTCGAGCCGCCGATGGAATTCTGGGACCTGCCGGCCGACTTCATCGCCAACCAGCGCGAGGCCGAGGAAGTCGCGCGCGGCGCCGGCTTCGGCATCCCGACCTACGAGGCCAAGCTGCAGAACTGGAAGAATGCGATGCTCAACCTCAAGGGTGTGCTCGACCGCTACGCGATTCCGTTCCCGGCGATCCCCGAAGTCGGCATCACCGGCGAGGAAATCAGCGACGTGGCGATGGAAGACATCATTCCGGTGTTCTGAAGAACAGGCGACGACATGGCACGCATCATCCTGCAGCCCTCGGGCAAATCGGTCGACTGCGCATTCGGCGACACGGTGCTGACCGCGCTGGAGAAGGCCGGCTACGCGCTGCCGAACAACTGCCGCGCCGGCGCTTGCGGCGAATGCAAGGTCCGCGTCGTCGCCGGCCAGTTCGACCAGGGCGTCGTGCTCGACATGGCGCTGTCGGCCGACGAGCGCCGCCAGGGCTACGGGCTGATGTGCATGGCCAAGCCGATTTCCGACGAACTGACCATCGAGTGGGGAACCGCCGACGCGCAGCCCAAGCTGTTCCCGCCGCGCGAAGGCGCGCTGTTCGTCGTCGTCGACAAGCACGCGCTGACCCCGCGCGTGGTCGAGCTCAGGCTGCGTCCGGTCGGCCAGCCGCTGCGCTACTGGCCGGGGCAGTACGTGACGCTGGGCGACGCGCGCGCCGGGCTGGCGCCGCGCGCCTACTCGATCGCCAACGCGCCGCGCCCCGACGGCGAGATCGTGCTGCAGGTGGCGCGCGCCGAAGGCGGGGCGACCAGCGGCTGGATCCACGACACGCTGCAGCCGGGCGCCACGGTCAAGCTGTCGGGCGCCTACGGCACTTTCATCGGCGACGCGTCGGCGACCACTCCGGTGCTGTGCCTGGCCGCCGGCACCGGGCTGGCGCCGATCCTGGCGCTGGCCGAGGCGGCGCTGCGCCGCGGCTACCGCGCGCCGGTCATGCTGCTGCTGTCGGCGCGCACCGAAGCCGACGTCTACGGCCGCGGCATGCTCGACTGGTGGCGAACCAAGCACCGCAACTTCGACTACCGCATCACGCTGACGCGCGAGGCGCGCGACGGCTATCTGCACGGCCGCGTCGACGCGGTGCTGCCGACGCTGCACGCCGACCTGTCGCGCCATTCGGTGTTCAGCGCCGGCAGCCCCGAGTTCGTCGAGTCGTGCCGCCACGCCGCGCTGGCGCTGGGCGTCGATGCGACGCGGCTGCACTGCGAGGGCTACACGGTGCAGCAGCAGGCCGAAGTGCCGCCGCAGGAGCGCCTGCTGCAAGCCTGGTGAGGCGCCACCGCCGCGCTTGCGCCCCGTTACACTGGGGTGTTTGTACGAGTTCGCCCGTGCCCACGACCCCGATCCAGCAACGTCTGCTCGATTTCCGCGCCCAGGACCGGGTGCACGCCGGCTCGCTGATCACGACGCTGTTCGGCGACGCGGTGATGCCGCGCGGCGGCCGCATCTGGCTGGGCAGCCTGATCCGGCTGCTGGCGCCGCTGGGCGTCAACGAGCGCCTGGTGCGCACCGCGGTGTTCCGCCTGGTCAAGGCCGACTGGCTGGCCGCCCAGGCCAGCGGGCGCCGCACCGACTACCGGCTGACCGAAGCCGGGCGGCGCCGCTTCGAGGAAGCCGCGCGCCAGATCTACGAATCCGACGCCCCGCGCTGGGACCGCCGCTGGCGGCTGCTGCTGTGCGTCGGCGAATTCACGCCGAAGCAGCGCGAGGCCCTGCGCCGCGCGCTGTACTGGCAGGGCTTCGGCGCGCTGGCCGACGGTTTCGTGCACCCCAGCGCCGACCTCGGCGCGGCGTTCGATGCGCTGGTCGCCGACGGGCTGGGCGAGCTCGGCACGCGGCTCAAGCCGCTGCTGGCGGCCGACGCCGGCATTGGCGGCGCCGCCGGCGACGCCGCGCTGGTCGCCTGCGCGTGGCGGCTCGACGAACTGGCCGCGGTCTACGCGCGCTTCATCGAGCGCTACGCGCCGGTGCTGGCGCAACTGCGCGCCGGCGACGCGCCGCCCGACGACGCCGCAGCGCTGCAGTTGCGCGTGCTGCTGATCCACGACTGGCGCCGGCTGCTGCTGCGCGACCCCGAGCTGCCCGGCGAGCTGCTGCCCCCCGACTGGCCCGGCCAGCACGCGCGCGTGCTGTGCAAGGACATCTACCGCCGGCTGCTGAGCGCCTCCGAGCGTCACCTCGAGCAGCATTTCCAGCTCGCCGATGGCGGCGTGGCGCCGCCGGCCAGCGGACTGGCCGAGCGCTTCCGCGACGCCGATCCGCTGGCACCATGAACCGGGAACCCCGATGAACGACGATCAAGGCAGCAAGCACGGCGTGCAATCGCTCGAAGTCGGCATGCGCGTGCTGCGCGCGATGGCCGACGGCGAGCGCGCGATGATGCTCAAGGACATCGCCGCGGCCGCCGGCATGGCGCCGTCGAAGGCGCACCGTTACCTGGTCAGTTTCATCCGCGCCGGACTGGTCGAACAGGACCCGGCGACCGCGCGCTACGACCTCGGCGCCTTCGCGCTGCAGCTCGGCCTGGTCGCGCTCGACCGCATCGACCGCATCCGCCTGGGGCTGGACGCGATCACCGCGCTGCGCGACACGATCAACGAGACCACCGCGCTGGCGGTGTGGACCCCGCAGGGCGCGGTCGTCGCGCGCTGGGAACGGCCGCGGCGGCCGATCGTCGTCAACGTGCTGACCGGCACCGCGCTGGGACTGCTCGACTCGGCCGCCGGGCGCGTGTTCGGCGCCTGGCTGCCGAGCGCGCGCACCGACGCGCTGCTGCAGGCGGCGGTCGCTGCCGGTCGCGGCGCCAGCACGCTGCCGGCGGCGCGCGCGCTGCTCGACGCGACCCGCGCGCGCGGCTACAGCCACCTGGCCGCCGAGCACCAGGTCGGCGGCATCGAGGCCGCGGCGGCGCCGGTGTTCAATTTCCGCAACGACGTGACGATGGCGCTGATCGTCGTCGGCGTCGCCGGGTCGATCGACCTCGGCGTCGCGTCGCCGGCGCTGACCGCGCTGCGCGACGCCGCTGCGCAGCTGTCGGCGCGGCTGGGCGCGCGCGCCGACTGAGCCGCGGCGCGCGCGGCGCGCCGACAACGTGATAACCCGGATGACCCCAAGGGGCCATCGTGCGTATCATGGCTTCCAAGGAATCGATTTCTCTTTACGGAATTTAGCGCCGAGGAGCACCATGCACACCCTGCAAAGCCTGATCGCCGAGCGCTGGCTCGGCTCCACCCCGTCGACCGCGCTGCGCAGCGCGGTCGACGGCCGCGTCGTCGCCCACACCCACGCCGAGGCGATCGACTTCGGCGAGGCGGTCGAATTCGGCCGGCGCAGCGTGCCGGCGCTGCTGGCGCTGGACTTCCAGCAGCGCGCCGCACGGCTGAAGGCGCTGGCCGCGCACCTGGGCGCGAACAAGGAGGCGCTGTACGCGGTGTCGCGCGACACCGGTGCGACGCGCGCCGACAGCTGGATCGACATCGAGGGCGGCATCGGCACGCTCTACGCCTACGCCAGCATCGGCAGCAACGGGCTGCCGTCGGGCAACGTCGTGCACGAAGGCCCGGCGCTGGCGCTGGGCAAGTCCGGCAGCTTCGCCGGCAGCCACATCCTGGTGCCGCGCGGCGGCGTCGCGGTGCACATCAACGCCTTCAACTTCCCGGTCTGGGGCATGCTGGAGAAGTTCGCGCCGAGCTTCCTCGCCGGCATGCCGTGCATCGTCAAACCGGCCACGTCGACCAGCTACCTGACCGAGGCCGCGGTGCGGCTGATCGCGCAAAGCGGACTGCTCCCGGCGGGAAGCCTGCAACTGGTCATCGGCGGCACCGGCGACCTGCTCGACCGTCTCGACGGCCAGGACGTCGTCACTTTCACCGGCTCGGCGGCGACCGCCGCGAAGCTGCGCGTGCACCCGGGTCTGGTGCGCCATTCGGTGCCGTTCAACGCCGAGGCCGATTCGCTGAACTGCGCGATCCTGGCCCCCGACGTCGGCCCCGACGAAGTCGAGTTCGAGCTGTTCGTCAAGGAAGTCGCGCGCGAGATGACGGTCAAGGCCGGGCAGAAATGCACCGCGATCCGCCGCGCCATCGTGCCGCGCGCGCGGCTCGACGCCTTCGTCGAGCGGCTGCGCACGCGACTGGCGGCGACCGTGGTCGGCGACCCGGCGCTGGACGACGTGCGCATGGGCGCGCTGGCCTCGCGCGAGCAGCTCGACGACGTCGCCGCGCGCGTGGCCGAACTGCGCGCCGGCGCCGAGCTGCTGCTCGGCGACGCCGCCGGCTTCGCGCCGCGCGGCGACGGCGTCGCCGCCGGCGCGTTCTTCCCGCCGACGCTGCTGCTGGCGCGCGACGCGATGGCCAGCGCCGCGCACGACGTCGAGGCGTTCGGCCCGGTCAGCACCGTGCTGCCCTACGACGAGCTCGACGAAGCGGTGGCGCTGGCCGCGCGCGGCCGCGGCAGCCTGGTCGGCACGCTGGTCACGCGCGATGCGGCCACCGCGGCGCGCGTGGTGCCGCAGCTGGCCGCGCTGCACGGTCGCATCCTGCTGCTCGAGCGCGACGCGGCGCCCGAGTCGACCGGGCACGGCTCGCCGCTGCCGGCGCTCAAGCACGGCGGCCCGGGCCGCGCCGGCGGCGGCGAGGAGCTCGGCGGGCTGCGCGCGGTGCACCACTACCTGCAGCGCTGCGCGGTGCAGGGTTCGCCGGCGATGCTCGCCGCGGTCGCGCGCGAATACGTGCGCGGCGCGCCGGTGCTCGAAAGCGAAGTGCATCCGTTCCGCCGCCACTTCGACGAGCTGCGCGTCGGCGAGTCGCTGCTGACGCACCGGCGCACCGTGACCGAAGCCGACATCGTCAACTTCGGCGGAGTGTCGGGCGACTACTTCTACATGCACTTCGACGAACTCGCGGCGCGCGAAACCGACTTCGGCCGCCGCATCGCGCACGGCTATTTCGTGCTGTCGGCCGCCGCCGGGCTGTTCGTCAGCCCGGCGCCGGGGCCGGTGCTGGCCAATTACGGGCTCGATGCGCTGCGCTTCACCAAACCGGTGGCGATCGGCGACACGATCCAGGCGCGGTTGACGTGCAAGCGCAAGATCGACCGCCAGCGCCGCGACAGCCGCGGCGTCAGCCAGGGCGTCGTGGTCTGGGACGTCGAAGTGCGCAACCAGGACGCCGAGCTGGTCGCCAGCTACGACATCCTGACGCTGGTGGCCAAACGCGCGGCGGGCTGACGCGTCAGGCGACGGCGTCGAACATGCCGGCGAACAGCGGCGAGCTCAGGTAGCGCTCGCCGCTGTCGGGCAGCACGACGACGATGGTCTTGCCGGCCTGGTCGGGGCGGCGCGCCCAGCGCAGCGCCGCCGCGGTGGCGGCGCCGCAGGAGATGCCGGCCAGGATGCCCTCCTCGCGCGCCAGCCGCAGCGCGGTCTCGATCGCCTCCTCGTTGCCGACCTGCTCGATCGCGTCGACCAGCGACAGGTCGAGCACCTTGGGCACGAACCCGGCGCCCAGCCCCTGGATCTTGTGCGGCCCCGGCTTCAGTTCCTCGCCGGCGCGGGTCTGGCTCAGCACCGGACTGGCGGCCGGCTCGACGGCGACCGAGACGATCGCCTTGTGCCGCTTGAGGAAGCGGCTGACCCCGGTGATGGTGCCGCCGGTGCCCACGCCCGAGACGAGCACGTCGACCGCGCCGTCGGTGTCTTCCCAGATCTCCGGGCCGGTCGTGGCCTCATGGATGCCCGGGTTGGCCGGGTTCTCGAACTGCTGCAGCAGCACGTAGCGCGACGGGTCGCCGGCGGCGATTTCCTCGGCCTTCGCGATCGCCCCCTTCATGCCCTTGGCGCCTTCGGTCAGCACCAGCCGCGCGCCGTAGGCCAGCAGCAGCTTGCGCCGCTCGACGCTCATCGTGTCGGGCATGGTCAGCGTGATCGGAATGCCGCGCGACGCGGCGACGAAGGCCAGCGCGATGCCGGTGTTGCCGCTGGTCGGCTCGACGATTTCCTTGCCCGGGCCGAGCAGGCCGCGCTGCTCGGCGTCCCACACCATCGCCGCGCCGATGCGGCACTTGACCGAGTAGGCCGGGTTGCGCCCTTCGATCTTGGCCAGCACGGTCGCGCCGCAGCCGGCGGTGAGCCGGTTCAGCCGCACCAGCGGGGTGCGGCCGATCGATCGCGAGTTGTCGTCGTAAATGCGTGACATCGTGGTCCTCCGTGAGTGTGCGTGTTTGTTGGGAAGCGTGTTGGCGGGTGCTGAGCGCACGATGCGCCAGCATGCCAGATCGCCGCGCCGGCCGCGCGCAGCGCGGCAAAGCCACGTCGGCGCCCCGGCCGCGGCGTCGGTCGGCCGCGTCGGTCGGCAGCGTCAGTCGGCAGCGTCAGTCGGC
>JAJZHH010000008.1:10561-43052 GCA_021804595.1 Pseudomonadota bacterium
GTCGGCAGCGTCAGTCGGCAGCGTCAGTCGGCGGCGACCGCGGCCACCGCGACGACTTCGATGCGCCAGCGCGGATCGGCCAGCGCCGCCTGCACGGTGGCGCGCGGCGGCGTGTTGGTCGGGTCGACCCAGGCGTCCCACACCGCGTTCATCGTGCCGATGTCGGCGATGTCGGCCAGATAGATCTGCACGCTGAGCAGATGCGACTTGCTGCTGCCGCATTCGCCGAGCAGGCGCTCGACGTGGCCGAGCACCTCGCGCGTCTGCGCTTCGATGCCGGCGTCGGGGTCGTGCTCGGCAACCTGGCCGGCCAGGCGCACGACGCCGTGGTGGATCGACGCTTCGCTGAGGCGGGCGCCGACGTGCAGTCGCTCGATGTTCATCGGATCTCCTGGGGTTTGCGGTGGGCCGGCTCTCGCGCCGGGAGTCAGCGATCGAGCGGAATCAAGTGGGTGTCCTTGATCTCCTCCATCACGACGAAACTGTGCGACTCGGCGGCCACCGGCATGCGCTTGAGGATGTCGCCGATCAGGCCGCGGTATTCGCGCATGTCGCGCAAGCGGAATTTGACCAGATAGTCGAACGCGCCGGCGACCAGATGGCACTCGAGCACTTCGGGCATGTGCAGCAGCTCGCGACGCACGGCGTCGAACACGTCGGCCGACTTCGCCGCCAGCTTGATCTCGACGAACACCAGCAGCCCCTTGCCCAGCGCGTCGGGCGCCAGCCGCGCGCCGTAGCCGGCGATCACGCCGGAGCGCTCCATGCGCTTGACGCGCTCGGCGCACGGCGACGTGCTGAGGCCGACGCGAGACGCCAGCTCGGTCATCGTGATGCGTCCGTCGCGCTGCAGCACGTCGAGGATCTTGCGGTCGATGCGGTCGAGCTGATGTTTGTCGCGGTCCATCGCGCCTCCGGCGGGTCTGTCCGTGCAATCTTAACTGCGTCCAAGCTTCATTACGGAAAACTTCACTACATATTCAACGATACAGTTCGCACTTTCCTGCATTCTCGGGCGTTTCCCATGAAGGTCATCGTTCTCGGCGCCGGCGTCGTCGGCGTCACCACCGCGTACGAACTGGCGCGCGCGGGCGCCGAAGTCACCGTGCTCGAGCGCCGCGGCGGCCCGGCGCTGGAGACCAGTTTCGCCAACGCCGGCCAGGTCTCGCCCGGCTACTCGACGCCGTGGGCCGCGCCGGGCATTCCGCTGAAGGCGCTGAAGTGGATGTTCCAGCGCCACGCACCGCTGGCCATCCGCCCCGACGGCACGCTGTGGCAGCTGCGCTGGATGGCGTCGATGCTGCGCAACTGCAGCGGCGCACGCTACGCGCAGAACAAGGAACGCATGATGCGCGTGGCCGAGTACAGCCGCGACCGCCTGCGCGAGCTGCGCGCCGAGATCGGCATCGGCTACGAGCACCGCAGCGAAGGCACGCTGCAGCTGTTCCGCAGCCAGGCGCAGTTCGACGCCGCGCAGCGCGACATCGCGGTGCTCGAGCAGTGCGGCATCGCCTACGAGCTGCTGCGCGCCGACGAACTCGAGCGCGTCGAGCCGGCGCTGGGGCGCGCGCGCGACCGTCTGGTCGGCGGCCTGCGCCTGCCCGGCGACGAAACCGGCGACTGCCAGATGTTCACCTCGGCGCTGGCCCAGGCGGCCACCGCGCTCGGTGTCGACTTCCGCTACGCGCAGAACGTGGTGGGCTTCGAAGGCGACGCGCGCCGCGTCCACGGCGTGCGCCTGGCCGACCAGGTGCTGCGCGCCGACGCCGTCATCGTCGCGCTCGGCAGCTATTCGCGCGGCCTGCTCGAGCCGCTGGGCATCGACTTGCCGGTGTACCCGATCAAGGGTTATTCGCTGACCGTGCCGCTGGTCGACGAAGCGCTGGCGCCGCGCTCGACGGTGCTCGACGAGACCTACAAGATCGCGTTGACGCGTTTCGACCAGCGCATCCGTGTCGGCGGCATGGCCGAGATCGCCGGCTTCGACCTGCGCCTGAACCCGCGTCGGCGTGAAACGCTGGAGATGGTCACCCGCGACCTGTTCCCCGGCGGCGACCTGCCAGCCGCCGAGTTCTGGACCGGGCTGCGCCCGATGACCCCCGACGGCACGCCGGTGCTCGGCGCGGCCGGCCCGGCCAATCTGTACCTGAACACCGGCCACGGCACGCTGGGCTGGACCATGGCCTGCGGCTCGGCGCGCTACCTCAGCGACGTCGTGCTCGGCCGCCGCCCCGAGATCAGCGGCGACGGCCTCGGCATCGAGCGCTACCGCCGCGGCGCGCAGCAGCCGCGCCACGGCGCCGCGCAGCCGGCCTGAACGCGGCGCGCGCGCCGACTCGACGTCGGCGCGCGCCTCAAGCCTCGCCTCAAGCCGCGCCGGACAGCGCCGCGTCGAGCATGTCGACGAAGGCGCGCGTCTTCGCCGGCATCAAGCGCCGCCCCGGGAACACGGCCCACGCCGGCGCCGCCGGCAGCTCCCACTCGGGCAACACCCTGAGCAGCTCAGCGCTGCGCAGCGCGTCGCGCGCGAACACGTCGGGCAAGGCGGCGATGCCGGCCCCGGCGCGAGCCAGCGCCTGCAGCAACTGCGGCGAGTTGGCCGCGATGCGCGCCGCGGGCGCGCCGCTCCAGCGCTGCGCGCCGCGTTGCAGGGTCCACGCCACCGGCTCGCGCTGACGGCCGAGCAGCAGCAGCGCCGCGTGGTCGGCAAGGTCCTCGGGCTGCTCCGGCATGCCGTGCTCGGCCAGGTAGGCCGGTGCCGCGTAAAGGCCGGCGGAGAACGCGGTCAGGCGGCGCGCCGCGAGCAGCGCATCGTCGGGCAGTTCGCCGACGCGCAAGGCCAGGTCATAACCCTCGCCGAGCAGGTCGATGCGCCGCGGCGACAGGTCGAGCTCCAGGTTCACGCCGGGATGCAGCGCGGTGAAGGCGGCGAGCATTTCAGTCAGCAACAGGCTGGCGACCTCGGCCGGCATCGACACGCGCAGACGGCCGACCGGACGCGCGCGGCGGTGCTCGCCCAGCGCGCGCGCGCCGTCGACTTCGTCGGCCAGCCCGCGCGCGTGCACCAGCAGCTCGGCGCCGAACTCGGTCAGCGCGAGCCGACGCGTCGTACGCAGCAGCAACCGCTCGCCCAGGCCTTCCTCGAGCACCGCGACGCGGCGCGACACCGTCGATTTGGGCAGCGCCAGCTGCGCGGCGGCCGCGCTGAAGCTCCCCAAGTCGACGACGCGGGCAAAGATCAGCAGATCGTCGGCGCCCCATTGTCCATTCATTGGAACAATCTTACCCAAAAAAGCGTCTTATTTTCCGATCCTGGAACGTCTAGAGTTTCATCCATACGAAATCCACCGGAGCCCCACGATGAACATCCTGCAAGTCAACGCCAGCGCACGCGGCCAGGACGCGAACTCGACACAGCTGGCCAACGCCATCGTCGAGCGACTGCGCGCGGCCCAGCCGCACGCCGCGCTGCGCGTGCGCGACCTCGGCAAGACGCCGCATCCGGTGCTCGACGAGGCCGCGCTGGGCGCGCTGTTCACGCCAGCCGAGCAGCGCAGCGCCGAGCAGGCCGCACGCGTCGCGCTGGACGACGCGCTGATCGCCGAGCTGGCCGCCGCCGACGTCGTCGTGCTCGGCGTGCCGATGTACAACTTCGGCGTTCCGGTGCAGCTCAAGACCTGGATCGACGCGGTCGCGCGCAACGGCGTGACCTTCCGCTACACCGAAAGCGGCCCGCAGGGCCTGCTCGGCGGCAAGACGGTGATCGTCGCGCTGGCGCGCGGCGGCCGCTATCGCGACACGCCGGCCGACAGCCAGGTGCCCTACCTGAAGACCGTGCTCGGCTTCCTCGGCCTGAGCGACGTGCGCTTCGTTTACGCCGAGGGGCTGAACATGGGCGCCGAAGCCGCCGCCGCCGGCCACGCGCAGGCGCAGGCCGACATCGACGCGGCGCTGGCCTGAGTGCGGAGGACACGACGATGAACGAGACCCCCATCCGGCTGCGCGGCGTCGAGGCGCAGGTCGACGGCGTGCAGACGCGCGACGGCGCCGGCGTGCGGCTCACGCGCGTGCTCGGCGCGTCGCTGCAGCGCCGGCTCGACCCCTTCCTGATGCTCGACGCCTTCGCCAGCGACGACCCCGACGACTACATCGCCGGCTTTCCCGACCACCCGCACCGCGGCTTCGAGACCATCACCTATATGGTCGAGGGGCGCATGCTGCACCGCGACAGCGCCGGCCACGAAGGCCTGCTCGAAGCCGGCGGCATGCAGTGGATGACCGCAGGCCGCGGCGTCGTGCACTCGGAGATCCCGCAGCAGGAAAGCGGCCGCATGGAAGGCTTCCAGCTGTGGCTGAATCTGCCGGCAGACGCGAAGATGTGCGCGCCGTGGTACCGCGACTTCAGCGCCGCTGAACTGCCGCGGCTGCGCACCGCGCACGGCGTCGACGCCGTCGTGCTCGCCGGCCGCTGCGGCGACGTGGCCGGGGCGATCACGCGCGACGCCACCGCGCCGCTGATCGTCGATCTGCACCTGGACGCCGGCGGCCGCTTCGAGCAGCCGCTGCCCGGCGCGCACAACGCACTGCTGTACGTTTACCGCGGCGAGGTCGAGATCGGCGGCCAGCGCGTCGCGCAGCGCACGATGGCGGTGTTCGACAACGACGGCGACGCCTTGCGCATCGACGCGCCGCAGGGGGCCCGCGCGCTGCTCGTCGCCGGACGCCCGCTGCGCGAGCCGATCGCGCAGTACGGACCGTTCGTGATGAACACCGAGCAGCAGATCTACCAGGCGGTCAACGACTTCCGCGCCGGTCGGCTCGGGGGGTGAGCCGGGACCAGCCGATGCGCCTGCGCGCATCGGCGCGCCCGGCGAACGGCCTGGGGCCTCCGGCCCCAGCCTCCCCTGAGCGCGGCTTCGGAGCGGCCGCGCGCCGCGCGCCGCGCTCAGGCCTCCGCCACCGGCGCCAGGCGCCAGAGGCGGGGCTGGCCGCGCACGCCGACGCTGCGCGCGCGGCCGCCGGCCTTGGCCGCGTACATGCGACGGTCGGCGATTTCGACCTGGCTGCGCCAGTCCTGCGGCGAGTCGGCGCGGGCCTCGGCCACGCCGATGCTCGCGGTGACCGGCGAGCCGTCCGGGCGGCGACCAAGGCCGCTGGCGATGATGCGGTCGATCACCGCATCGGCCTCGTCGGCATCGGCCGTCGGCAGTACGACGACGAACTCCTCGCCGCCCCAGCGAATCACGCTGTCACCCTTGCGCACCGCCTTGGACAGCGCCTGCGCGGCCTCGCGCAGCACGCGGTCGCCAACGTCGTGGCCGAAGGTATCGTTGACCGACTTGAAGTGGTCGAGGTCGAAGAACAGCAGCGACAGCGCGCTGGCGTTGATCGCCGCCAGCCGGAACTGCAGGTCGAGCACGTCGATGCCGGCGCGCCGCGTCAACGCCCCGGTCAGCGTGTCGTAGCTGGCGCGCATCACCTGCGCCAGCATGTAGCGCAACTGGCCCAGCGCCGACAGCAGCGCCACGCCGAGCAGCAGCACCAGCAGCCACAGCGTGGCGATCGCGTGCGGCAGCACCGAGGCCGGGTGAAAGTTCATGCCGGCCAGCGCGACCGCCAGCAGCGGCAACGCGTAGGCATGGAATTCGAGCGCGGTCAGCGGAAACAGCGCCAGTCCGGCGACGATCACGAACGGCAGCTGCGCGTAAAGCTGCGCCGCCGCCAGCGCCAGCCCCTGCAGCGCGTAGGCATGGATCCAGTGCGCGGTGGCCAGGTAGAACAGCGGCGTGATCGCAAGCAGCGCGCCGAGCAGCACGCGCGCGCGGCGCAGGTCGGGCGCGCCGCGCGCCAGCCAGGCCAGCCCGAGCAGCGCCAGCGCCGAGACCGCGCGCGTCGCCAGCAGTTCGTTCCACAGTCCACGCGGCAGCACCAGCAGGTCGACCAGCGCCCACGCCGGGACCAGCAGCGCGAACAGCGCGGCGAAGCCGAACACGCGGCGCTGGATCAGCGCGGCGCGATGGCGCGCGATCGCCGGGCCGTGGTGCCGCGCGGAAACCAGCTCGCCGAGCTGTTCGAAGGTGCCCAGGCCCAACGTTGCGCAAAACCGCGCCACCCCCCGGCGCAGCCGGTTCGCGCGCGCCGGCGCTCCGCTCGCATCGCGCTCTTGCATCGATTCCGCTCCTTGTCTCAGCGCACCTGCTCGGCGATCAGCGCGATCCCTCGCGGCTCCTGCGCCGGCGCGTCGCGCCCCAGCTTGATCGCAGCGGCCGGGCCGGCGACGAGTTCGCGCGCGGCGGCTTGGGACCACAAAGCGTCGGATCGCATCGTGGCGCCATGATAGGCAAGGCAGCGCGCGATGCCGCGTCGGCGGGCGCGACCTGCACAACTCTTGCTCCAGGTCAATCGTCGGTGCCGGTGGGCGCCGCGCGGCGCCCGCTCAAGCTGTCGCTCCGCTATAACCGGTGCCGGTCGCGCGCGCGCACTGCCGGCGCTGCGCGGCCAGCCCGCCCGAGACCCTGTCGCTCCCGTGACCTTGCAACGACCGCTGCGCGCGCTGGCGCATTCAAGCCTGCTGGCGCTGGCGGCGCTGCTCGCGCCGTGGCTGGCCTTGACCGCGCTGGCCGCCGGCCTGCTGCGCCACGAGGCCGATGCCGTGCGCCGCGAAATCGACACCCGCGCCCGCACCCAGGCCATCGCACTGGCGCAGCTCGTCGCCGGCCGGCTCAATACCCAGTACCGCGAACTGCAGTTCGCCGGCGTGGCGCTGCTCGGCCTGCACGACGACCCGCGCCATCCGGACGCGAACACGGTGCGCACGCTGCGTGAGTTCGCCTCGCTGCACCCGAACCTGTACGCCTTCAATGTGCAAGGCGCCGACGGCAACACGATCATCTGGTCGACCCATCCGCAAAGCGCGCGGCCGATCACCGCCGCCCGCGGCTTCACCGCGCTGACCGCGCAACCCGACTTCCTGCTCGGGCGCGAGCGCCTGGCCACCCGTGCGCTGCAATCCAACGCCTCGCACGGCTGGAGCAGCGGCCACGTGATCACGATGCGCGTGCGCGTGCGCGGTGCCGACGGCAGCACCCGCTACTTCGTCGGCTCGCCGTACCGCGTCGAAGATCTGCTGCAGACCGCCGCGCTGCGCGGCGCGCCGTGGCGCCTGCGCGTCGTCGACCGGCGCGACGGTGCAACGATCGGCCAGATCGACGCGCACGGTGTCGAATTCCGTCGCCGCGGCGGCGCCGCGGCCGACGCGCCGGGAGCCACGGTCGCGGTGCCGGGCTACCCGCTCGAAGTTCGCGCGAACGCCCCCGCCGCCTACGTCTCCGCGTTGCTGCGCCGGACGCTGACGCCGCTGGCATGGTGGTTCGGCGCACTGCTCGCGGTGCTCGGCGCATCGAGTGCTTTCGTCGGCCTGCTGCTGCGCCGCCTGGCCGCGCGCAACGCCGCGCTGGCCCACGCGTCGACGCTGCTGCAGCGATCCGGCGAGCTGCAGTCCTTCCTGGCCCAGGTCAACCAGGCGGCGGCAAGGCTCGACGACGAAGCCGTCTTCCTCGATGAGCTGTGCCGGCGGGCGATCGACGACGGCCGCCTGGCGCTGGCTTTTGTCGGGCGACCACGAGCCGACGGCACGCTGGAGTTCGTCGCCGGCGCCGGGCAGACCGACTATCTCGACGGACTGCTGATCTCGATCGCGCCCGACCGCGCCGAAGGGCGCGGCCCGGCCGGCTGCGCCTGGCGTGACGGTCGCGCCTACTTCAACGCCAGCTTCGCGTCGGCGCCGCTGGTGCCATGGCGCGAACGCGCCGCGCGCTTCGGCCTGCAGGCCAGCGCCGCGCTGCCGATCCGGCGCGACGGCGCCAGCTGGGCGGTGCTGATCCTGTGCCGCGGCGACGACGTCGCGTTCGACCCGCCGATGCAGCGCCTGCTGCTCGAGCTGGCCGACGACGTCGGCCACGGCCTCGAGCGCATCGCGCACCGCCAGCGCCTGCGGCTGCTCGACACCGCGGTGGCGGCACTGTCGGACGGGCTGACGATCGCCGACCCGCAGCACCGGCTGATCTTCGTCAACGCAGCGTTCACGACGATCACCGGCTACCGCCGCGACGAAGTCCTCGGCCGCAGCGCCGCGCTGCTGCAGGGCCGCGGCAGCGACGCCGAAGTCGTCGCGCGCATCGGCCAGGCCTTGCGCGACGGCATCCGCTTCGACGGCGAACTGCTGAACCGGCGCCGCGACGGCACGCCGTTCTGGAACCATCTGCACATCGACCCGGTGCGCAATGCGCAGGGCGACCTCACCCACTACATCGGCATCCAGCACGACGCCAGCCGCGAGCGTGAAGCGCTCGATCTGCAGCAGGCGCTGCTGGCCAACGCGCAGTCGGGCATCCTCATCGCCCGCCACCGTGCCATCGTCGCGGCCAATTCGGCGATGGCCGAGATGCTCGGCTGCGCACCGGCCGAGCTGATCGGCCGCGAAGCTCGCCGGCTCTATGCCGACGACACCGAAGCGGCCCGCGTCGGCGCTGCCTACGCGACGCTGCGCGAACAACGCTGGGTTGCGCTGTCCGGCGTACGCCTGCGCCGCGCCGACGGCGCCGCGCCGCTGTGCGACCTGCACGGCCGCCTGCTGTCGGACGGCGAGACCTCGGTGTGGACCTTCATCGACGTCACCGAACGCGAAGCGCAGGCGCAGCGCCTGCAGCGCGCGCAGCGGGTGTACCGCGCGCTGCTGGCAGCGGCCGACGCGCTGCTGCAAAGCGCCAGCGACTCCGAAATGATCGAGCGGCTGTGCGCCAGCCTGCTCGACGGCACCGACTTCAGCGCGATCTGGCTGGTGCGACCCGACGCGCAAGGCGTGTTCGGCACACTCGGCCGCGCCAGCGCGACGGCTGCCGGACTGGCCTTTCTCGATGCGCTGCGCGTGTCGCTCGACGACCCGCGCGCGCTGGTCGCGCGGGCCTGGCGCGAGCAGTCGACGACGATCCATCTGGATCATCCGGCCGCCCACGCAGGCACCGAGCACGCCGACGCGCTGCGCCGGCTGGACTGGAACTGCGCGCTGGCCACGCCGGTGCCGAGGGCGCAGCGACCCTGGGGCGTGCTGGCGTTCACATCGAACGCCGCCGGCGGCTTCGACGACGTCACGCGCGCGGCCTGCGAGCAGGTCGCCGCACTGCTCGGCCACGGCCTCGACGAAGTCGACCGCAAACACGCGCTGCAGGCCCTGCAAAGCGCCGAGAGCCAGCGCGCGCGCACCGATGCGCTGACCGGGCTGCCGAACCGGCTGGCGCTCGACGAATACCTGCCCGGCGCGCTGGCGCGGGCCGAGCGACGGCAATCGGTGCTGGCCGTCGGCATGCTCGACCTCGACGACTTCAAGCCGGTCAACGACACCTTCGGCCACGCCGCCGGCGACGCGCTGCTGCGCGCCTTCGCCGACGCGCTGCGTGCCCGCCTGCGCCGCGGCGACTTCCTCGCCCGCGTCGGCGGCGACGAATTCGTCGTCGTCTGCGAGAACCTCGACCGCGAACGCCACCTCGACGAACTCGGCGTCGCGCTCGATCGGCTTCACGGTGCGGTAGGCGCGCCGTTCGACCTCGGCGACGGCCGCCGCGCGCAAGTCGGCATGACGATGGGCCTGGCCTGTTACCCGGTCGACGCCAGCGAGCCCGACGCGTTGCTGCGGCTGGCCGATGCGGCGATGTACGCCAACAAGCTGCACAAGCTCGACCGCGCCAGCTGGTGGCGCGTCGGCACGGACGCCGAGACGGCCGACGGCGACAGCCGCGAGGCTGCGTTCGACCTGTTCGGCGTCGAAGCCGACGCACTGCTGGAATCGCTCGACGCGACGCTGCTCGACTCGCTGGCGGCCGAGCTGGTCGATGCACTCGCCGGTGACACGGCGGCGGCCGACGCGCGTGAGTCCATCCTGCGCGAGCTCGACCCCGCCGAACTCGCCGGCGCCGCGCGCGCGCTGGCCGCGCATCTGCGCGGTCTGCTGCGCCCGCGCACGACACGCGAGGCGCTGCAGGCCGGTGCCCGCGCGCTGGGCCGTACGCACGCGCTGGCCGGGGTATCAGCGGCCAGCATCGAGGAGGCCTTCGGCGTCTACGAGGACTTGCTGCGCGCCAGGCTGGAGGGCGCGCTGATCTCGTCGCGCCGGCGCTACCGCGTGCTGCGCGTGGCCACCGGACGACTGCGGCTGGACCTGCAGACGCAGCTGGTCGCGATCGGGCAGACCTCGGCGCGCTATTTCGCGCTGCTCGAGCACTCGGGCAACACCGCGCAGCGCTGGGTCGACGTGCTGCCGGCGATGCTGCGCCAGCTGGGCGAGCTTCCCGGAGTGCGCCACGCCGTCGTGTTCCGCCCCGACGCGCACGGCACGCTGCGCGACGAGGCGGGGGTTGGCGCCGACTACGAAGCGTTGGCGGCGCGCATGCGCGGCAGCCGTCTGCACTTGACCCAGGACGACGCCGTCGACGAACTGCGCGAGCCGGTCGCGCTGGCCTGGTTCACGCGCCAGGTGCAGACCGTCGGCGCGCTCGCGCGCGATGGCCGGCTGGCGCACTGGCACGAGCTCGCGCGCGACGCCGGCTGGCGCAGCGCGGCGTGCGTGCCGATCGCCAGCGGCGACGACACCGACAGCGTGCTGGTGCTGTTCGGTGCCTACCCCCAGCAGTTCTCGTCGGACTGGATGCGTTCGTGGCTCGAGCTGCTTCGAAACGGCATCGGCTCGCAATTCGCCGCATCCGCGCGCGGCCACCGCGCGATCGCGCCCGAGCGCCGCCGCGCACTGCGCGAGCTGCTGCACGGGCGCGGACTGCGCATGTGGGTGCAGCCCATCGTCGACCTGCAAAGCGGTGCGGTGACCAAGGTCGAGGCCTTGGCGCGGCTGCACGCGGCCGACGACGAAGTACTGCTGCCGGCGCAGTTCCTGCCCGCGTTCGGCGAGCAGGAGCTGCAGTCGCTGTTCCTGCAGGGCCTGGAACAGGCGCTCGACACCGTCCACGGCTGGCGCGAGGCGGGGCTCGACGTCGAGATCGCCATCAACCTGCCGCCGTCGACCCTGGCTCATCCCGATTGTGCGTCGTGGATCGAGCAGGCGCTGCGCCGGGCCCAGGTCGGCGCGCGCCAGCTGGTGGTCGAAGTCCTCGAGAACGAAGAGATCGACCGCGCGCGCAGCGACGAGGCGATCTACGCGCTGGGCGCGCTCGGCGTGCGTCTGGCGCTCGACGACCTCGGCGCCGGCTACAACAGCCTGACGCGACTGGCCGCGCTGCCGATCGACACCGTCAAGATCGATCAGGGCCTGCTGCGCGGGCTGCGCGGCGATCCGGTGAAGACCGTGCGACTGCTCGCGACGCTGCTGCGCCTGGGCCAGCAGTTCGCGCTGCGCACCGTCGTCGAAGGCCTGGAAACCGACGACCACGTCGAGGCGGCGCAGCTGCTCGGCGCGCAGTTCGGTCAGGGCTATGCGCTGGCGCGGCCGATGCCGGCGGCCGATTTCCCGGCGTGGATGCGCGCCCGCGCTGCGCCGCGTCCGGCCGCCGACGGCGCGCTGCGCAGTTGGCTGGGCGCGCTGACCCATCAATGGGTCGCCGCGCGCGACCCGCTGCGGCTGCACGAGCCCGGCGTGCTCGAGTCGTGTGCGCTGACACGCTTCCTGCGCGAACGTGGAATCGACGACGCGCGAGTGCTCGACTGGCACGCGCGCGTGCACCTCGCCGCCCCCTCGCCGCAGCGAGACGACGCCGCCGAGGCCTTGCTGCAATGGCTGGCGCGTCGCGTCGCCGCGCCCGACTGACGCCGCCGCGGCTCAGTCCCGCGGCGCTCGCGTCGCGCGATGGAACGCGACCATGCCGCCCCAGACGCTTTTGCGGCAGCGCACGTCGGCGAAGCCGACCAGGCGCAGCACCGACGACAACTCCTCGGCGGTGTAGAAGTTGCTGATCGCGAGTTTGAAGTAGTCACGGCACTGGCGGGACGACGCGCTGGAGCCGAAGATCATCGCGGTCCATGCGACCGAAACGTGCAGAAACGCCAGATAGAGCCGCTCGATCACGCGCCGCCTCGGTTTGAGCATGTCGCAGTGATAGAACACGCCGCCGGGCTTGAGCACGCGCCGGATCTCGGGCAGCACGCGGTCGAGCTGCAAGTGGCGCGACGCCGCCTGCAGCGTGACCGCGTCGAAGGTCTCGTCGGCGAACGGCAGCCGGTGCACGTCGCCGATGCGGCTGTCGATCGCGACCCGGTAGTGCCGCGCGCGCCGCTGGCCCTCGTCCTGCATCTCGCGGCTGCGATCGATCGCGGTGACGCGGATTTCCGGCTGCCGGCGCAGCAACCGGATGCCGACGTCGTTGGTCCCGGCGCATACGTCGAGCAGCTTGTCACCCGGCGCGAGGCGCACGGTGCGGACGAACTGCCAGGCCCACACCTCCCACAGGCCGAAGCTGGCGACGACGTTGCCGGCGCGGTAGTACGACGGCACGTCCTTGAACACATCGGGTATCACCGCCGCCCAGGTGCGCGCGAACAGCGTGCGCCGACGCTGCTCGCGCCGCTCGAAGTCGGCCCTGCCGAGCACCGCCGATTCGTCTGCCGCCATCGCCCCACCCTCCGACCGAGTCGCGCCGCTGGCTGGACGCCGCGACGCCGCATGCTGCCAACGACGTGGAGTGAAGATACATCCGGCCGCACCCGTGCGGCGCGCAAGCGCCCAGGCGCTTGCGCTGGGTCAAGCGCGCCGCCTCGCGGCGGCGCGGCGAGACCGCTTCAGGGGTAAAGGCCGCGTTCGGCGCGCGCCATCAACACGCGCTCGCAGGCGACGACGAAGGCCGCCGTGCGCAGCGAAATGCGCAGTCGTTCGGCGGTGCCCCAGATCTGCTCGAAGGCGTTGACCATGATGCGGTCGAGGCGCGCGTTGATCTCGTCCTCGCTCCAGAAGAAGCTGGAGAAGTCCTGCACCCACTCGAAGTAGCTGACGGTGACGCCGCCGGCGTTGCACAGCACGTCGGGCACGACGAGCACGCCCCGCTCGGCCAGCACGTCGTCGGCGATCGGCAGCGTCGGTCCGTTGGCGCCTTCGAGCATCAGCTTGGCCGTGGTCGTGCGCGCACGCGCCTCGGTCATCTGGCCTTCGAGCGCGGCCGGGATCAGGATGTCGCAGGGCACTTGCCAGAACGCGTCGTCGGCGATCGCCTCGCCGAAACCGGCGACGCCGCCGTGCGCGTGCACGTGCAGCTGCAGCGCGGCGACGTCGAGGCCGCCCTCGTGCATCACGCTGCCGCTGTGGTCCTGCACCGCGACGATCTTGGCGCCGGCCTCGGCGAACAGCTCGGCCGCGGTCGAGCCGACGTTGCCGAAGCCCTGCACCGCGATGCGCGCGCCGGCCAGCTCCAGGCCGATGCGCCGCGCCGCTTCACGGCCGGTGACGAACACGCCGCGCCCGGTGGCCTTGACCCGCCCCAGCGAGCCGCCCAGCGGGATCGGCTTGCCGGTGACGACGCCGGTCGCGGTGCCGCCGATGTTCATCGAGTACGTGTCCATCATCCACGCCATGATCTGCGCGTTGGTATTGACGTCCGGCGCCGGGATGTCCTGCTGCGGCCCGATGATGATGCCGATCTCGCTGGTGTAGCGTCGCGTCATGCGCTCGAGTTCCTTGCGCGAGAGCTGGCCCGGATCGACGCGGATGCCGCCCTTGGCGCCGCCGTAGGGCAGGCCGACCGCGGCGTTCTTGATCGTCATCCATGCCGACAGCGCCATCACTTCCTCGAGCGTGACCTGCGGGTGGAAGCGCACGCCGCCCTTGCCCGGACCGCGCGACAGGTTGTGCTGCACACGGAAACCTTCGAAATGGCGCACGGTGCCGTCGTCCATCTCGATCGGCACGTCGACGATCAGCGCGCGCTTCGGGCGCTTCAGCGTCTCGCCCCAGCGCGCCAGCTCACCCAGGTAGGGCAGCACGCGGTCGACCTGCGCCAGGTAGGTCAGCCACGGGCTGTCGGGCTGCGGGTCGACGTAGGAGAGAAGGTTCCTCGGTGCTGTGGCCATATCCGGCTTATCAGTTTGACGTTGCGACATGGAAGGATCTGAACGGGTTGTCGAAAGGGGAATGGGGCGAGGTGACGCCCCATGGACAGGGACCGCGCCAGCTCGTGGCCGAGCGCGGACTTCGGCACTATAAGCACGCTCGCCCGAGCGTTCCAATGCCGTTTGGGGATAATGTCATGCAAAATTTGCATAAAACCCGAGCTCGCCTCTGATGGACACGAAATGGCTTGAGGACTTCATCACGCTGGCGGAAACGCGTTCTTTCTCTCGCGCGGCCGAATTGCGCAACGTCACCCAACCCGCGTTCTCGCGCCGCATCCAGGCCCTCGAAGCCTGGGTCGCGACCGCGCTGGTCGACCGCACGACCTACCCGACACGGCTGACCGCAGCCGGCGAGACCTTTCATGCGCAGGCGCTGGCGATGCTGTCGCAGTTGAGCGAGACGCGCGCGCTGCTGCGCGGCCACGAGCGCCAGGACGCCGGCATCGTCGACATCGCGATGCCGCATACGCTGGCGCTGACCTTCTTCCCGCCGTGGCTCAAGGAGCTGGAAGCCAGCACCGGCGCGCTCGACACCCGCGTCACCGCGCTGAACGTGCACGATGCGGTGATCCGCCTGGTCGACGGCGGCGCCGACCTGGCGCTGGTCTACCACCACCCGCGCCAGCCGGTTCAGCTCGACCCGTCGCGCTACCAGATGCTGCAGCTGGGCAGCGAGGCCATCTATCCCTACGCGCGCTGCGACGCCGCCGGCCAGCCGCTGCTGCGCCTGCCCGGCGCGCCGGGACAGCCGGTGCCCTTCCTCGCCTACGCGCCCAACGCCTACCTCAAACGCATGGTCGACCTCATCGTCGACGGCATGCAGCCACGCCCGCTGCTGCACACGCGCTGCGAGACCGACATGGCCGAGGGCTTGAAGGCGATGGTGCTCGAAGGCCACGGCGTCGCCTTCCTGCCGGAAAGCGCTGTGCGCCGCGAACTGCGCCAGCGCCAGCTCGCCTGCGCCGGCGCCGAATACTCGATGCGCATGGACATCAGGCTGTACCGCGAACGCGGCCGCTCGCGCAAGGACGCGGTCGAGGCGTTGTGGGAGACCTTGTCGGCGCGACTCGGGGCGCCGGCGTGAGCGCTGCGCCACGCGCGGCGATCGCTTATGCTTGCCGCCGATGGACACCCTGCCCCGTACCCAGCTGATCCGCGGCCCGAAGTCGCTGCTGGCCGCCCATGTGCGCGGCGCCGACGACGCCCCGGCCGTCGTGCTGTCGCATTCGCTGCTGACTTCGAGCGCGATGTGGGACGTGCAGGCAGCACGGCTGGCCGCGCGCGGCTGGCGCGTGGTCGCGCTCGACACCCGCGGCCACGGTGCATCGCCGCCGGCACCACCCCCTTACCGCATCGGCGAGCTGGTCGACGACGTCGTCGCGGTGCTCGACGCGCTGGCCATCGAACGCGCGCACTATGTCGGGCTGTCGCTGGGCGGCATGATCGGCTTCGGCCTGGGCATCGAACACCCCGAGCGCGTGCTCAGCCTGGTGCTGTGCGACACCCGCGCCGACGCACCGCCGGCCTACGCCGCGCCGTGGGACGCGCGCATCGCGCTGGCCCGCGCCGAAGGCTGCGCGGCGCTGGCCGAAGCAACGCTGGAGCGCTGGTTCGGTCGCGCCTTCGTCGACGCGCACGCCGACGTCGCCGCGGCGATCGGCCAGCTGATCGCGGCCACCCCGGTCGACGGCTTCGAAGGCTGCGCGCGCGCGATCCAGGGACTGGACTGGCTGGCCCGCGTCGAGCGCATCGCGGCGCCGACCACGCTGCTGGTCGGCGAGCGCGACGGCGACCTGCCGCAGGTGCTGGCCGGGCTGCGCGGACGCATCGCCGGCGCCGAGCTCGAAGTCATCGCCGACGCCGGCCACCTGGCCAACGTCGACCAGCCCGAACGTTTCAACGCGGCGCTGCTGCGCCACTTCGCGCGCGTGGCGGGCTGAAGCCGAGCGCGACGATGTCGCGCCAGCGCCGATGCATGGCGTCGCCTCAGCCCGCGGCCAACGCCGCCGGCCCGGCGCTGCCGCGAATGCGCAGCACCAGCACCGACGCGACCAGCCCCAGTGCGCCGAACGCGATCGTGCAGACGGTGTAGGTGCCGAAGTCGGCGCGCATGATGCCGCCGGTCAAGGCCGCGAACGCGGCGCCGATCTGATGCCCGGCGACGACCCAGCCGAACACGATCGGCGCCCTGGCGCTGCCGAATACGTCGTGCGTCAGCCGCACGGTGGGCGGCACCGTCGCCACCCAGTCCAGGCCGTAGAACAACGCGAACACCGACAGGCCGGTGTCGCCCATGCCGAAGGAATACGGCAGGTAGATCAGCGCCAGGCCGCGCAGCGCGTAATAGCCGAACAGCAGCTTGCGACTGCTGTAACGGTCGGACAGCCAACCCGACAGCGTCGTGCCGAGCAGGTCGAGCGCGCCCATGCTGGCGAGGATGCCGGCGCCCTGCACCGGCGTCAGCCCATGGTCGCCGCACATCGCGATGAAGAAAGTCCCGATGTAGCCGTTGGTGGTCGCGCCGCAAATGAAGAAGCTGAAGAACAGCAACCAGAACTCACGCACCTTCGCCGCTTCGCGCAAGGTCGCGAAGGCCATCGCGATCGGGTTGCCGCGCGGCGTCTGCGCCAGCGTGGCGGCGTCGGCCGCCTCGCCGAAGCGTGGCAGGCCCAGCGTGGCCGGCTGCTCCGGCATCAGCGCATAGACCAGCGGAATGACGATCGCGGCGCCGCCGGCCACGGTCCAGATCACCGGGCGCCAGCCGAAGTGCTCGGCGATGTAGGCCAGCCCCGGCAGGAAGACGAGTTGCCCGGTGGCCGAGCTCGCCGTCAGCAAACCCATCGCCAGACCGCGCCGGGCGACGAACCAGCGATTGACCACGACTGCGCCGAGGGTCATCGCGGTGACACCGGTGGCCCCGCCGACGACCAGCCCCCAGATCAGCCACATCTGCCAGCTGTGCCGCATCCAGGCGGAACACGCCACCGCCACCGCCAGCGCCCCGAGCGCGCTCAGCACGGTCCGGCGCAGGCCGAAATGCTGCATCGCCGCGGCCGCGAAAGGCCCCATCAAGCCGAACAGCGCGAGGTTGAGCGACAAGGCCCCGGAGATGCTCGCCAGGTTCCAGCCGAAGCTGGTCTGCAGCGGTACCAGCATCACGCTGGGCGCGGCACGCGTTCCGGCCGTGATCAGCATGACCAGGAAGGTCACACCCAGCACGACCCAGGCGTAATGGAAGCGAAGACGACGGTGCGCGGCGACGAACATCGGGCGACGGGTTCGAGAACGAAGCCGCCATTGTCGTGGAAGCCGCGACCGCCCGCCGGCCGAGCAGCGTCACCGGCAGTTGCCCGTAGCGTGGCAGCCGCGTCGATCAGGTCCGCGGAACCAACTCACCTCGGGTGAGCGCGGCCTGGATTCACAAGGTCGATTCGATGCGCACCATTTCGCGCGCGATGTCGTCGGCCGGCAGCGCCGAGTGCTTGGCCAGCCAGATCACGACCAGGCTCCAGATCGCGACCAGCACGACCCCGGGCCAGAAGCCCAGCAAACCGTAGCCGCCGCCGACGTCGCCCACCGCCGACAACACCCACATGCCGCCGAACCACGCCAGCAGCCAGGAGATGTGCTTCCAGCCGAATTCCGCCGCCGGCTTGCCGGCGACGACGTGATACCACGCGGCGTACAAGGCGAAGCCCACGGCGACGACGATGAACAGGAAGGAGTTGGTCACGTACCCGGTCCAGTAGACGATCCAGTTGCTGGCGATGAACGCCAGCGGTGCGATCAGGCCGGCGCCGGGCAGGCGGAACTGACGCTCCAGCTCCGGCTGGCGATCGCGCAGGATCAACAATACGACCGGGCCGAGACCATAGGTCAGCACGGTGACCGAAGTGATGTAGTTGACCATTTTCTGCCAGGCCGGAAACGGCAGCAGGAACAGCACGCCGACGACCCACATCACCAGCACCGACAGCAGCGGAACCTGCGAATCGTTCAACCGCGTCAGCCAGCGCGGCCCGGCGCCGAGTTCGCCGACCGCGAACAGGATGCGCGAGCCGCCGGTGACGTACATCAGCCCGGTGCCCCCGGGCGAGATGTACGCGTCGACGTACAGCACGGTGGCCAGCCAGCCCATGCCGAGACTGGCGGCCAGGGCCGCGAACGGGCCGGCATCGCCGGAGAACGCCACCGACGACCAGCCGTGCGCGATGTCACTGGGGCGCAGCGCCGACAGATAACCCAGCTGCAGCAGGATGTAGACCGCCGCCGACAGCAGCACCGAGCCGATCACCGCCAAGGGGATGTTGCGCCCCGGATTCTCGCTCTCACCGCCGAGGTCGATCGCGGTGCGGAAGCCCAGATAACTGAACACGATCCCCGCCGCGGGCAGCGCCAGGAAAATGCCGTCGAAGCTGTAGCCGCTGCGGTTGGCGTTCCACACCGACTCGCCGGCCGGCCAGTGGATGTGCGCGCCGACCGCGACCAGGGCCAGCGCGGTGACCAGCGGCACCGCGATCTTCCACCAGGTGATCACCGAGTTCACGCCCAGCAGCTTGCGCACCGCCATCAGGTTCAGCAGCGCGAACACGCCGAGCAGCACCGAACAGGCGATGAAGCCGGGAACCGACAGCATGCCCGCGCTGTGCGGCTGCAGAAAATACGGCAGGTAGTTGTTCGCGTAGGTCACGACGGCCTCGGCCTCGACCGCCGGCACCGCGACGTAGGCCAGGAACAGCATCCAGCCCCACAAGCGCCCCAGCGCGTCGCCGTGCGTCGCATGGCTCATGTGCACCAGCGCGCCCGAGCGGGGGAACAGCGCGGCGAGTTCGGCGAAGCACAAGGCGATGAGCATCACGATCACCGCGCCGACGACCCAGCTCCACAGGCTGAGCGGCCCGGCGATGCGCGAGGCGTGGAACGCTCCGAACAGCCAGCCGGAGCCGATCATGCTCGTGGTGCTGGCGAACAGCAGTCCGATGACGCGCGCGTCGCGGCGCAGACCCGATGTGGCCGCTTGATGGGTGCCCATGATTTCCTCCCGGGGTTTATCGCTCGGCGCGCGTCATCTGGCGCAATAAGCGCCGAAAAAACACGTGCACGTTCAATGTCGCACCGAGCCGGTCCGTTTGCCGTTATTTTTAGCCCATTTTTCGACGGACGAAGTAACAAAACGCGAACCCGTCCCGCGGCGGCCGCCGCCGCGGCGCGCAAACCTACCTCGCAAGCCGTCCGCGGCCGACGCGCCGGCGGCATGGGGATTTGAATCGCCGCGGTCGAATCGCACGCGGATCGCTGAATTCCCCGCCCGAATCGGGGGACCTCATTTCCCGGCCATCATTTCCCGAGCCCCATTTGAACAGGGCGCAAGCGATTCATCATCGAATCGTTGCGTATTAATACGCGCGCATATCGCCGGCGCCGCCCAAAAGCAAAGCCCCGCGCCACGGCGGGGCTCGCGGCCATCAGATCGTCGACGGCAAGGCATTGGCGCGCCCGGCTGGGATCGAACCAGCGACCCTCGGCTTCGGAGGCCGATACTCTATCCACTGAGCTACGGGCGCGTCGGGAAAGCGGCGCTGCGGCGACACGGCGGGGGTCGCGCAGCGCATCGCTGCCGAAAGGCAATGGAGCAGTATATCAGCACGCGCCGGCGGGGCCTTACCGATTCCGCGCGCGCCGCGCAGGCTCTATCATGGCCGCGATTGTCAGATCTTGATTTCGTTCAACCCGCATTCGCCGACCATGAGCGCACACGACCCCAAGCCCGCCCACGACGACAACAGCGACCTGCCGTTCGCGCCGACGCTGCGCAAGACCATCATCATCCTGCTCGTCGGCTTCGCCACGCCGGTCATCGTGCTGCTGCTGCTGGTGCACTTCATTTCCGCCGGCGCGCCAAGCGAAGCGAACTCGACCGTCGCCTCCGACACCGCGCCGGTCGGCCAGGTCGCGGTGGCGTCGGCCGCATCGAACGCGGCGACGACTTCGGCCCCGACCGCGGCCCCCGCCGCCGGCACGTCGACGCCCGCCGCCTCGACGGCGGCGGCGCCGGCCGCGGCGACCACCGTCGCCGACGCCGACGCCAGCGCCGGCAAGGCCCTGTACAGCTCGACCTGCATCGCCTGCCACGGCGCCGGCATCGCCGGCGCGCCCAAGGTCGGCGACAAGGCGGCGTGGGCGCCGCGCATCGCGCAAGGCCTGGCGGTGCTCGACGACCACGCCATCCACGGCTTGCAGGGCAAGGCGGGCGTGATGCCGCCCAAGGGCGGCTCGACCGCCAGCGACGACGACGTCAAGGCCGCCGTCGCCTACATGGTCGCGCAGTCGAAATAAGCGCGCGAGCGCGCTCCGCGCTCACAGCGCCGCGTCGGCCGACGGGCTGACGCGGTAACCGAGCTGCTGCGCCGGCGGCGTCGCGCCCAGCGGCCGCAGCGCCAGCGGCTCGCGTCCGGGCTGGCACAGGCGCTGCAGGCCGTCGTCGATCCACGCGCCGAGCGCGGCCAGGTCCTGGCCGTGCACGATGCCGGGGCCGGCGTCGGTCTCCAGGTACAGCCGCCCGCTCGCGTCGAGCCACGCCGCGCGCGGCGTGCAGCAAGCTCCGGCGTGCGTCAGCCAGCGCCCGTCGGGCTGCAGCCGCAGCACCAGCGGCGCCGTGTCGAGCTCGACGTACACGCGCTGCGGCCCGTTCTGGAAATACCAGTAGCCGTCGCCGGCGGCGAGGTAGTTGCGCGCGATGAAGCCGATCAGGCCGGCGTGCTGCAAGCGCGTCGCGCCGTCGCGCAGCCAGCCGCCGTCGGCCGCGCGCGGCCACGGCTGCGCCGCGGCGCTGCGCAGCCACCAGTCGCCGCGGCTGTCGAGCCCCAGCCAGCCGGTGCAGGCCGGAACGTCGGGCCAGCGCAGCAGGGCTCGGCGAACGGAATCGTCCATCGCGGCTACCTTAACCGCGACCGGAAAAGAACGCCAGCAGCCGCTGCGGTACCCAGTCGATGCGCCCGGGCGGCGCGCCGCGCGCGAAGCCGACGTGGCCGCCATGCGCCGGCTGCTCGAGCGTGACCGGCGTCGACGCGCGCGTGGGCAGCGCGTGCGCGGGCAGGAAGGGGTCGTTGCGCGCATTGAGCACCAGCGCCGGCAGGCGGATCTCGCCCAGCCGCGGGCCGGCCGACGCGCGTCGCCAGTAGTCGAGCGCGTCCTTGAACCCATGCACCGGCGCGGTGAAAGCGTCGTCGAAGGCGTGCAGGTCGCGCGCCGCGGCGATTCGCGCGACGTCGGCCAGACCCGGGTGGCGCCGCGCCAGCGCGATCGCCTTCGGCTTCAGCGTGCGCAGGAACATGCGCGTGTAGACCAGCCGGTTGAAGCCGCGGCCGATCGCCGCGGCGCCGGCGGCCAGGTCCAGCGGCGCGCTGACCGCGGCCACCGCGTCGACGCTGCGCGCGGCCTGCGCGCCGGTTTCCTGCGCCCAGCGCAGCAGCGCGTTGCCGCCGAGCGAGACGCCGGCGGCAACCATCGGCCCGGCGTGCGCGGCGCGCAGCCGGCGCAGCATCCAGTCGATCTCGACCCAGTCGCCCGAGTGGTAGGCGCGCGGGGCGCGGTTCAGCTCGCCCGAGCAACCGCGGAAATGCGGCAGCGCCAGGCTCCAGCCGGCGTCGGCGCAGGCCTGCGCGAGCGCGCCGGCGTAATGGCTGCGCGACGACCCCTCGAGGCCGTGGAACAGCACCAGCAGCGGCGCGTCGGCGGCCGCCGCGTCGACGCGGTCGACGTCGACGAAATCACCGTCCGGCGTATCCCAGCGCTGGCGCTGCCAGCGGGGCCTGGGGCGATGCGCGAACAGCGCCGGCCAGATCGTCTGCAGCTGCCCGCCGGGCAGCCAGCGCGGCGCGCGGTAGCCGTTCAATGCAGCCGCTCGTGCTGCGCCAGCAGCTCGGCGGCTTCGTGCGCGGTGGCCGGGCTCGCGTGATGCAGCACCAGCCGCCAGCCGTCGGGGCCCTTCAGGTAGACGTTGGTCGCCAGCACCAGCGCGTAGCGCTGGCCTTCGTCAGCGTCGGCCAGCTGCACGCGCTCGAGCACGTTGTGCACCGCGCAGCCCAGCGCCACCGTGCGCACGACACGCTCCGGGAACACCTGCAGCGCGCCGTCGGCCAGCACCTGCTCGAAGCCGTGACGGATCGCGGCGACGCCGACCAGGCGCGGTCCGCCCGGGTGCACGCACACCGGTTCGTCGTCGTCGGACCACAGGCGCATCAAGGCGTCGAGATCGCCGCGCTGCAGCGCTTCGTAGAACGCGGCCTCGGCGGCTTCGGCCGACGCCGGCGCGGCATGGCTGGACGGGGGCTGGGCCATCGCGCGTCAGCTGAACACGACGGTCTTGTGACCGTTGAGCAGGATGCGGTGCTCGACGTGCCAGCGCACCGCGCGCGCCAGCACCTGGTTCTCGACGTCCTGGCCGACCGCGGTCAGCGCGTCGACGTCGAGGCTGTGGTCGACGCGTTCGACCGCCTGTTCGATGATCGGGCCCTCGTCGAGGTCGGCGGTGACGTAGTGCGCGGTGGCGCCGATCAGCTTCACGCCGCGCTGGTGCGCCTGCGCGTAGGGCCGTGCGCCCTTGAAGCTGGGCAGGAAGGAATGGTGGATGTTGATCGCGCGCCCGGCCACGCCGGCGCAGAACTCGGCGCTGAGGATTTGCATATAGCGCGCCAGCACCAGCAGGTCGACCTGGTGCTCGGCGATCAGCGCCTCGATGCGCTGCTCCTGCGCGCGCTTGGCGGCCGCGTCGGCGCCGGCGGCCAGCGGCTCGTGGTGGAACGGCACGTCGTAGTGCGCGGACAGCGCGGCGCAGTCGCGGTGGTTGGAGACGACGCCGACGACGTCCATCGGCAACTGGCCGGCACGCCAGCGGAACAGCAGGTCGTTGAGGCAGTGCGCCTGGCGGCTGACCGCGATCAGCACCCGTGCGCGCCGCGCCAGCGCGTGGATGTTGGCGCGCATGCGGAAACGCTGCGTGAGCCCGGCGAACAGCAGTTCGAGCTTGTCGGCGCTGTCCAGGTGCGCCGGCGCCGAGAAATGCACGCGCATGAAGAACAGGCCGGTCGCGGCGTCGCCGAACTGCTGCGAATCGATGATGTTGCAGCCGGCCTGGAACAGCACGCCGGAGACCGAATAGACGATGCCCTTGGCGTCGTCGCACGACAGGGTCAGCACATAATCGAAGGCATTCTCGGGCATCGCGGGCAACTCGGGCGGAAGACGAAGCCGTCTATTGTAGAAACTCCGCCCGAGCGCCGACGCGCGCCGCGCGCCGTCACAGCCGCGCGACCACCGCCTTGGTGAAGGTCTCGGTGCTGGCGCTGCCGCCGAGGTCGCCGGTGCGCACCTGATCGACGTTGAGCACGTCGCTGACGGCCTGGCGCAGCCGCGTCGCCTTGTCGTGCTCGCCGACGTGGTCGAGCATCAGCCCCGCGGCCAGCATCAGCGCGGTCGGGTTGGCGATGCCGCGCCCGGCGATGTCGGGCGCCGAGCCGTGCACGGCCTCGAAGATCGCCGCGTCCTGGCCGATGTTGGCGCCCGGCGCCATGCCCAGGCCGCCGACCAGCCCGGCGGTCAGGTCGGACAGGATGTCGCCGAACAGATTGGTCGTGACCAGCGCGTCGAACTGCCAGGGGTTGGTCACCAGCTTCATGCAGCAGGCGTCGACGATGACGTCGTCGAGCGCGATGCGATCGGCGTACTTCTCCTTGTGCATCTGGTAGGCGGTTTCCAGGAAGATCCCGGTCAGCGCCTTCATGATGTTGGCCTTGTGCACGACGGTGATTTTCTTGCGCCCCAGCGCGATCGCGGTGCGGAACGCGTAGTCGAGGATGTGGCGCGAGCCCTGGCGCGTGTTGACCCCGGTGGCGATGGCCACAGCGTGCGGGTCGTCCTCGATCGGGATGTAGTGCTCGTAGCCCATGTACAGGCCTTCGACGTTCTCGCGGAACACGAGCAGGTCGATGTTGTCGAAGCGCCCGCCGGGGATCATCGTGCGCGCCGGGCGCATGTTGGCGAACAGCTTGAATTCCTCGCGCAGGCGCACGTTCGACGAGCGATAACCGCCGCCCGACGGCGTTTCCAGGGGCCCCTTGAGCGCCAGCCGGGTGCGGCGGATGCTGTCCAGCGTGGCTGGCGGCAGCGGATCGCCGGCGGCCTTCACGCCGCCCAGGCCGGCGACCTGCGAATCCCAGGCGAACGGCGCCTGCAGTGCGTCGAGCACGGCCAGCGTGGCGTCCATGATTTCGGGGCCGATGCCGTCGCCGGCGATCAGGGTGGCGGGGATGCTGTGGCTCATGCGGGTCTCCTCGGGCGGTGGTCGGCGCCTGCCTGCGGCGCACTTTACCCGAGGATAAGCCGCGCAAGCTTATCGCTGGCTGACGCAGCACAAGGCGACCGATCCTGCAACGGCCCTCCCCGTCGCGCTCAGGCCGGCGGGTCGAGGAAGCCGCCGGCGCGGAAGGTCAGCACCAGGGTGTCGCGCCAGCCGGGCGCGTCGGCGTGCAGCGGCTGGATCGGCGTGGTCTCGTGGATCACCCGCGTGTCGTCGAGCAGCACCGCGCTGCCCGGCTGCTGCAGCGTGAAGCGCACGCCGCGCGCGCCGTCGAGTTCGAACACGCGGCTTTCGCCGCCGCGGATCGCGTGGCGCCGCGCGAGCACGACGGCGACGAAGTCGACGCCGTCGCGATGCGCGCCTTCCGGCGTCGGTCGACCGACGCCGTCGCTGGTGTCGATGCGGAACTGGTGCGCTTCGACGAACCAGCGCGACACGCCGCGGCGGCGCGCGAACACGGTGCCGAGTCCGCTCAGCAGCGCGCGCCAGCCGGGCAGCGCGAGCAAGGCTTCATCCAGCGGCTCGTACCAGCGCACCATGCCGCCGTGCAGTGCGTTGTAGTCCAGCGGCTGGAAATGCGCGCGGTGCGGCGCCTGCACCAGCAGCGCGCCGCCCGGCTGCGGCTCGAGCACGAAGCTGCCGTGGCGCCGGCGCCGGTAGTGGCCGCCGTCCTTCAGATAGGCGTCCGCCGGCAGCGCGTCCCAGCTCGGCAGCGCCGGCGCCAGCGCGTCGGCCGGCATCGCGCACAAGGCGCCCAGCGCGTCGGCGTCGAGCAGGCAGAAGCCCTGCGCGGCCAGCCGCTGCCCGACCGCGGCGTCCAGCGGCCCGCTGGCCGCCGGCAGCGCATCGAAACTCGGTCCGAGGTCGTGCATCTCAGCTCCTGGATCGAGGCCTCAGCCGGCGCCGCGCAGCGTCGTCGTGCGGTTGAAGACCACGCGCCCGGCGCGGTGGTCGACCGCGTCGGCGACGAAATAGCCGTGGCGCTCGAACTGGAAATGCGTGCCGCCCGGCGCGCGCGCGGCGTCGGGTTCGACCCAGCCCTGCGTCGTGCGCAGGCTGTCGGGGTTGAGTTCGGCGATGAAATCGGCGCCGCCGGCGCCCGGGTGCTCGGTGGCGAACAGCGCGTCGTACAGCCTGAACTCGGCGGCGACCGCGTCGGCCGCGCCGACCCAGGTGATCACGCCCTTGACCTTGACCGCGTCGGCCCCGGGCGTTCCGCTCTTGGTGTCGGGGACCAGCCGCGCGCGCACTTCGACGATGCGCCCGTCGGCGTCGCGCTCGGCGCCGAGGCACTCGATCACGTGACCGTACTTCAGGCGCACGCGGTTGCCGGGGAACAGCCGGAAGAAGCCCTTCGGCGGCTGCTCGACGTAGTCGCCGCGCTCGATCCACAGTTCGGCGCCGAGCTTGAACTGGCGTCGGCCGCGCTCGGGCTGGTGCGGATGCACCGGCGCGCTGCAGTCGTCCAGGCGTCCGCTGCCGATCACTTCGTCCCAGTTCACCAGCACCAGCTTGAGCGGGTCGAGCACCGCCATCGCGCGCGCCGCGTGCGGCTCGAGGTCGTCGCGCAGCGCGCCTTCGAGGGTCGAATAGTCGATCCAGGCGTCGGATTTGGACACGCCGATGCGCTCGGCGAACAGCCGCAGCGCGCCGGCCGAATAGCCGCGCCGGCGCAGCCCGGCCAGCGTCGGCAGCCGCGGATCGTCCCAGCCGTCGACGTGGCCGTCGGCGACCAGCTGCGCCAGCTTGCGCTTGCTGGTCACGACGTGGGTCAGGTTCAGCCGCGCGAACTCGTACTGGTGCGGCAGCGGTGGCGCGAGCAGGCCGAGCTCGGCCAGGTGGGCGAGCAGCCAGTCGTAGAACGGACGCTGGTCCTCGAACTCGAGCGTGCAGATGCTGTGGGTGATGCGTTCGAGCGCGTCCTCGATCGGATGCGCGAAGGTGTACATCGGGTAGATGCACCAGCGCGTTCCGGTGCGGTGGTGCTCGGCGAACTTGATCCGATAGATCGCTGGGTCGCGCAGATTGATGTTCGGCGACGCCATGTCGATCTTCGCGCGCAGCACCATGCTGCCTTCGGCGTGGCGGCCGTCGCGCATCTGCGCGAAGCGCTCGCGGCTTTCGGCCGCCGGGCGCTCGCGCCAGGGGCTGTCGACGCCGGGCTCGGTCAGCGTGCCGCGGCGGCGCCGCATCTCGTCGGCGCTCTGCTCGTCGACGTAGGCCAGCCCGGCGTCGATCAGCGCGCACGCGGCGCGGTGCATGAAGTCGAAGTAGTCGCTGGCGAAATACTCGTGGCTGACTCCGGCGGCCACCCAGTCGAAACCCAGCCAGCGCACCGCGTCGCGGATCGCGCGCACGTACTCGTCGTCTTCCTTGTCCGGGTTGGTGTCGTCGAGGCGCAGATGGCACACGCCACCGTAATCGCGCGCCAGGCCGAAGTTCAGGCAGATGCTCTTGGCGTGGCCGATGTGCAGGTAGCCATTCGGCTCGGGCGGAAAGCGCGTGCGGATGCGCGCCGCGTCGAGCGGCGCGTCGGCCAGCGCGAGCGCGTCGCCGGGAACGCCGGCGTAGCGGCGGCCGTCGAGGCGACCGGCGGCCAGGTCGGACTCGATGATCTGGCGCAGGAAGTTCGAGGTCTTGCTGGTCGCGGTATCCGGGGCTTGCATGCGCGGTCACGGGCCGTCGACGGCCCTTTTCTGGGAGAAAACCCCTATTGTCCTTCATGCGGCGGGGTCGTGGCCACGCACGCCGTGGCGCCGCCGCGGTCACCGCGGTGCACGGGGGACGTAAAATCGGGCGCCGCCGCCGTTTCAGCGGCGCCGCCCGATGCCTCGGGCCCCTCCCACCGACACCAGCGGCGCGCGGCGCGCGCCCGAAAGCGAGACCCAGCTATGGCCGGCCATTCCAAATGGGCCAACATCCAGCACCGCAAAGGCCGTCAGGACGAAAAACGCGGCAAGGTCTGGACCAAGATCATTCGTGAAGTGACGGTCGCCGCCAAGCTCGGCGGCGGCGACGCCAACACCAACCCGCGGCTGCGGCTGGCGCTGGAGAAGGCGCGCGAAGCCAATATGCCCGCCGACAACCTCAAGCGCGCGGTCGATCGCGGCACCGGCAACCTCGAAGGCGCGCATTACGAGGAAATCCGCTACGAAGGCTACGGCCCCGGCGGCGCCGCGCTGATCATCGACTGCATGACCGACAACCGTGTGCGCACCGTCGCCGAAGTGCGTCACGCGCTGTCGAAGGCCGGCGGCAACCTCGGCACCGAAGGCTCGGTGGCGTTCCAGTTCCGCCATTGCGGCCAGCTGCTGTTCGCCCCCGGCACCGACGAGGAGCGGGTCATGGAAGTCGCGCTCGACGCCGGCGCCGACGACGTCGCCTCGCTCGACGACGGCTCGATCGAAGTGCTGTGCGAAGCGAACGACTTCGAAGCGGTGCGCGCGGCGCTGGAAGCCGCCGGGCTCAAGCCCGAGTTCGCCGAGATCGGCATGAAGCCCGGCGTCGAAGTCGAGCTGCAGGGCGACGACGCCGAGCGCATGCAAAAGCTGGTCGACGCGCTCGAGGACCTCGACGACGTGCAGCGCGTCGACCACAACGCGATCCTGCCGTGACCACGATGAAACTCCTTGTCATCGGCTCCGGCGGCCGCGAACACGCGCTGGCGTGGAAACTGGCGCAATCGCCGCGGGTGAAGAAGGTCTACGTGGCGCCGGGCAACGGCGGCACCGCGACCGAGCCGCGGGTCGAGAACCTGCCGATCACCGACATCGCCGAGCTCGCCGACTTCTGCGTGCGCGAGAACATCCACCTGACCGTCGTCGGCCCCGAGGCGCCGCTGGCCGCCGGCGTGGTCGACGCGTTCCGCGCGCGCCGGCTGCGCATCTGGGGTCCGACGCGCGCGGCGGCGCAGCTCGAGAGCTCGAAGGCGTTCGCCAAGGCGTTCATGGAGCGCCACCGCATCCCGACCGCGCAGCACCGCACCTTCACCGACGCGCAGCAGGCGCACGCCTACATCGACGCGCACGGCGCGCCGCTGGTGGTCAAGGCCGACGGGCTGGCCGCCGGCAAGGGCGTGGTCGTCGCCACCGACGTCGAGCAGGCGCACGCCGCGGTGCGCGACATGCTCGAGTCCAACGTCTACGGCGTGCAGCACGGCAGCGACGGCGCGCGCGTCGTCATCGAGGACTTTCTCGACGGCGAGGAAGCCAGCTTCATCGTGCTGGTCGACGGCCGCCACGTGCTGCCGCTGGCGTCGAGCCAGGACCACAAGCGGCTGCGCGACGGCGACCAGGGGCCGAACACCGGCGGCATGGGCGCGTACTCGCCGGCGCCGGTGGTCACGCCCGAAGTGCACGCGCGGGTGATGCGCGAGATCATCAATCCGACGGTGCAGGCGATGGCCGCCGAAGGCCATCCCTACACCGGCTTCCTCTACGCCGGCTTGATGGTCGACGCCCACGGCCAGGCGAAGACGCTGGAGTTCAACTGCCGGCTCGGCGACCCGGAAACGCAGCCGATCCTGATGCGGCTGAAAAGCGATCTGGTCGACGTGCTCGACGCCGCGCTCGACGGCGAGCTCGACCGCGTCGAGCTGCAATGGGACCGGCGCACCGCGCTGGCCGTCGTGATGGCCGCGCCCGGCTACCCGGAAGCGCCGCGCCTGGGCGGCGCGATCGACGGCATGCCCAAGGCCGTCGACGATCTGCGCGTGTTCCACGCCGGCACCCGGCTCGACGACGGCGTGCTGCGCACCAGCGGCGGTCGCGTGCTCGCGGTGACCGCGCTCGGCGACTCGGTGCGCATGGCGCAGACGCGCGCCTACGAAGGCGTGCGCGGCATCGCATTCGACGGCATGCAGTTCCGCGGCGACATCGGCCACCGCGCGATCAAGCGCTGAACGGGCCGGGCGCAGCCCGGCCCTGGGGGCCCTCCTCTCATACCACGCCGTCGGCACGCAACGCCGCGAGGCGCGCGTCGTCGACGCCGAGCTCGGCCAGTACTTCGGCGTTGTGCGCGCCCAGCGCCGGGCCCAGCCAGCGCGTCGCCGCCGGCGTGGCCGAGAACTTCGGCACGATGCCGGGCAGCTGCACCGCGGTGCCGTCGGCCAGCCGGTGCGGCTCGATCATGCCGCGGGCCTGGAACTGCGCGTCGGCGACGATGTCGGCGATGCTGTAGATGCGCGCGGCCGGCACGTCGGCGTCGCGCATCGCGCGCACCACGGCGTCGGCGTCCAGGCCTGCGGCCCAGTGCTGGATCGCCGCGTCGATCTCGGCGGCGCGCGCGATGCGCCCCGGGTTGGCGGCCAGATCGGGGGCCGCGGCGAGGTCGTCGCGACCGATCGCTCGCATCAGCCGCTGGAAGATCGCGTCGCCGTTGCCGGAGATCTGCACCCATTCGCCGCCGCGGCTGCGGTAGACGTTCGACGGCACGATGCCGGGTATCGCGGTGCCGGTGCGCTCGCGCACCTGGCCGCCGACGCTGTACTCCATCAGCGTGCTTTCCATCAGGTTGAACACCGACTCGAGCAGCGCGACGTCGACCACCTGCCCCTCGCCGCCGCGGCTGCCGTCCCAGCGCCCGCCGGTGGCGTCGCGATGGCGCAGCGCGGCCAGCGCGCCGGCCACCGCGTGCAGCGCGGCGATCGAGTCGCCCAGCGACAGGTTCGCGCGCATCGGCGGCAGCGCCGGGTCGCCGGTGACGTAGCGCATGCCGCCCATCGCTTCGGCGATCGCGCCGAAGCCGGGCTGGCGGCTCATCGGCCCGCTCTGGCCGAAGCCCGAAATGCGCACCATCACCAGGCTGGGGTTGGCCTGGCGCAGCGCATCCCAGCCCAGGCCGAGCTTCTCGAGCACGCCCGGGCGCATGTTCTCGACCACGATGTCGGCGCGGCGCGCCAGCTGCAGCGCGATCTCGCGCCCGGCCGCGGCCTTCAGGTCCAGCGTGATGCAGCGCTTGTTGCGCGACTGCGCCGCCCACCACAGCGAGGTGCCGTCGTGCAACTGGCGCCAGCTGCGCAGCGCGTCGCCGCCGCCGGCGTGCGCCGGGGCCTCGACCTTGACCACGTCGGCGCCGTATTCGGCCAGCAGCCGGGCGGCGAACGGCCCGGCGATCAGACTGCCGAGTTCGAGCACGCGCACGCCGCGCAAGGGACCTGCGGGTGGCGGGATCTGAGTGGTTTGCATGGAATCGATTCCGCAGAGCTTGAACACACGCCAGCGCGGCTTCACGCCTGCCACTGGCTCCAGGCGCGCTCGATGCGCTTGACCGACACCGGCGCCGGCGTGCGCAGCTCCTGCGCGAACAGCGCCACGCGCAACTCCTCGAGCATCCAGCGCAGCTCGACCAGTTTCGCGTCGGCGGCGCCGGCGGCGAGCTCGCGCTTGAGGCGCGCGAGCAGCGGCGCCATGTCGGCCTGGCGCTGCGCGTCACGCGCCGGGTCGGCGCGGAACTTGTCGAGCCGCAGCTGCACCGCCTTCAGATAGCGCGGCAAATGGCCGCGCGCGGTCGCCGGCACGTCGAGCATGAAGCGCCGCGGCACCAGCGCCTGCAGCTGCGCGGCGACGTCGGCGTGCAGCGCCGGCTGCGCCTTGAACGTCGCCAGCTTGCGGTTGGCCGCGGCCCACTCGGCGAGCACGGTGCCGGCCAGCCGCGCCATTTCGGCGGCCAGCAGCTGCAGCCGCGGCCGCCCTTCGGCCAGCCGCGCGGCAAAAGCCGCGGCGTCGCCGGGCAGCGGCTCGGCGAGGAAGGCCAGGTCGAGCGCGGCGTCGATCACCTGGCGCCGCAGATCCTCGGCGCTGCCCAGGGGCATGTACAGCATCGCCGCGGCCTGCAAACCCGGCAGGTTCTTCTCCGCCGCCTTCAACGGTTCGCGCAGCTGCAGCGCGAACAGCCGGCGCAAGCCGGCGCGGTGCAGCTGCTGGGCCGCCTCCGGGGTGTCGAACACGTCAAGCTCGACGTGGTCGCCGCGGTCGACCAGGCCGGGGAAACCGACCAGGGTCTGGCCGCCGCGGCGGATCTCGAGCAGTTCGGGCAGCGCGCCGAAAGTCCACGCCGTGTGGCGAGCGGTGTCGGCCGCCGCGGCCGGCGTGTCGGCTGGGCGCGCGGCGTCGCCGCGATCGACGCCCTTGCGCGACGCCGCCGCGGGCGCGGCGCCGCGGCCACCGGAACGCCCTGCCGGCGCCGCGCCAGGCTCGCGCGTCGAGGGCTCGGCAGATGCCGGCGCCGCCGCCTGCCCGCGCACCGCGTCGCGGAACGCCACGCGCGCGGCGTCGGCCAGCTCGGCGCGCAGCCGCGCCAGGTTGCGCCCCATCGCCAGCTGGCGGCCGTCGGCGTCGACCACGCGCAGATTGAAGCGCGCGTGCGCGCCCAGCGCGTCGGGCTTGAAGTCCTCGGCGCGCGGAATCAGCCCGGTGCGCTCGCGCACCCGCGCGCGCAGCGCGTCGAGCAGATCGCCTTGCGCGTAGTGCTCGGGCGCGGCGAGCTGCTCGGCGAGCTCGCGCGCAGTCTCGGCCAGCGGCACCAGGCGCGAGCGCAGCTTCTGCGGCAGGCTCTTCAGCAGCGCCGCGACCTTGTCGCCGAGCATTCCCGGCACCAGCCAATCGAGCCGTTGCTCCGGGATCTGGTTCAACGCCGCCAGCGGCACCGTCGCGGTGACGCCGTCGCGCACGCCGCCGGGGTCGAAGCTGTAGCTCAGCTGCAGCTCGAGGCCACCGACGCGCAGCCGCGTCGGGAAGGCCTCGGTGGTGATGCCGGCGGCTTCGTGGCGCATCAGCGCGTCGCGCTCGAGGAACAGCAGCCGCGGCTGCTCGCGCTGCGCGTCGCGGTACCAGGCGTCAAAGCTGGCGCCGCTGCAAACGTCGGCCGGAACGAAGCGCTGGTAGAAGGCCTCGATCAGCGCGCCGTCGACCAGCAGGTCGCGCCGGCGCGCGCGGTCCTCGAGCGCCTCGATCTGCTCGACCAGCTTGCGGTTGTGGGCCAGGAACGGCCAGCGGCAGTCCCACTCGCCTTCGACCAGCGCGTGGCGGATGAACA
>JAJZHH010000190.1 GCA_021804595.1 Pseudomonadota bacterium
GCGCGTGCGCGGCCAGCGGCGTGCTGCAGCTGCCGCCCAGGCGGCGCGCCAGCGCGCGCTCGGCCAGCGTGGCCAGCTCGGTGGGCAGGTGGCGCAGCGGCGCCAGCGCCGCGGCAACGTCGGCGCGCGCGGCGCGGATCTCGATGCCCAGCGCGGCCTGGCCGACCGCCGGCAGCAGTTCGTCGATGTCGATCGGCGCGCGGATGCGCTCGGCCAGCCCCAGGCGCTTGAGCCCGGCCGCGGCCAGCACGATGCCGTCGTAGTCGCCGGCGTCGAGCTTGCGCAGCCGCGTGTCGAGATTGCCGCGCAGCGGCGAGATGCGCAGATCGGGGCGCAGCGCGCGGATCTGCATTTCACGGCGCAGGCTCGAGGTGCCGACCACGGCGCCGGCCGGCAGCTCGCGCCAGTGCGCCGCACGCGTCGACACCCAGGCGTCGCGCGCATCCTCGCGCTGCATCACCAGCGCCAGGCCGAAGCCGTCGGGCAGGTCCATCGGCACGTCCTTCAGCGAGTGCACCGCGAGGTCGGCGCTGCCGTCCTCCAGCGCCTGCTCGAGCTCCTTGACGAACAGTCCCTTGCCGCCGACTTTCGACAGCGCGCGATCGAGGATCTGGTCGCCGCGCGTGGTCATGCCCTTGAGCTCGACTTGGCAGTCCGGATAGAGCGCGCGCAGCAGGCCCTGCACGTGTTCGGCCTGCCACAGCGCGAGGCGGCTTTCGCGGGTCGCGATGACCAGGCGCCGCGGCGCCGACGCTGACGTTTCGATGGAATTTTGCATGGCGGTCAATCGTAGCAGCCGCGGCCGCCCACCGGACGCGCGACCGGGGGTCGCGCCTGCTAGCATCGGATTCGCCCCAGTGGCCCCATCGCCGCCCTATCTTCGCCGCCGATGCGGCCCCCCGCCCCCGAACCCGAGGACTCTGCGCAGACCATGGCTGCTCCACGCTCCGATGCGACCACCGACGCCCCGCTGTTCGACGACATCCGGCTGCTCGGCCGGCTGCTCGGCGACGTGATCCGCGAGCAGGAGGGCGAAGCGATGTTCGACACCGTCGAGCGCATCCGCCAGCTCTCGGTCAGCTACCACCGCGACGGCGAGACCCGGCTGCGCCGCAGCCTCGACCGCACGCTGCAGGAGCTCACGCGCGACGACGCGGTCAGCGTGATCCGCGCCTTCAGCTATTTCTCGATCCTGGCCAACATCGCCGAGGACCGCCACGTGCTGCGCCGGCGCCGCGCCCACGAGCTCGCCGGCGACCGCCCGCAACCGGGCAGCGTGCGCGCCGCGCTGCACAAGCTGCGCGACGCCGGCTTCGACGGCGAGCAGCTCGACGCCGTGTTCGCCGACTCGCTGATCTCGCCGGTGCTGACCGCCCACCCGACCGAAGTGCAGCGCAAGAGCCTGCTCGACGCCGAGCGCGTGATCGCGCGTCTGCTCGCCGAGCGCGACCAGCCGCAGCCACCGCGGCGGCTGCGCGAGATCGACTCCGAGCTGCGCGCGCGCATCACCCAGCTGTGGCAGACGCGGCTGCTGCGCTACACCAAGCTGCGCGTGTCCGATGAAATCAAGAACGCGCTGTCGTACTACGACAGCACCTTCTTCAGCGAAGTGCCTCGGCTTTACCTCGAGCTGGAAGCCGAGCTCGACGAGCTGTTCCCGCGCACCGACGGCCGCCGCTGGCGCCTGCCTTCCTTCTTCCGCATGGGCCACTGGATCGGCGGCGACCGCGACGGCAACCCCAACGTGACCGCCGACACGCTGGCCTACGCGCTGAAGTTGCAGTCGCGCAGCGCGCTCGAGCACTACCTGAACCAGGTGCACGCGCTCGGCGCCGAGCTGTCGATGTCGCTGATGCTGGCCTCGTGCAGCGCGCCGCTGCAGGCGCTGGCCGAAGCGTCGCCCGACGCGTCCGAACACCGGCGCGACGAGCCCTATCGTCGCGCGCTGATCGGCGTCTACGCCCGGCTGGCGGCGACGCTGCGCGCGCTGTGCGGCGCCGACGCGCTGCGCCACGAACTCGGCCAGGCGCAGCCCTACGCCGACGCCGAAGCCTTCGTCGCCGACTTGCGCGTGGTGCGCGACTCGCTGGCCGCGCACCACGCCGAAGCGCTGGCGGGCCCGCGCCTCGACCCGCTGATCCGCGCCGCCGAGGTGTTCGGCTTCCATCTGGCCACCGTCGACCTGCGCCAGAGCTCGGACAAACACGAGGCGGTGGTGCGCGAACTGCTCGCGCACGCCGCGCTGTGCCCCGACTACAGCGCGCTCGACGAGAGCTCGCGCATCGACACCTTGCTGCGCGCGCTGCGCGACCCGCGCCCGCTGCGCGTGCCCGACGCCGCCTACTCCGACTGGACCCGCTCCGAGCTGGCGGTGTTCGAGCAGGCGCGCGACGCGCGCCGCCGGCTGGGGCCCGACGCGATCCGCCAGACCATCATTTCGCACACCGAAAGCGTCAGCGACCTGCTCGAGGTGCTGGTGCTGCAAAAGGAGTGCGGGCTGTTCCACGGCACGCTGGGCGCGCCCGGCGCGCACGCCGAACTGCTCGTCGTGCCGCTGTTCGAAACCATCGACGACCTGCGCAACGCGTCCGAGATCATGCGCGGCTACTTCGCGCTGCCCGGGCTGATCGAGCTGGCGCGCGCGAGCGGCTCGCTGCAGGAAATCATGCTGGGGTATTCGGACAGCAACAAGGACGGCGGCTACATGACGTCGAACTGGGAGCTGCACAAGGCCTCGGTCGC
>JAJZHH010000092.1 GCA_021804595.1 Pseudomonadota bacterium
TCCTGCAGCCGGTAGCAGATGATCACGGTCAGCGTGACCAGCACCAGGAACAGCCAGTAGTACTCGGTGACCGAGTTGATCGTGTAGCTGCCCAGGTTGATGTTCTGGTTGAGGTGCCAACCGAACAGCCGCACGCCATGAATGCCTGAAATGCCTTGCGGGCCGTTGGTGATGTTCACCGGCGCGTTCAGGTTGTTCATGAAAATGCGGATGATCTCGCCGAAGCCCAGCGTGACGATCGCCAGATAGTCGCCGCGCAGCTTCAGCACCGGCGTGCCCAGCAGGATGCCGAACAAGGCCGCCAGCCCCGCGCCCAGCGGAATGACCAGCCACATCGAGACGTCGAAGCCGTGCGGGAACAGTGCCCCCAGCGCGTCGAAGTTGTCGGTCAGCTGCGTCGACGCCAGCAGCGCGAACATGTAGGCACCGACCGCGTAGAACGCGATGTAGCCGAGGTCGAGCAGGCCGGCGAGGCCGACGACGATGTTCAGCCCCAGCGCGAGCATCGTGTACAGCAGCGCGAACGCGGCGATGCGCACCCAGGCGTCACCGACGACCTGCAGCAGCAGCGGGAACACGAGCAGGCCCACCGCGGCGAAGAGAAAGCCGATCAGACGGGTTTGTGAACGTTGCATGTTGTCGATCCTCCGTCCTCAGGCGCGATCGGCGACGCGCTCGCCGAGCAGACCTTGCGGGCGCAGCGTCAGCACCAGGATCAGCACGATGAACGCGAAGATGTCCTGGTAGTTGCTGCCGAACAGGCCGTGCGTGACGGTGCCGATGTAGCCGGCGCCGAGCACTTCGATGACGCCCAGCAGCACGCCGCCGACCATCGCGCCACCCATGTTGCCGATGCCGCCGAGCACCGCGGCGGTGAACGCCTTCAGACCCGGCGTGAAGCCCATGTAGAAGTTCGCGGTCGAGAAATTCGCGTACCACATCACGCCGGCGATCGCCGCCAGCGCGGCGCCGATGACGAAGGCGGCCGAAATCACGAAGTTCGGATTGACCCCCATCAGCCCCGCCACGCGCGGGTTCTCGGCGGTGGCGCGCATCGCGCGCCCCAGCTTGGTGTGGTTGATCAGCAGCGTCAGGCCGCCGAGCAGCACCGCGGTCAGCACCAGGATCATCACCTGCACCGGCGTGATCACGACGCCGTGGATGCTGATGATGTCCTGCGGCAGCAGGTTCGGGAACACCTTGTAGTCACGCCCCCAGATCACCATCGCCAGCGTTTCCAGCAGGATCGACATGCCGATCGCGGTGACCAGCGGCGCCAGTTTCGGCGCATTGCGCAGGCGGCGGTAGGCGAAGCGTTCGATGAAGAAGTTCAGCGTGCCGCAGGCGATCATCGCGACCACCGTGGACAGCACCACCGTCAGCCAGCCGGGCAGCCCCGGCGCCAGGTGGTGGAAAACCTTGAACATCGAATACGCGGTCAGCGCGCCGACCATCATCACGTCGCCGTGGGCGAAGTTGATCAGGTTCACGATGCCGTAAACCATCGTGTAACCGAGTGCGACGAGGGCATACATGCTGCCCAGCACGAGGCCGTTGACGATTTGTTGTATAAATGTTTCCATCCCGCTTCGTCCTTATGGGTTCAGGGTCTTGCTGTGCGTCGCTTGCCGGCGGGTTCCTTTTGGGCCCGGGCAGCCAGCGGCGTGGGGTTCGCAAGTTTCATGCTCGGGTTCGATCTCCCGCGCACGGTACAAACGGAATCGACGTGCAGGCCGATCGCGCCGTCTGCGCCGCAAGGCGCAGGGCGTGGTACCCGCTCGAGTGTCTCCTATGACAAGTCACGGTGGTGACTCGCATCCCGCGTCGTTTCCGCATGGCCGCGAATGATAACCACACGGCGCCGTGGCGCCTTCGCGGAAACCCCCAACAGCGCACCGTCAATGTGCGCGCAAGCCGCGTCATGCCCTGTCGCCGTGCGCCGCGCGCGCCTCGCGATTGAGCCGTCGCAGCTCCGCCAGGCGCTCGCCGATGCGCGCTTCCTGGCCGCGCGGGCTCGGCCGGTACAGCCGCGCTTCGGGTACCCCCTGGGGGAAATAACGTTCGCCGGCGGCGAACGCCCCAGGCTCGTCGTGCGCGTAACGGTAGCCGGCGCCGGCGCCGATCTCGCGCATCAGTTTCGTCGGCGCGTTGCGCAGATGGTCGGGCACCGGCGCGCTGCCGTGCTCGCGCACGAAGCGGCGCGCCTCGCCGGCGGCCAGGTACAGCGCATTGGACTTCGGCGCGATCGCCAGGTAGACGACGGCCTGTGCCAGCGCCAGTTCGCCTTCCGGGCTGCCCAGGCGCTCGAACGCGGCCACCGCGTCGAGCGTGTGGCCGAGCGCACGCGGGTCGGCCAGGCCGATGTCCTCGCTGGCCATGCGTATCAGGCGGCGGCCGATGTACAGCGGGTCGACGCCGCCGTCGAGCATGCGCGCCATCCAGTACAGCGCCGCGTCGGGGTCGCTGCCGCGCACCGACTTGTGCAGCGCCGAGATCACGTCGTAGAACTGGTCGCCGCCCTTGTCGTAGCGGCGCAGCGCCTCGCCCAGCGTGGCCTGCAGCAATGCCTTGTCGACTCGCGTGCGCGCGTCGCGCCGGGCCGCCGCCACCACCGCCTCGACCGCATTGAGCAGTCGCCGGGCGTCGCCGTCGGCGTGCGCGGCCAGCAGTGCCAGCGCGTCGTCGTCGGCCTGTTCGATGCCGCAGGCGGCCAGGCCGCGTCGCGCCAGCCGCTGCAGCTCGTCGGCGCCCAGCGGCTGCAGCACGTAGACCGTCGCGCGCGACAGCAAGGCGCTGTTGACCTCGAACGACGGGTTCTCGGTGGTGGCGCCGATGAAGGTGAACAGGCCCGACTCGACGTGCGGCAGGAAGGCGTCCTGCTGGCTCTTGTTGAAGCGATGCACTTCGTCGACGAACACCAGCGTTGCCCGGCCCGCGGCGCGCGCCACCTCGGCCTGCTGGACCGCGTCGCGGATGTCCTTGACGCCGCCGAGCACCGCCGAGATGGCGATGAACTGGGCGTCGAAGGTGCGTGCGATCAACTGCGCCAGCGTCGTCTTGCCGACCCCGGGCGGCCCCCACAGGATCATCGAATGCAGCCGGCGCAGCTCGAACGCCAGCCGCAGCGGCTTGCCGGCGTCGAGCAGCTGGGCCTGGCCGACGACCTCGTCGAGCGTGCGCGGGCGCAGCCGCTCCGCCAGCGGCACGCTGCCGCTCGGAGCCTCGTCGAACAGGCTGGCGGTCATCGCTCGATCAGCGCTGGTCGAGCACCGCGGCGCCGGCCGGGATCGCGAACCGGAACGTGGCCGCCGGCAGCGCCGGGTTGCGTTGCTGCGCGGTGAACGTGATGTCCGAAGTCCGGCGGAACGCGTCGCGCAGCTGCATGCGCACCAGCTCGGGCCCCTGCGCGCCGTCACGCAGCCCGATGCGCACCCAGGCGAACGAGCTGTCGTTGTCGCGCGGCGTCGCCTGCACCCACTGCAGGCCGTCGGCCGCGGGCAGCGGCGCGAGCTTGAACACCGCGTCGATGTCGGCGCCGGCGAGCAGCGCCGCCGGGGTGCCGGCCAGCGCGCGCGACGCGCGCGTCAGCGTGACCTGGTCGAGGTCGTGGTCGTAGGTCCAGATCGTGCTGCCGTCGCTGACGATGTCCTGTCGGTACGGCGCGCTGTACGACCAGCGAAAGCGCCCCGGGCGCGCGAAATCGAAATGTCCGCGGGAGACGGCGCCGGGTGCACCTTTCGCGTCGACGACCTGCTGCGTGAAATCGGCACTGCCGCTGCGCGTCTCGCGCAGCCAGCCGCGCAGCAGCGCGACGCCGTCGGCCGCGGCGGCCATCGCGGGCAGCGGCACGGCGGCCGCGCAGGCCAACGCCAGGACGAACAGGCGACGATACGCTTGCATCGGGGATTTCCTCGGAATGGAATGGAATGGGACGATCGGTGCGCTCAGGCCTCGGCGCGCGCCGGCACCAGGATGTCGCGGTTGCCGTTGCTCGACAGCGCCGACACCAGCCCGGCCTTTTCCATCTGTTCGAGCAGCCGCGCCGAGCGGTTGTAGCCGATGCGCAAGTGGCGCTGCACCAGCGAAATCGACGCCTTGCGGTTCTGCAGCACGACTTGCACGGCCTGGTCGTACAGCGGGTCGGCCTCGGCGTCGGCCGGCCCCTCGAAGCCGCCGGACAGGTCGCCGCCTTCGGCCTGCGGCTCGAGCAGACCGGGCACATAGTCGGGCTCGCCCTGACTCTTGAGCTGCTCGACGACGCGGTGCACTTCGCCGTCGCCGACGAAGGCGCCGTGCACCCGCAGCGGCGAACCCGAGCCGGGCGGCAGGTAGAGCATGTCGCCCATGCCCAGCAGGCTTTCGGCGCCCATCTGGTCGAGGATGGTGCGCGAGTCGACCTTGCTCGACACCTGGAAGGCGATGCGCGTCGGGATGTTGGCCTTGATCAGCCCTGTGATCACGTCGACGCTGGGCCGCTGCGTGGCCAGGATCAGGTGGATGCCGGCGGCGCGCGCCTTTTGCGCCAGCCTTGCGATCAGCTCCTCGATCTTCTTGCCGACGACCATCATCAGGTCGGCGAGCTCGTCGATGACGACGACGATGTAGGGCAGGTGCTGCAGCGGCTCCGGGCTCTCCGGGGTCAGCGACAAGGGGTTCGGCAGGTGCTCGCCGCGCTGCGCGGCGTCGTGCACGCGCGCGTTGAAGCTGGCCAGGTTGCGCACGCCGAGCTTGCTCATCAGCTTGTAGCGCCGCTCCATTTCGGCCACGCACCAGTTCAGCGCGTGCGCCGCCTGCTTCATGTCGGTGACCACCGGCGCGAGCAGGTGCGGGATGCCTTCGTAGACGCTGAGCTCGAGCATCTTCGGGTCGATCATCAGCATGCGCACCTGGCGCGCCTCGGCCTTGTACAGCAGGCTGAGGATCATCGCGTTGACGCCGACCGACTTGCCCGATCCGGTGGTGCCGGCGACCAGCAGGTGCGGCATCTTGGCCAGGTCGGCGACGACCGGGTTGCCGACGATGTCCTTGCCCAGTCCCATGCTGAGCATCGATTGCGCGTCGTGATAAACCTGCGAGCCGAGGATCTCGGCCAGGTGGATCGTCTGCCGCTTGGCGTTGGGCAACTCCAGCGCCATCGTGTTCTTGCCCGGAATCGTCTCGACGACGCGGATGCTGACCAGCGACAGCGCGCGCGCCAGGTCGCGCGACAGCGCGACCACCTGCGCGCCCTTGACGCCGGGCTCGGGCTCGACTTCGTAGCGCGTGATCACCGGCCCCGGCGAGGCCGCAACGACGCGCACCGAGACGCCGAAGTCCTTGAGCTTCTTCTCGATCAGCCGCGACGTGAATTCGAGCGTCTCGGCGCCGATCGCGTTCTTGGGCGCATCGTCGCGGTCGAGCAGGTCCAGCGTCGGCAGGCTGCCCGAGGGCATTTCGCGGAACAGCGGCTGCTGGCGCTCGCGCTCGACGCGCGGCGACTGCGGCACGCTGACCACCGCCGGCTCGATGAACACCGGCGCGAACATTTCGTCCACATCGCGCTGCTGGGCGACGACGACGTCGGCTTCGCGCTGCTGCATCGCCTGCTCGCCAGCCGCGCGGTCGCGGCGCTGCGCGCGCTGCGCCAGCGCCCATTCCCAGCCGCGCTCCAGCGCCGCGCCGACGCGCTCGGCGATGTCGGCCCAGCTGATTCGGGCGAACCACGACAGGGACAGCAGGAATGCCGCGAGCAGCACGATCGCGCTGCCGGTAAAGCCGAGCAGCCTTTGTGCGGCCAGGCCGAGCGCGGCGCCGACGACGCCGCCGGCACCGGCCGGCAGATGGGCGCCGAGGTGCCACAGCCGCGTGGCCTCGAGCGCGGCGCTCGACAGCGGCAGCAGCGCCAGCGCGAAGGCCGTGCCGAGCCGCGCCAGCCAGCCAGGCGGTTGCGCGTCGGCGGCCGTCGCGTGCGCGCGCCGCCAGGCCCGCACCAGCAGGTACAGGCCCATCGGCAGCAGCCACAGCGCCGAGAATCCGAGCAGGAAATAAGCGACGTCGGCGCTCCACGCGCCGAGCGCGCCGACCAGGTTGCGCGTGCCTTGCGCGCTGCCGCCCGACGTCGACCACGACGGGTCGCCGCGGTGATAGCTCAGCAGCGCCAGCACCAGCAGCAGCCAGCCGATCGCACCGGCCAGCAGCCGCATCTCGCCGAGCAGGCGGCTGCGCGGAGCGGTCGCGCGCGCGCCACGCGAGTCGAACAGGCGCTCGAGCAGGGACAGCGACACGTCGTCGGCTCCTTCGCGCAGCGTCAGAGCAGCGAGCTGAGGTGCTCGCGCAGCAGCACGCAGCCGTCGTCGCGTTCGGCGACGAAGCCGCGTTGTTCGAAATCCTTCATCACCCGGCTGACCATTTCACGCGACGCGCCGACCATCTTGGCCAGGTCCTGGCGCGACACCTTCGAGCGGATCAGGCGCTGGTCGCCGTCGATGTCGCTCATTTCGAGCAGCGCGCGCGCGACGCGGCCGTAGACGTCCATCAGCGCCAGCGACTCGATCTTGCTGTCGGCGCGGCGCAGCCGCTGCACCAGCCCGCGCATGATCGAGAACGACATGCTCGAGTTCTCCGGCAGGCTCTGCAGGAAGGCGACGCGACCGAGCATCAGCACGTCGGTCTGCACTTCGGCGACCACCGAGGCCGAATGCGGCTGGCCGTCGATCAGGCTCATTTCGCCGACGTGGTCGCCCGGATGCAGCAGCGCCAGGATCACCTCGCGGCCGCGCGCGTCGACGCTGAGCACCCGCGCGCGCCCGGCGAGGATGATGAACAGCGCATTCGAGCGCCCGCCCTGTTCGACGATGGTTTCACCGCGTTTGTAGCGTTTCTTGACGATCGACTGGGACAGGCTCCACGCCTGCGCTTCGGTCAGCACCGAGAACATCGGAACGCGTCGCACCAGGTCGACATTGGAAATCGCCGCCATCGAGACTCCTTGCAACAGGGCTGCATCGTAACCCAGCCGCCGCGAGCTGCGGCGCGCCCCCGGCAAGCTGAACCTAGAATGAGCGGCGCAGCTCATGCTGCGAACCGATGCCCACCGATTCCTCGCCCGCCATGACGACCAAGCACGCACAAGTCCTGATTCTCGGTTCCGGCCCCGCCGGGTATTCCGCCGCGATTTACGCGGCACGCGCGAATCTGCGACCGCTGCTGATCACCGGCATGGCGCAAGGCGGCCAGCTGATGACCACCACCGAAGTCGACAACTGGCCGGCCGACGTCGACGGCGTGCTCGGCCCCGACCTGATGTCGCGCTTCGAAGCCCACGCGCGCCGCTTCGAGACCGAAATCGTGTTCGACCACATCCACGACGTCGAACTCGGCTCGCGCCCGTTCACGCTGCGCGGCGACAGCGGCAGCTACACCTGCGATGCGCTGATCATCGCCACCGGCGCGTCGGCGCGCTACCTGGGACTGCCCAGCGAAGAGGCCTTCATGGGCCGCGGCGTGTCGGGCTGCGCGACCTGCGACGGCTTCTTCTACCGCGACCAGCCGGTGTGCGTGGTCGGCGGCGGCAACACCGCGGTCGAGGAGGCGCTGTACCTGTCGGGCATCGCCAGCAAGGTCACCGTGATCCACCGCCGCGACAAGTTCCGCGCCGAGCCCATCCTGGTCGACCGCCTGCACCAGCGCGCTGCCGAGGGGCGCGTCGAGCTGCGGCTGTGGAGCGAACTCGACGAAGTGCTCGGCGACGCCAGCGGCGTCACCGGCGTGCGCATCCGCGACTCGCGCAGCGGCGCGAAGACCGATCTGGCGCTGGCCGGCTGCTTCATCGCGATCGGCCACCAGCCCAACACCGAGATCTTCCAGGGCAAGCTCGACATGCGCGGCGGCTACATCGTCACCCGCGGCGGCGCCGACGGCATGGCCACCGCGACCAGCGTCGACGGCGTGTTCGCCGCCGGCGACGTGCAGGACCATGTCTACCGCCAGGCCATCACCAGCGCCGGCACCGGCTGCATGGCCGCGCTCGACGCGCAACGCTATCTCGAAAGCCTCGCCGGAAACTGACGCCGGCTTGACAGGACGTTCAGTCTCCTGTCAGCTTCGTGATACACGCTGGCGTATCAAAGCGACAACAAAGGAGACACGTATGCAAGACGGCGCCCAAGGCTTCGTCGCCGCGCGCGACACCCTGCTGCGGCTGCGCAGCGACCACGCGGCGGCGCAGGCCGCGTTCGACTGGCCGCGACCGCAGCACTTCAACTGGGCGCTCGATTACTTCGACCCGATGGCCGCCGGCAATCCGGCCCCGGCGCTGTGGATCGTCGAGGAAGACGGCAGCGAGGCCCGCCACAGCTTCGCCGAGATGCATCTGCGCAGCCAGCGCATGGCGTCGTTCCTGCGCGCGCACGGGGTGCGCCGCGGCGACCGCGTGATGCTGATGCTGCCGAACTGCGTCGCGTTGTGGGACGCGATGCTGGCGTCGATCAAGCTCGGCGCGGTGATGATCCCGGCGACCACGCTGCTGACCGCCGAGGACCTTGCCGACCGCATCGAGCGCGCGGCGATCGCGCACGTCGTCACCACCGCGGCCGACGCCGCCAAATTCGACACGGTGGCGGCCGCCGCGGGGCTGCGCGGACGCTTCAGCGTCGGCGCGCGCGACGGCTGGACCGACCTGGCCGGGGCCGACGCGGCGTCGGCCGATTTCGCCGCCGACGCGCCGACCGCGGCCGACGACCCGCTGCTGCTGTACTTCACCTCGGGCACGACGTCGAAGCCGAAGCTGGTCCAGCACACCCATACCAGTTACCCCATCGGCCACCTGTCGACGATGTACTGGATCGGGCTGCAGCCCGGCGACGTGCACTGGAACATCAGCTCGCCGGGCTGGGCCAAGCATGCGTGGAGCTGCTTCTTCGCGCCGTGGAATGCCGGCGCCTGCGTGTTCGCATTCAACCAGGCCCGCTTCGACGCCGACGCCGCGCTGCGCACCGCGGCGCGCTGCGGGGTCACGACGCTGTGCGCGCCGCCGACGGTGTGGCGCTTGTGCATCCAGCGCGACCTGAAGCAATACCCGGTGAGGTTCCGTGAGCTGATCGGCGCCGGCGAACCGCTGAACCCGGAAATCATCGCCCGCGTCGAAGCCGCCTGGGGCATCCGCATTCGCGACGGCTACGGCCAGACCGAGACCTGCGCGATGGTCGGCAACGCGCCGGGGCAGCCGCTGACGCCCGGCGCGATGGGCCGTCCGCTGCCGGGCTGGCGCATCGCGCTGCTCGACTTCGACGGCAACCCGGCCGACGAAGGCGAGGTCTGCGTCGCGCTCGAACCGCGCCCGGCCGGGCTGATGGCCGGCTACGCCGGCGACGCGGCGAAGACCGCGCAGGTCATGCACGACGGCTACTACCACACCGGCGACGTCGCCCAGCGCAACGCCGACGGCACCTACACCTTCGTCGGCCGCACCGACGACGTGTTCAAGGCGTCGGACTACCGCATCAGCCCGTTCGAGCTGGAAAGCGTGCTGATCACCCATCCGGCGATTGCCGAGGCGGCGATCGTGCCCAGCCCCGACCCGGTGCGGCTGGCGGTGCCGAAGGCCTTCATTGCCTGCCGCACCGGCTACACGCCGAGCCGCGAGCTCGCGCTCGACGTGCTGCGCTACGCCCGCGAACACCTGGCAGCGTACAAGCGGGTGCGTCGCGTCGAGTTCTACGAACTGCCGAAGACGATTTCGGGCAAGATCCGCCGCGTGCAGCTGCGTGCGCTCGAGCAGCAGCTCGACGCGCCGCGCCGCGAGCTCGAGTTCCGCGAGGAGGACTTCCCCGAGCTGCGCGGCTGATGCACCACTGAGGCGCGGCCGGCGCCGCGCCTCAGCCCTGCGCCGGTGCCGCGACCGGCGCCTGCAGGAAATGCGCGCGGTAGTGCAGCAGCTCGTCGATCGACTCGTGGATGTCGGCCAGCGCGGTGTGCTCCTGGCGCTTCTTGAAACTGGCGCAGACTTCGGGGCGCCAGCGCCGCGCCAGCTCCTTGAGCGTGCTGACGTCGAGGTTGCGGTAATGGAAGAAGGCCTCGAGCCGGGGCATCGAGCGCGCCATGAAGCGGCGGTCCTGGCAGATGCTGTTGCCGCACATCGGGCTCTTGCCGGCCGGCACGTAGCGCGCCGCGAAATCGAGCAGCTGCTGCTCGGCAGCGGCCTCGTCGAGCGTGCTGGCGGCAACGCGCTCGATCAGCCCCGAGCGGCCGTGCGTGCCCTTGTTCCACGAGTCCATCGCGTCCATCACCTCGGCGCTCTGGTGCACGACCAGCACCGGCCCCTCGACGCGAGTCGTCACCTGCGCGTCGGTGACGACCAGCGCGACTTCGATGATGCGGTCGCCGTCGGGGTTCAAGCCGGTCATTTCCATGTCCACCCAAAGCAGATTGGCTTCGTGGCGTGCGAGTTCTGCGCGGTTCGTCGAGTTCATAGGTAGCATTCTCGCATGAGCTCTACTTCCTTCGCGCCGGCCTGGTCGGCGCTGTTCGTCGTCGCGCTGCTCGCCGGCACCGCGCTCGAGCTGTGGCTGGCCGCGCGCCAGATCCGCCACGTGCGCGCGCACCGCGACGCGGTGCCGGCGCCGTTCGCCGCGTCGATCGATGCCGCCGCGCACCGCAAGGCGGCCGACTACACGGTGGCGCGCACGCGCTTCGGCCAGTGGCACGCGGCGTGGGGCGCGCTGCTGCTGCTGGGCTGGACGCTGGGCGGCGGCCTGCACGCGCTGGCGGCGGCGCTGGGGGCTGCGCTCGGCGACGCGCCGCTGGCGCAGCTCGCGCTGCTCGGCGCGTTCGCGCTGATCGGCGCGCTGCTCGACCTGCCGTGGGAGCTCGCCCGCACCTTCGGCCTGGAGGCGCGCTTCGGCTTCAACCGCAGCACGCCGGCGCTGTTCGTCGTCGATGCGCTGCGCAACGCGCTGGTGTCGGCGCTGCTGCTGGGCCCGCTGGCCTGGCTGCTGCTGTGGCTGATGCGCGCCAGCGCGCTGTGGTGGCTGTGGGGCTGGGCAGCGTTTGCCGCGTTCAGCCTGGCGATGATGGTGCTGTTCCCGATGGTCATCGCGCCGCTGTTCAACCGCTTCGAGCCGCTGGCCGACGGCGAAGTCAAAAGCCGCGCGCAGGCCTTGATGCAGCGTTGCGGCTTCGCGCTGCAGGGCTTGTACGTGATGGACGGCTCGCG
>JAJZHH010000009.1:0-9320 GCA_021804595.1 Pseudomonadota bacterium
GTGCACGGACATCTGATCGGCGCCGGCGGCGCCGTCGAGTTGATCCTGGCCATCGAGGCCATGCGCAGCGGCACGCTGCCGCCGACGGCCCATCTGTCCGAGCCCGACCCGCGCTGCGCGCTGGACCTGGTGATGGGCGCCTGCCGCAGCGGATGCCGCGTCGACGCGGTGTTGTCGAACTCGTTCGCGTTCGGCGGCAGCAATGCCTGCCTGGTCGCCCGGCGTGTCGACGAAGGTGACGCCTTGCGCACGGCGCCAACGGCATGAGTGTCGTCGCGCGCGCGCCCGCCCGGCGCCGTGTCGCCGACACCGTGCTGCGCGCGGGCCGTCGCGTCGTCGCCCACTTCTGGCTCAAGAGCCTGGGCACGACGGCGATCATGACGGTGTTCTTCATCGCCTATTTCCACTTGCTGCGCCACCCGGACGGGCCGGTGACGACGATGCCGCTGACCGCAGTCGACCGCTGGATCGGTTTTCAACCGTGGGCGCTGCCGATCTATCTGTCGCTGTGGTTCTACGTCTGCCTGCCGCCGACCTTGATGGTGTCGCGCGGCGAACTCGTGCGCTTCGGCCTCGGCATCAGCGCCGTGTGCCTCGTCGGTCTGGGCGTGTTCGCGCTGTGGCCGACCCAGGTGCCGTCGATGGCGGTGAACTTCGTCGTCCACCCGGACTTCCGGCTGCTGCGCGGAATCGACGCGTCGGGCAATGCGTGCCCGTCGCTGCACGTGGCCACCGCGGTGTTCGCCGCGTGCTGGTTCGACCGCCTGCTGCCGCGGCTGGGTCTGGGCTGGCGCTGGCGCTCGCTGAGCGCGCTGTGGTGCGCGTTGATCGTCTATTCGACGATGGCGGTCAAGCAGCACGTGCTGCTCGACGCAGTCGGCGGCGCGCCGCTGGGCCTGGGCGGCGCATGGCTGGCGCAGTCCCGCGCGGCGCGCCGCGCGGCGATCTGGCTGCGCTCGCTTCCCGGCGTGATGGGCTGGCGTCGATGAGCACCGCCGCCGAACGCGTCTTTCCGGTCACTTTGGATTTGCCGGCGATCCAGGCGGTGCTGCCGCATCGTGGCGAAATCCTGTTCGTGCGCCGCGTCGTCTTGCGCACCCCCGAACACTTCGTCGGCGAAGCCTGCTGGTCGTCGCAACTGCAGGTCCTGCAGGGGCATTTCCCGGGGCTGCCGATGGTGCCCGGTGTGTTCCTGATCGAGGCCGTGGCGCAGGTCGCCGGCGCCGGCATGCTGGTCGGCGACGACCGCGTGGCGGGCATGCCTGCGGATCATGTGGGCGTCCTCGCCGGCGTGCGCAAATGCAGCTTCAAACGTCCCGTGGCGGCCGACACCGAAGTCCGGATCGAGGTGCATACGCGCCAGATGTCGCCGCTGGCCGCGTCGGTGACCGGCGTCGTCAGCGATTCAGGCGGCGAACTCGCCAGCGTTGAAATCCTGATCCTGAAGACACCCCGCGCGCAACTGGCGCTGGGGGCCGACGCGCCGCTGGCGCAGAACGCCGCCGATCGCGCTTGATCGTGCCTGGCCGGCGGCCTGCCATCGGCCAGGCGCCGGCAGCAACGGGTTCCCGTCCACGCCGAGCTCAGCGCGCGTCGCCGATCCAGCGCCAGCTCAGGTAGGACAGGCCCCAGGCGAGCACGAACGCCGCGGCAATGGCGAAGCCCAGGCGGTCGAACGACAGCGCCGCGATCGATCGCGCGACGCGCCCCTGCAGGCCGAATTCGCCGATCAGGACCTGCACGATTTCGACGGTGCCGATCGCCAGCGCGACCGCGACCGACAGCGACGTTGTCGTGATGTTGTAGAAGATGCGGCGCGCCGGGCTTGTCGACGCCCATCCGTAGGCGCGTGTCATCACCACGCCGTCGGCGGTGTCGAGCAGCGACATCCCGGCGGCGAACAGCAGGGGCAGGGCGAATACGCCCAGCGGCGGCAAACGGCTTGCCGCTGCGCCTCCGGTCAGCGCCAGCAACGCCACTTCGGACGCGGTGTCGAAGCCCAGCCCGAACAACAGGCCGACCGGGTACATATGCCAGCTGCGACCGATCAGCCCGCTGGCGCGAGGCCCGAGCACGCGGTTGAGCAAGCCGCGTCGGCTCAGCAGCGCGTCGAGCTGGTGGTCGTGGCGGTGATGGTGGCGGTGGCGCCAGATCTTCAGCATGTCGAGCAGCACCAGCAGGTTCAGCACGCCGACGAGCCACAGGAAGGTTCCCGAGACCAGCGTGCCGAGCACGGCGCCGAGCGCGCGCAAGGCGGGTAGATCGTGGCCGATCGCGCCGGCGATCCACGCCGCGAGCAGGGCCAGCACGAACACGACGGTCGAGTGCCCCAGCGAGAAGAAGAAGCCGACTCCGATCGGTCGCTGCCGGCGTTGCAGCATCAGACGCACGGTGTCGTCGATCGCGGCGATGTGGTCGGCGTCGAACGCGTGCCGCAGGCCGAACATATACGCCGCCAGGCCCAGGCCGAGCATGGTGCCGCGGCTGGACGTGCCGATCAGGCACAGCCCCCAGCCGGCGACGTGCAGCGCCGCGACCGCGGCGCCGTAGCCGGCGATCGCGCGGCGGTCGCCCCGCGCCAGCGACGCGGACGGTCCCGCGGGGACTTCAAGCGACGCACTCACCGTCGATCTCTCCTCCGGCACCGCGCCGGGCTCGACCGGCCATGCAAGATTCGCGCTAGCCGCCAGCGCCGCGGCAGTGCCCCGGGGGCGGCGTCGCTGGGCGCGTTCGCGGCGCCATTGTAGAAAGCGCGAGCAGCCACTGGCGTCAAGCGCGCGACCACCGCGCCCGGGTCGCAGGCACTGTGCCGCCCTCTGTCGACGGGGGGCGTCGAGCACTGGCACAGGGTTTGCGTGTGCAGGGCCCAGGCACGATCGGTCGGCCGCGAGCAACGCGCCGACGCCGCATCGGAAGAAAGCGGGCCAAGGGGAGACCATGACTGATTCGAATGAGATTTTCGACACCGAGCGCTCGAGCCTCGTCGAGCTGGAGCGTCGGCTCGACTTGCCGCGCCGGGAATTCCTCAAGCTGTGTTCGGCGATCGCCGCGACGCTGGGTCTGCCGGTCGGCGCCGAGGCCGCGGTGGCCAAGGCGGTCGAGACCGCGCCGCGGCCCGCGGTGATCTGGCTGCATTTCCAGGAATGCACCGGATGCACCGAGACCTTGCTGCGGGCCGAACACCCGACGCTCGAGAAGCTGATCCTCGACGTCATCTCGCTCGAGTACCACGAGACCTTGATGGCCGCCGCCGGCCAGCAGGCCGAGGACGCGCGGCTGGCGGCGATGCGCAAATACAAGGGGCGCTACCTGCTCGTCGTCGAAGGCGCGGTGCCCACGCACGACAACGGCATCTACTGCAAGGTCGGCGGCAAGACCCCGCAGCAGATGCTGGCCGAGTGCGCGGCCGACGCCGCCGGCATCATCGCGATCGGCTCGTGCGCGTCGTGGGGCGGTATGCCGTCGACGATCTCGCCGCTGGCCACGACCAGCCCGACCGGGTCGACCGGCATCGCGACGGTGCTGGGCAAGCCGGTGGTGACGATCCCGGGGTGTCCGCCGAATCCCTACAACTTCCTCAGCACCGTCGTTCACCTGCTGACGTTCAAGCGCCTGCCCGACGTCGACGCGAAGGGGCGTCCGCTGTTTGCCTACGGTCGGCTGATCCACGAGAACTGCGAGCGCCGCGCCCATTTCGACGCCGGCCGCTTCGCGCTGGAATTCGGCGACGAAGGACACCGCAAAGGCTATTGCCTGTACAAGCTCGGCTGCAAGGGACCCGAGACCTACAACAACTGCCCGACCATCGGTTTCGGCGACGTCGGCGAAATCAACTGGCCGGTCGGCTGCGGCCACCCCTGCATCGGCTGCAGTGAACAGGGCGTGGGCTTCCAGACCGGCATCTACGAGTTGTCCGAGCTGCGCTACATCCATCCGCCGGTCGGCTATCCGGCGATCCATGAGAAACAGGGCAAGGGTGCGTCGCTGGGCGCCATGGCCATCGTCGCCGCGGTCGGCGGCGGCAGCGCCGGGGCCGGCGCGATGCTGGCGCGCAACCTCGGGCGCGCCGCGCACGACGATGCGCCGCAGGACGCGGCGAGCGCTGCCGGCCAGCGCGCCGAGACCGACACCGACGCCGCATCGCGCCACGACCGCCGGGAGTGACCATGGGCACCAGCCAAGCAAAACGTCGTCGCTTCCTGAAGAAGGCGCTGGCCGCCGGCGCGGTGCTGGGCGGCGCGCTCGGCGCGCGCCCGGCGTCGGCCAGGCCGACACGTCACCGGCCCGCCGACGCGGTCGGGCTGCTGTACGACGCCACGCTGTGCATCGGCTGCAAGGCCTGCGTGAACGCGTGCAAGGTGGCCAACGACCTGCCCGCCGAGTTCTCGACCCCGGAGCATCTGTGGGACACGCCGCTCGACACTTCGGCGACGACCTACAACGTGATCAAGGTCTACCGCAACGGCACCCAGGCGCGCAAGGACCGCGAAGTCAACGGCTACGCGTTCATGAAGGTGTCGTGCAACCACTGCGCCGACCCGTCGTGCGTGTCGGCGTGTCCGGTCGGCGCGATGCACAAGGACCCGCACAGCGGCATCGTCGCCTACGACCCCGATCGCTGCATCGGCTGCCGCTACTGCGTCGCCGCATGCCCGTTCGGCATCCCGAAGTATCAGTACGACTCGCCCACCGGGCAGATCGGCAAGTGCCAGCTTTGCCGTCACCGCATGAAGGACGGGCACTACGCGGCCTGCGCCGAGGTCTGCCCGACCGGCGCGACGCTGTACGGCAGCACGCGCGATCTGCTCGCCGAGGCGCACCGCCGCCTGGCGCTGCCGCCGGGGACACCGACGACCTTCCCGCGCGGTCGCCTGGGTGGACCCGACGAGAGCTATCCGGGGCATATCGGCCGCTATCTGCAGCACATCTACGGCGAGAAGGAATACGGCGGCTTGCAGTTGCTGCGGCTGTCGGCAGTCGACTTCGAGAAGGAGGGCCTGCCCAAGCTCGGCGACACGTCGTCGGCGGCCGAGTCGGAAACGCTGCAGCACTCGCTGTACCAGCACATGGCGATGCCGGTCGGAGTGCTCGGCGTGATGCTGTACGCCGCCCGGCGCAACGTGCCGCGCGACGACGACCACGGCGAAGCCGACGAAGCCGACGAAGCCGACGAAGCGAACGCCGAAGCCGGCGACAAGTCGAGCGAAGCCGGCAAGGAGAACGACCATGATGCATGACAGCCGACCGGCTCCGGTCGGGGGCCAGGTGCTCAATGCGGTGACGGTGATCTGTGGTGTGCTGGTCGCGACCATGCTGGCCGTGCTCGCCGCGCGTTTCGTGCTCGGCCTGGGCGCGGTGACCAACCTCAACAACGGCTACCCCTGGGGGGTGTGGGTCGTGGTCGACGTGGTCATCGGCTCGGCGTTCGCCTGCGGCGGGTTCTCGGTCGCGATGCTGGTCTACATCTTCAACCGCGGCGAGTACCACGCGCTGGTGCGTCCGGCCTTGCTGGCGTCGTTGTTCGGCTACACGCTGGCTGGCGCCGGGGTGATCTTCGACCTCGGTCGCTGGTGGAACTTCTGGCACATCTTCGATCCGCGCTACGCCAACCCGAGCTCGGTGATGCTCGAAGTCGCCTTGTGCATCTCGGCGTACATCGTCGTGATGTGGATCGAGTTTTCGCCGACCTTTCTCGAGCGCCATCGCCGCGCGCGCTCGCGGCTGCAGCGCGTGCTGTTCGTGTTCATCGCGCTCGGTACCGTGCTGCCGATGATGCACCAGTCGTCGCTGGGCACGATGCTCGTCGTCATGGGGCCGCGCATCGACCCGCTGTGGCAGACGCCGCTCAATCCGCTGCTCTACCTGCTGTCGGCCATCGGCACCGGCTACGCGGTGGTGCTGTTCGAGAGTTGCGTGGCGTCGGCGGCTTATCGCCGGCGCATCGAGACGCATCTGCTGACCCCGCTGTCCAAAGTCATGCTCGGCATGATCGGCGCCTATCTGGCGGTTCGCCTGGGCGACTTGCTGGTGCGCGGAGCGTTCGTCGAAGCGCTGCGGCCGACGCTGCGCGCGGTGATGTTCTGGATCGAGACCGCGTGTTTCGCCGCGCCGCTGCTGATCCTGCGCACGCCGGCGCAGCGGCGGCGACCGGTGCGCCTGTTTCTCGGCGGCGTCGCGTTGATGCTCGCGGCGTCGCTGCTGCGCATCGACGGCTATCTGGTCGCTCGCGTGGTGCCCGGATTCCATTACTTCCCGTCGCCTGCCGAGCTCATCGTGACCCTCGGCATGTTCTCGCTCGAAGTGCTCGGCTACATCGTCGTCACCCGCCGCTTTCCCGTGTTGCCGCGCGAAGCCGCGAGCCACTGACCCCATTCCCGGAGACTGTCCATGACCCGAGTCACCATCGATCCCATCACGCGCATTGAAGGCCATCTGCGCATCGACGTCGACGTCGAAGGCGGCAAGGTCGCCAAGGCCTGGTCGTCGGGCCAGATGTGGCGCGGCGTCGAGCTGATCCTGCTCGGACGCGATCCGCGCGACGCCTGGGCGATCACGCAGCGCATCTGCGGCGTGTGCACGACGGTGCACGCGATCGCGTCGGTCAGGGCGGTGGAAAACGCGTTGCAGCTGGAAATTCCGCTCAACGCTCAATACATCCGCAACATGATCATCCTGGCGCACGCGGTCCACGACCACATCGTGCACTTCTACCACCTGTCGGCGCTCGACTGGGTCGACGTCACCAGCGCGCTCAAGGCCGACCCGGACAAGGCCGCGGCGCTGGCGCAAAGCCTGTCGAGCTGGAAGCTCAACGGCCCCGAAGTGATGCGATCGACCCTCGAGCGGCTGAAGACCTTCGTCAACGGCGGCCAGCTCGGAATCTTCACCAACGGCTACTGGGGCCATCCGGCGATGAAGCTGTCGCCTGAGGTCAACCTGATGGCCGTCGCGCATTACCTGCAGGCGCTGTCGATCCAGCGGCAGGCGAACAAGATCGTGTCGATCCTCGGCTCGAAGACGCCGCACATCCAGAACCTGGCCGTCGGCGGAGTCAGCAACCCGATCAACCTCGACTCGCCGGAGACCTTGACGCTCGAGCGCCTGATGGCGGTCAAGGAGCATATCGACGCGCTCGACGACTTCATCAAGAACGTCTATCTGGTCGACGTCGCGGCGATCGGCGCGATGTATCCGGAATGGACCACGTACGGCGCCGGCGTCACCAACTACCTGAGCGTTCCCGACATTCCGCTCGACGGCAAGGGCAGCACCTTCGCGTTTCCCGGCGGCTACATCGCCGGGCGCGACCTCAAGCAGCGCAAGCCGATCGACAGTTTCGACGACCCATACTGGGCCAAGGGCGTCGAGGAGGCGGTCAAGCATTCCTGGTACAGCTACGACACCACCGGCCCGCTGCACCCGTACAAGGGCGAGACGCGCCCCGACTACACCGACTTCCAGGCCGATGCCAAGTATTCCTGGCTCAAGTCGCCGACCTTCTACGGCGAGGTCGCGCAAGTCGGCCCGCTGGCGCGGGTGCTCAACATGCTCGCCGCCGGCTACGAGCCGGCGCAGCGCTATGCCCAGCTCACGCTCGAGCGCGTGGCGTCGATCGGCCACGTCAAGGTCGGGCTCGACGCGATGCACTCGACGATCGGACGCCATGCGGCGCGCGCGATCGCCTGCGCGCTCAACAGCGACCAGCTGGCGCAGCAGTGGCAGCTGCTGATCGACAACATCGGCCGCGGCGACTACACGACCTTTCACAAGCCGGAGTTTCCGAAGGGCGAGGTCATGGGCGTGGGCTTCCACGAAGCACCGCGCGGTGCGCTGTCGCACTGGGTGGTGATCGACGGCGGCAAGATCCGCAACTACCAGTGCGTGGTGCCGTCGACCTGGAACGCGTGTCCGCGCAACGACGCCGACGCGCCCGGCCCCTACGAGGCGTCGCTGCTCGACAACCCGGTGGCCGACCCGTCCAAGCCGCTCGAGGTCCTGCGCACGGTGCACTCGTTCGACCCCTGCATCGCCTGCGCGATCCACCTCACCGACGGCGAGGATGCGTTCGCGGTGCGCGCGTGCTGAGCGAGGCGGCGATGCGCGCGATCGTTCTCGGCATCGGCAACACGATCCTCAGCGACGAGGGGGTCGGCGTGCGCGCCGCGGCGGCGCTGCAGGAACGCTACGCCATCCCCGACGGGGTCAGCGTGGTCGACGGCGGCACCGCCGGCATGGAGCTGCTCGACATCATCGCCGGTGTCGACCTGTTGATCGTGCTCGACACGGTCAAGGCCGGGGGACCGGCCGGCAGCATCGTGCGCCTGAGCGCCGAGCATGTCCCGGTGTTCTTTCGCAAGAAGCTGTCGCCGCACCAGATCGGCCTGTGCGACGTCCTCGCTGCGCTGGAGTTCACCGGCGATCTGCCGGCCGAAGTCGTTGTGCTCGGCGTCGAGCCGGCGACGCTGGAGCTCGGGCTCGAGTTGACCGATGCGGTGCGTCAGCGCGTGCCGCGGCTGGCCGAACTCGCCGCCGCCGAGCTGGCCGCACGCGGCATCGCGTTGCGCGCGCGCGCGGCCGCGCACTGAGCATCGCCACCCGAGCGCGCCATGTGCATCGCCTTGCCCCATCGCGTGCTGCGCGTCGACGGCGACGTCGCGCTGGTCGAGCATGAGGCCGCACGCTGCGAAGTCAGCTTGCTGCTGCTGGCCGACGAGGTCGCTGTCGGCGACTACCTGCTGCTGCACACCGGCGGCTTCGCCGTCGCACGGCTCGACGCGCAGACCGCGCAGCAGCGCCTGCGCGAAGCGCGCGAGTTGCTGACGGCCGGCGGCGCGTCGGCGTTCGCCCGCCTCGGCCGGAATTGACCGTGGTCTGGCGCAGCGACCCTGCCGAGGCGATCGAGCGCGCTTACGCGCGCATCGAGCGCGAGCGCTTCGTCGGCGCGGCGGTGGCGCATCCGGCGCTGCGCATCGAGGCCGTCGACGTGCAACCGTGGCACGGCCACTGGCTGGGCGCTCTGGTGGTGCCGTGGTCGCTGGCGCTGTTGCTGCTGCCCGGCCCCGGCGCGCCGTGGCGCATGCCGCGCGGCAACGCGCGCCTGCCCGTTCGCTTCCCGGTCGGCGACATCGCCTTTCTCGGCAACGAGGACGTCGACCTGGGTGAATACCTGAGCGTGGCGCTGTTCGCCGACATGCGGATTTTCGCCAGCCAGGCCGACGCCGTGCGTGCCGCGCGCGACGCGATCGGCGCGTTGTGGGCCCCGGTGGAGCCGCCGCGTCGTGCGCAAGCGTCGCGCCGAAGCTTCCTCGGTCTGCGTTGAG
>JAJZHH010000009.1:9420-15038 GCA_021804595.1 Pseudomonadota bacterium
AGTGCCGCGCCAAGTGCCGCGCCAACTGCCAGCGCTGCCCGCCGATGCGATCGTCGTGCGCGTGCGCCTGCGCGCCGGGCGCATCGACGCGGCATGCATCGACGCCACGCGCACGCTGGCGCCGTCGATGGCCGGCACGCCGGCCGGGCAGCTGCCCGGTCGGGTCCGCGGTCTGTACGCCTTGTGCGGCCACGCGCACGCGGTCGCCGCGGCGCTCGCGGTGGCCGCGGCGCGCGGCCGCCACGCGCCGCCCGGTGCGGCGCTGGCCGGGCTCTACGCCGAACGCATCGCCGACGCCGTACGCAGCGCCGCCATCGGCTGGCCGCACGCCGGCCTCGCGGCGTGGCTGCGCGGCAGCGAGCTGGGCCTGGCGCGCGAGGTGCTCGGCGCATGCGCCGACGTCGTCGCCGGGCGCGCGCAGCGCGCGCGCGACGTCATCGATGCAGGCCGCCACCTGCTCGATGCCGTCGACCTCGAGCGCCGCGCGCTCGACGCGCTGCCGGCGCGCGACCCCTTCGCCGGCGGCGCCTGGCAGGCGCTCGGGCCGCAACTCGATGCGCGCGTGATCGACGCGCTGCGCGGCGGCGGGCGCGAATTCGCCGCCCGGCCGGCGCTGCCCGGGCTGTGCCTGGAAACCGGCGCCTACGCGCGCCGCGGCCGCCCGACGGATCCGCCGAGCTCGGCGCTGGCGGCGCGCGTGCGCGCCCGCATCGACGATCTGCGCGACGCGCTGCACCGGCTCGACGACGCAGCCGACGCAATCGACGCGGCGACACTTTGCGCCTCGGGTGGCGACGGCGACGGCGAAGGCTGGGGCGCGGTCGAGTCGCCGCGCGGCAGGCTTTATCACTGGGTGCGCATCGACGCTGCGGGGTGCATCGCGGCGCACGCGGTGGTGGCGCCGACCGAGTGGAACTTCCACCTCGACGGACCGCTGGTGCGCGCGCTGCGCGGCGCCGCGGTGAGCGATGCCGACGAAGCGCGCGACGCCGTCGGCTGGATGGCCGCGCTGATGGATCCCTGCGTGGCCTTCAGCGTCGAGGTCGAAGCCGAAGACGCTTGATCAGTGCACCGTGCACGCCATGCACGGGTCGAACGAGCGCAGTACCAGTTGCACCTGCGGGCAATCGGCGGCGGCGCCGCCGACCGTGGTGCCTTCGAGCGCCTGCTCGAGCGGGCCCGGCGTGCCCGCCGCGTCGCGCGGCGAGAAGTTCCAAGTCGTCGGGGCGACGATCTGGTAGTGGGTGATGCGCCCGCCGTCGATCCGCGCCCAGTGACCGAGCGCGCCGCGCGCGGCTTCGACCAGGCCGCACCAGGAGCCGTCGCGCACCGCCGCTTCGGCGGCGCAGAAGTCGGCCGCCGGATCGAGCGCGTCGACCCAGCGCTGCATCGCCGGAACGACCCGCGCCAGCTCGAGCGCGCGGCAGACCACGCGGCTGCGCACGCTGCTGCCTTCGAGCCGAACGAGGTCGCGAGCCAGCGCGTGGCCGTCGATCAGCTGGCGCGCCAGCGCCCCCGTCTCGACGACGCGGCCGTCCAGCCGCGGCGCCTTGCACCACGAGTACGCCGCGTCGACCGGTTCAACCGCCGGCTCGCTGTGACCGTCCCACGGATGCCGCGCGCGGCCGTCGTCGCGGAACCAGGTGTGCGAGACGTCCTCGGTGACCGTGTCGGCGCGCAGTGGCGCGGTCGTGCCGTCGTGCCAGCAGCCCGCCGCGAACAGGCGTTGCGACGGCGTGCCGTAGGCGCCGTAGCTGATGAAGCCGTTGCGCGTGACCCCCAGCGCGTGCAGCGCGAGCGCGTCGGCGAACTGCAGGAAGCGCCCGAGATCGGTGTGCGCGTGGGCGTCGGCCCAGCCACGCAGGGCCTGGTCGCTGTCGAGGTCGGCGAAGCGTTCGAGTTCGCAGCCGAACATCTCGGTCTCGAGAAATTCGCGGAACTGCCTCAGCGTGTTGGCCAACTGGATCTTCTCGCCGGCGTCGACGGCGCGGCTCGATCCGCCCGGCTGCAAGGCCAGCGTGTGCGGCCACTTGCCGGCCAGCACGCCCATCACGTGCAGGAACGCGGCGCGCGCGCGCAGCGCCGGGCGCATCGCCGAGCCGCGTTGCGCCTTGAAGCGCGCGCACGCGGCGTCGTGCCACGGCTGCCCGGCAAAGCCGTCGCGCGCGAAATCAGGCATGAACAGCAGGTAGAAATGGGTCAGGTGATCGCTGAGGTTCTCGCACGCGCTGACCAGGCGCGCGGCCAGGTCGGCGTTGCGCGGCAGCTCGAGCGCCATCGCCGAGCGCAGCAGCGTCGACGCGGCGGCCGAGTGCGCGACCGAGCAGATGCCGCACACGCGCGGTGTGTACACCAGCGCGTCGCGCGCGTCGCGCCCCAGCAGCAGGCGCTCGAAACCGCGCGACGCGCGCGCCTGCACGCGGGCGGCGTGCACCGTGCCGCGACGCACGTCGAGCGCGAGGTCGAGTTCGCCTTCGACGCGGTTGAACGGCCCGACGACGCGCCAGCTCATCGCTTGGCCGACTTCGGGCCGACGACGATGCGCTCGGCGCGAGCGTTGCGCCGCAGCCGCTCCGGGGTCGCCGCTTTCGACAGCGACGCCAGCGCGACGAACCAGGCCTTGGGCATGTCGCTGGGCAGGCTGGTCGGTATGCCGGCGATCTTCTGCGTGTGGCCGAACGCATGCGCCGGACGCTCGAACCCCGGTGCCGTGCAGTTGATGCATGGGAAGCCGCCCTTGAGGCAGGACCCGGACCCGTTCCAGCTGCGCAGATTGCAGTCGGCGCGAGCCTGCGTTCCCAGGCATCCCAGATGCTCCATCAGGCAGCCGAGTTCGTCGAGCTGTTCGGCGCTGGCCTTGAACTCGTAGAACTCGTTGCGCGCACAGCCGTGATGCACGAGGTGGTCGGTCAGCGCGCGCGGGCGCGCCAGCTCGTCGAGGTCGGCCGCGCCGAGCTCGCCCTTGGCCAGTCGCGCCAGCGTTTCGGTGATCCAGCCCGGATGCGGTGGGCAGCCGGCGACGTTGACCACCGGCAACGCGCCCGCCGACGTCCAGTCGGCGGCCAGCAGCGCGGCCGCCGTCGGGTGCGCGCGCTGCTGCAGTGCGACCGTGTCCGGGCGTCCGAGCACGGCGACGCCGCCGAACGATGCGCAACTGCCGACCGCGACGACGTAGCGCGCGCGCAGCGCCAGCGGCGCGACCCAGTACGCCATCGAGCGCGGGTCGGTGCCCGCCGCGTCGATCGAGCCTTCGACGCACAGGATGTCGAGGGCGCGCTTGCCCTGCGCGAGCTCGCGCATCAGTTTCGTCCACGCCGCGGCGCTGTGTTCGCCGAACGACGGATGCCACAGCAGGTCGATCCCGGCCCAGTCGAGCGCGCTGAGCACGTCGGGCGATTCGGCGCCCATCAGCGCCATCGTGCAGCCGCCGCACGCGCTGCCCTGCAGCCACACCAGGCTCGAGCGCGGGCTAGGCATCGCCCACCCGCCGCGGCAGTTGCAGCCTGAACTCGGCGCCGCCCTGCGGGTGGTTGCGCACCTGCAGGCTGCCGCCGCACTGCTCGGTGGCCAGGCCGTAGCTGACGTACAGGCCCAGGCCGGTGCCCTTGCCGACGTCCTTGGTGGTGAAGAACGGGTCGAACACGCGGATCAGGTCGGCGTCGGCGATGCCGGGGCCGTGGTCGCGAACGCACACGCACACGGCGTCGGCTTCGCCGCGCGCGCTGATGTCCAGGCGGGGTTCGTCGTGGCCCTCCATCGCGTCGACGGCGTTTTGAATCAGGTTGATGAAGATCTGCTGCAAATGCCCTTCGTAGCTCCACACCTCGATCGCGTCGTCGAGCTCGAGGTTCACCCGCGGCTTGCGCCGCAAGCCGCGCTCGACCCAGCTCAGCGACGAGCGCACGACCTTGGCCAGCGACACCGCGGCGGCGGCCTGGCGCTGCGGGGTGGCGAAGCGGCGCAGGTTCTGCACGATTTCGCTGACGCGCTGCGCGCCTTCCATCGAGCCGTCGATCAGCGCGCCGAGGTCGGCCAGCGTCTCGTCGATGCGCAGCGTGCGCCGCGCCTCGGCCAGCGCGGCCGCCGGCGCGCCGGCGTGCAGGGCGCCCAGGTAGGTCTGCAGCCGCGTGCCGTAGCGGCGCAGGCTGTGCATATTGGCGAAAACGAAACTGATCGGATTGTTCAGCTCGTGGGCGACGCCGGCGACCAGTCGCCCCAGCGAGGCCATTTTCTCCGACTGCAGCAGCTGTTGCTGCGCTGTCTTGAGCTGATCGTGCGCTTCGCGCAGCGCGCGGTAAGCCTGGCGCAACTCGCCCAGCGGGCGCCCGGTGATCACGACGCCGGACAGCGTGTCGTCGGAGTCGAGCCGCGCTGTGCAGTTCAGCGCGATCGGCACCGCGTCGCCGGAGTCGGTGATCAGTTCGAGCTCGCAGTCCAGGATCGCCGCGTGGCGCACGGCGAGCGGCAGCCCGGCGACCACGGCGGAACTCGCCGGCGTGAACAGCTCGTCCAGGCGGCGGCCGACGAGCGCCTCGCGCGTGCTGCCCAGCAGCCTCAGCAGCGCGTTGTTGACCTGTTGCACGCGGCCGTCGACCCCGGCCACCAGCAGCACGTCGGACATCGCCGACAGCACGCTGTCGATGAAGCGCTGCGCGTCTTCCAGCGCGACGTTCTTGTCTTCGAGGTCGACCTGGTAGCGCACCAGGTCGGCGTAGACCTCGTCCATGCGCTGGATCACGTCGACCCATGCGTCTTCGCTCAGCGCCAGCTGCACGGGAAGCGGCAGCTGCCGCGGTGGCTGGGCCCGGCTTGCGGGGTCGGAGTGCTGATGATTCACGGTGACGACGTCCTCGAGGCTCGACGATTGTGCCGCAAATTCCGTGCCGTGTGCGCACCGTGTGTGCGCCGCGTCGCCCGCGACGGCGCCGGACACGGCGCCGCCGTCGACATGGACAGTGATTTTCCATCGATGTAAAGTCAACTTCCAGTTCGAAGGCGCATGATCGCGTTGCCCGCCCGTCGGCGTCCTCTGGGCCGCCGAGTTCCGGCGCGCTGGCATGGGCCTTGCGTCAACCGGGCACCCGATGCATCGCAGAAGGCGCTGCGATGCGTGCGAACAGAACAACAGGAGACGATCGCCGTGCACGAGATGTCACTGGCCGAAGGCATCGTCGACATCCTCGAGGAGGAGTCGCGGCGACACGGCTTCGAGCGCGTGCTCCAGGTGCGCGTCGCCGTCGGCGCGCTCGGCGGCGTCGAGCCCGAAGCGCTGCAGTTCTGTTTCGACGCTGTCTGCCGCGGAACGCTGGCCGAAGGCGCCGATCTGCGCATCGAGCACGTTCCCGGCCAGGCCTGGTGCCTGGGCTGCGCGCAAGTCGTGCCCTTGCGCGAGCGCTACGACGCCTGCCCCCGATGCGGGGGATTTGAATTGCAGTTGCAGGCCGGCGACGAGTTGCGCCTGCTCGATCTGGAGGTTCGATGATGTGTACGGTATGCGGTTGCGCGATCGACCCGGCGCTGCTGGGGCAGGCCGAGGCCGGCGACGACACGGAGCACGGTGGTGCGCATCGACACGGTCATGCGCACGACCATGCGCACGACCATGCGCACGACCATGC
>JAJZHH010000009.1:15138-42423 GCA_021804595.1 Pseudomonadota bacterium
CCCGGGGTGAGCGCCGAGCGCATGATCAGCATCGAGCGCGACATCCTGTCGAAGAACAACGCCTACGCTGCAGCGAACCGTGCCCGCCTGCGCGACACCGGAGTGTTCGCGTTGAACCTGGTGTCGAGCCCGGGATCGGGCAAGACGACGCTGCTGGTGCGAACGATCGAGGCCTTGCGCGAGCGCCTGCCGATCGCGGTCATCGAAGGCGACCAGCAGACCAGCCACGATGCGCAGCGCATCCGCGCCACCGGCGCGCCGGCGCTGCAGATCAACACCGGTCGCGGCTGCCACCTCGACGCGCACATGATCGCGCACGCGCTCGACCAGGTGCCGCTGACGCGCGGCGGCGTGCTGTTCATCGAGAACGTCGGCAACCTGGTGTGTCCGGCGTCGTTCGACTTGGGCGAGGCGCACAAGGTCGCCGTGCTGTCGACCACCGAAGGCGAGGACAAGCCGCTCAAGTACCCCGACATGTTCGCCGCGGCCGACTTGATGCTGCTGAACAAGTCCGATCTGCTGCCGCACCTGGAGTTCGACGCCGCGGCGTGCATCGTCAACGCGCTGCGCGTGAACCCGCGGCTGCAGACGATGACCGTGTCGGCGCGCAGCGGGGAGGGCATGCAGGCGTTCTACGACTGGATCGTCGCGCGCGCCAGCGCTGCCGCGGCGTGAACGCCGCGGCCGTCGACGGGCCCGTGCGCCGCATACGACTGCGCGTGCGCGGAACGGTGCAGGGGGTCGGCTTCCGGCCTTTCGTGCACCAGCTCGCCGCCGCGATGCGGCTCGACGGTTTCGTGCGCAACGACGCCGACGGCGTGCTGCTCGAGGCGCAGGGCGAGCGGCTCGACGCCTTTGTCGACGCGCTGCGCCGGCAGGCGCCGCCGCTGGCGCGCATCGACGCCGTCGAGCTCGAGGAGCTGGCGGCGCAGCCTGGCGCGGGCTTCGCGATCCTGCCCAGCGACGCGGGCGCGACGCGCACGCGCATTCCGCCCGACGTGGCCACCTGCGAGGCCTGCCTGGCCGATGTCGACGACCCGCAGAGCCGCTTCCACCGCTACCCCTTCGTCAGCTGCACGCATTGCGGGCCGCGCTACACGATCACCCGGCGCCTGCCCTACGACCGCGAGCACACGTCGATGGCGGCGTTCGCGCTGTGCCCCGAATGCCGTGCCGATTACGCGGACCCGGCGTCGCGCCGCTACCACGCCGAGGCGCTGGCGTGTCCGCACTGCGGCCCGCGCCTGAGCCATTCGATCGACGCCATCGTCGCGCTGCTGCGCGCCGGCGCGATCGTCGCGCTCAAGGGCCTGGGCGGCTTCCAGCTGCTGTGCGATGCGCGTGACGCCGCCGCGGTGCGCCGGCTGCGCCAGCGCAAGTCGCGCGCGAGCAAGCCCTTCGCGGTGATGGTGGCTTCGGCCGCGGCCGCCGCGGCACTGGCGTCGCGCGAACTCGACGCGACCGAGCGCGAATGGCTGGAGTCGCGCGCGCGCCCGATCGTGCTGCTGCCCTACGCCGGCACGCTGGCGCCCGAGGTCGCGCCGGGCCTGGCGCACCTCGGCGTGATGCTGCCGTGCAGCGCGCTGCACCAGCTGCTGTTCGCGCACGACACCACGCTGGCGCTGGTGGCCACCAGCGCCAATCCGGGCGGCGAGCCGCTGGTGATCGACGGCGACGACGCGCGCCAGCGGCTGCGCGGCATCGCCGACGTGATCGTCGACCACGGGCGCGAAATCGTCGTGCGCGCCGACGACTCGGTGGTGCGTGCGCACGCCGGCGGCGCCGTGTTCCTGCGCCGCGCGCGCGGCTACGTGCCCGAAGCCATCGACCTCGGCGTCGACGGCCCCGCGGTGCTCGCGGTGGGCGCGCACCAGAAGGTCACGGTGACCTTGACGCGCGGCCGCGAGGCCTTCGTGTCGCAGCACCTGGGAACGCTGGACAACGCGGCCACGCTCGATTTCCTCGAACACAGCGTGCGCCACCTGGTCGCGCTGGCCGGCGTTCGGCCCGAGCGCATCGCCTGCGACCTTCATCCCGATCTGGCGAGCACGCGCTGGGCCGAGCGGCAGGGGCTGGAGCTCGTCCCGGTCCAGCACCACGTCGCGCACGTCGCCGCGGTGATGGCCGAGCACGGCTTGCGTGCGCCGGTGCTCGGCGTCGCGCTCGACGGCTACGGCTACGGCGCCGACGGCTCGGCGTGGGGCGGCGAGTTGCTGGCGGTCGGCGCCGGCAGCTGGCGCCGCGTCGGTCACCTGGCCGGGCTGCCGCTTCCCGGCGGCGACCGCGCCGCACGCCAGCCGTGGCGCATTGCGCTGGCCGTGCTGCAGCGGCTGGGGCTCGACGACTCGCGCTTTGCCGGCATCGATGCGGCGTGCACGCTGCGTCGCATGCTCGAGCGCATGCGCGTGCCTCAGTCCAGCGCGCTGGGCCGGCTGTTCGACGCCGCCGCTGCGCTGCTGGGCGTGTGCCTGGAGCAGGACTACGACGGTCAGGCGGCGATGCAGCTCGAAGCACTGGCCGGCGCAGCCGCGCCGTGCGCGCCGCTGGCGCGCGGCACCGGCTTCGTGCTCGACGGCGGCGTGCTGTCGCTGTGGCCGCTGCTGCGCGAGCTGGCCACCGCGCAGGCGTCGCCGCGCGACGGCGCCGCGCTGCTGCACGCGACGCTGGCGTGCGCTCTCGACGCCTGGATCGCCGACGCTGCCGGCGCGCACGGGCTGCGCGTGGTCGCACTGGGCGGTGGTTGCATGGCCAATCGCCTGCTCGCCGACGATTTGCTGGCGCGGCTGCGCGCGCGCGGGCTCGACGTGCGCGTCGCGCGCCGCGTGCCGTGCGGCGACGGCGGACTTTCACTCGGACAAGCCCATTGGGCAAGGGAGGCAGCATGTGCCTGGCAATACCCGTGCGCATCGTCGAACTTCTGCCTGGCGACAGCGCCAGAGTCAGCCTCGACGGTGTCATGAAGACCATCTCGACAGCGCTGCTCGACGGCCTGGCGATCGGCGATTACGTGATCCTGCACGTCGGCTACGCCTTGGCCAAGGTCGACGAGGACGAGGCGAGGCGCACGCTCGAGATGCTGCGCGAATCCGGAGTGCAAGCGTGAAACACGTCGACGAATACCGCGACGGCGCCGCCGCGCGGGCGCTGGCGCAGCGCATCGCGGCCGAGGCCACGCGCCCCGGCTACCGCTTCATGGAGTTCTGCGGCGGCCATACCCATGCCATCGCCCGCTACGGGCTGGCCGACATGCTGCCGCCTTCGGTGCGCATGATCCACGGCCCCGGCTGCCCGGTGTGCGTGCTGCCGATGGGGCGCATCGACGAGGCCATCGCGCTGCTCAGCAGGCCCGGGGTGACCTTGTGCACCTACGCCGACCTGATGCGCGTGCCGGCGTCGGGCGGACGCAGCCTGCTGCAGGCCAAGGCCGCCGGCGCCGACGTGCGCATGGTGTATTCGACGCTCGACGCGCTCGACATCGCGCGCCGCGAGCGCGGGCGCGAAGTCGTGTTCTTCGCCATCGGTTTCGAGACGACGACGCCGCCGACCGCGGTGGCGCTGCACACCGCGCGCGACGAGGGGCTGGGCAACTTCAGCGTGTTCTGCAACCACGTGCTGACCCCGGCGGCGATCGAGGCGATCCTGGGCAGCGGCGAGGTGCGCCTGGACGGCTTCGTCGGTCCGGCCCATGTCAGCACGGTCATCGGCAGCAGGCCCTACGAGCCCAGCGCGCAGCGCCACCGCAAGCCGGTGGTGATCGCCGGATTCGAGCCGCTGGACTTGCTGCAGGCGATCCTGATGCTGGTGCGACAAGTCAACGCCGGAACGTTCGAGGTGCAGAACCAGTACATCCGTGCGGTTCGTGCGCAGGGCAACCCGCGCGCGCGCGACGTGGTCGACAGCGTGTTCGAGCTGCGCGATCGCTTCGAGTGGCGCGGGCTGGGCTTCATCGAGCGCAGCGCGCTGCGCCTGCGCGAGTCGTGGGCGGCGTTCGACGCCGAGCGCCGCTACGCGATGCCGACCCTCGACTCGGCCGACAACCGCGCCTGCGAGTGCGGCGCGATCCTGCGCGGCGTGAAGGCGCCGCAGGACTGCAAGCTGTTCGGCAAGGTGTGCACGCCCGACACGCCGATGGGTTCGTGCATGGTGTCGTCCGAAGGCGCCTGCGCTGCGCACTGGACTTACGGCCGCCACCGCAGCACGGTGGCGGCGCCCGCCGCGGAGCTCGCGTCATGAGCCGCAAACTGGATCTGGTGCACGGGCGCGTCGACCTGTCGCACGGCGCCGGCGGGCGCGCGATGGCGCAGCTGATCGAGGAGGTGTTCGCGCGCGCGCTCGACAACCCGCTGCTGCGCCAGGGCAACGACCAGGCGGCGTTCGAGGTCGACGCCGGAACGATGGTGATGAGCACCGACGGCTACGTCGTCTCGCCGCTGTTCTTCCCCGGCGGCGACATCGGCTCGCTGGCCGTGCACGGCACGATCAACGACCTGGCGATGGCCGGCGCCCGCCCGCTGCACCTGTCGGCCAGCTTCATCATCGAGGAGGGCTTCGCGCTGGCCGATCTGGCGCGCATCGCGCGCAGCATGGGCGACGCGGCGCGCGGCGCCGGCGTCGCCGTGGTCACCGGCGACACCAAGGTGGTCGAGCGCGGCAAGGCCGACGGCGTGTTCATCTGCACCAGCGGGATCGGCGTCGTTCCGGCCGGCCTGCGCCTGTCCGGCGAGCGCGCGCGCGCCGGCGACGTCGTGCTGCTGTCGGGAACCATCGGCGACCACGGCGTCGCGGTGATGTCGCGGCGCGACAACCTCGAGTTCGACACCGAGATCGTGTCGGATTCGGCAGCGCTGCACGAACTGGTCGCGGCGATGGTGAATGCGGCGCCGCAGGCGCTGCGCCTGATGCGCGACCCGACGCGTGGCGGCGTCGCCGCCACGCTCAACGAGATCGCACACCAGTCGCAAGTCGGCGTGGTGCTGCGCGAGGACGCCATCCCGGTGCTGCCGCAGGTCGCCGCGGCGTGCGAGCTGCTCGGGCTGGACCCGCTGAACGTGGCCAACGAAGGCAAGCTGCTCGCGGTGGTCGCGCCGGGTGAGGCCGACGCGGTGCTCGCGGCGATGCGCGCGCATCCGCTCGGCGCGCGCGCCGCGTGCATCGGCGAGATCGTCGACGATGCCCGCTGCTTCGTGCAGATGATCACCAGCTTCGGCGGACGCCGCATGGTCGACTGGCTGGCCGCCGAGCAGTTGCCGCGCATTTGCTGACGCGTTCGAAAGGAGCCCCATCGGATGAACGCCATCGCCCGACCCGCCGAGCAGCCCGGAGCGCACACGACGGTGCTCGTGATCGACGACGAGCTGCGCTCGCTGGAAGCGCTGCGACGGGTGCTCTGCGACGAGTTCGAGGTCATCCTCGCGCGCAGCGCCGCCGAGGCCGAGACCGTGCTCGCTTCCGACATGGTGCAGATCGTGCTGTGCGACCAGAAGATGCCCGGCGAGACCGGCGTCGACTTCCTCACGCGGGTGCGCCGCTCGTGGCCCGATCCGGTGCGCATGATCATCTCGGGCTACACCGACGCCGAGGACATCATCGCCGGGGTCAACGAGGCCGGCATCTTCCGCTACCTGACCAAGCCGTGGCAGCCCGACGAACTGCTGCAGAGCCTGCGCGAGGCGTCCGACGAATTCCACGCGCAGAAGCTGCAGCTGCACTTGCCGGCGCACGCGCTGGCGCAGCCCACGCGCGGCTTCGACGAGCACGGCATCGTGCACGCGGCCTTCAGCCCGATGCGCAACACCCTGGCGCTGGCCGCGCGCGCCGCGCGCTGCGGCATCCCGGTGCTGATCACCGGCGAATCGGGTACCGGCAAGGAATTGCTGGCGCGAGCGATCCACCGCGGCAGCGAACGCGGCGACCAGCCCTTCGTGGTCGAGAACTGCGGCGCGCTCCCCGACGAGCTGCTCGAGAGCGAGCTGTTCGGCCACAAGCGCGGCGCCTTCACCGGCGCCTACAGCGACCGCCTCGGATTGTTCGAGATGGCCCACGGCGGCACCATTTTCCTCGACGAAGTCGGCGAGACTTCGCCGTCGTTCCAGGTCAAGCTGTTGCGCGTGCTGCAGGAAGGCGAAGTCCGCCCGCTGGGCGCGCAGCGCACGCGCAAGGTCGACGTGCGGGTCATTTCGGCGACCAACCGCGACCTCGCCGCCGAAGTGGGCGCGGGTCGTTTCCGTCGCGACCTGTACTACCGCCTGGCCGTGTTCCCGATTCATCTGCCGGCGCTGCGCGACCGCGCGATGGACATCCCCGAAATCGCCCACCGCATCCTGGCCGACGTCAACGCGTCGTACCGGCGCAACGTGCGCGGCTTCTCCGACGCGTGCATGGATCAGCTGGTGCGCCGCGACTGGCCCGGCAACGTTCGCCAGTTGCAGAACGAAATCCAGCGCATGGTCGCGCTGCACGACGGCGACGCGCCGCTGCCGCCCGAGCACACGCCGTCGCCGGCCCGTGTCGGCGGCGACGTCGCACCGCCCGGCGGCAGCTTGCGCAGCCGCATCGAGGCGCTGGAAACCGAGGCCATCGGCGATTCGCTGCGCCGTCACCGCGGCAACATCAGCCGCAGCGCGGCCGAGCTCGGCTTGTCGCGTGTCGGGTTGCGCGCAAAGATCGAGCGCTACGGGCTGGGGCAGTGGGCCGGCGCGGCCGACGCCTGAGCGGAGCGCGCGCCGCGTGCACGCGCGCGCGGCGTCAAGCGGCGCACAGCCAGTCGCGCGCCCAGTCCAGCGCCAGGCGCAAGTGGTGCAGCGCGGCCGCCGACGGCGGCTCGCCCAGCGCCCAGGCGTGGCCGCGGATGGCCAGCAGCCAGCACGCAGGCGGCGCCGTGGCTTCGGTGTCGCGGTAGACCTGCAGCAGCATCGCCGGGCTCATCGAGTGGCTGGTGAACGACGCGTCGCGTGCCGCGACCAGCGCCGTCACCGCGAACGGCGCGTCGCCCGCCAGCGCATCGTCGCGCGCGGCGTCGACGAACAGCACGCGCGCGCGGCCGCGCAAATCGACGGTGTGTTCGATCTGCAGCTGGAACTCGCACAGGCACTCGACGCCGCGCAGCGCCAGCGCGTCGATGGCGTCGGCGAACAGCGGCCCCAGCGCGTCGTCGCCGCGGCCGGGGTTGCCCCAGGCCAGCACCAGCGTCGGGGCCACCGGTGCGGCGCTCAATCGCGCACCCGGCGGGCGACTTCGCTGCCGTCGGCGGCCAGCGCGACGACGTGCAGCGGCATGCTGCCGAGCGCGTGGGTGGCGCACGACAGGCAGGGGTCGTAGGCGCGGATCGCGACTTCGATCTGGTTGAGCAGGCCTTCGGTGATCTGGCGCCCGTCGAAGCGGCTGCGCGCGACGTCGCGCACCGCGCGGTTCATCACTTCGTTGTTGTGCGTCGTCGCGACGACCAGGTTGGCCATGCTGATCAGATCGTCGTCGCCGACCTGATAGTGGTGGATCAGCGTGCCGCGCGGCGCCTCGATCACGCCGACGCCTTCGCGCTGGCGCCGGCCGCCGGCGAGCAGCTCGCGGCCCTCGAGATCGTCGTCGGCGAGCAGTTCGGCGATGGTCTCGGCGGCGAACAGCATCTCGATCATGCGCGCCCAGTGGCAGCCCAGGGCGCCGTGCACCATGTCGCCGTCGGCTCGCGCGAGCCACTCGCGGCGCGCGGCTTCGGCCAGCGGCGTGCCGATGCGGTCGCAGTTCTGCACCCGGGCCAGCGGGCCGACGCGGTACCAGCCGTTCTCGGCGCCGTGCGCGCTCCAGTGCGGGAACTTCATGTAGCTCCACGGCTTGACGGCTTCGGTGATCAGCCGGTCGTAGTGCCCGCTGTCGACATGGTCGAACACGACCCGGCCGCCGGCGTCGCGCCCGCGCAGCGCACCGTCGTACAGGTCGAGGCTGCCGTCGGCCGCGACCAGGCTCATCGACGCCGCCGGCACGCGGCCGAAGCCGTCGTACAGCGCGCGGTTGGCTTCGTGCAGGTCACGCACGATGGCCACCGCGTCGCGGCTCCAGCGCACGATGCTGTCGATCTCGGCGGACAGCGCGGCGCGCTCGGCGCCGGACAGGCTGCGGTTGACCCCGCCGGGGATCGCTCCGGTGCCGTGTATGCGCTTGCCCGCGGTCAGCCGTATCACTTCCTGGCCGTAGCGGCGCAACGCGATGCCCTGGCGCGCGATGTCGGGATGGCTTGCGGCGACACCGACGATGTTGCGGCGCTCCACGTCAGATTCGAAACCGAACAGCAGGTCGGGAGACGACAGGTGGAAGAAGTGCAGCGCGTGCGACTGCAGGATCTGGCCGTGGTGCATCAGTCGGCGCAGCTTCTCGGCGCTGGGTGTGAGCTGCGTGGCGCCGACCACGGCGTCGAGCGCCTTGCTCGCGGCGAGCTGGTGCGACACCGGGCAGATGCCGCACAGCCGCTGCACCATGACCGGGATTTCCCAGTACGGGCGGCCTTCGATGAAGCGCTCGAAACCGCGGAACTCGACGATGTGCAGCCGCGCCTGCTGCACGCGGTTGTCGGCGTCGAGCAGCAGCGTGACCTTGCCGTGGCCCTCGACCCGGGTCAGCGGGTCGATCGCCACCCGGCGCAGCGGGCCGGAGTCCTTGTCGGCGGTTTCGAGGGAGTCGGGCATGGGGTCGTCGCCGGTCCAGGATCAGTCGTAGCGCAGCAGGCTCTGCGGCAGTTGCGGCGGGCGTCCGCAGATCAGCGCGTCGAGCAGTTCCCAGATCGCGTCGGCCGGCGGTGGACAGCCAGGCAGGAAGTGATCGATGTGGACCACTTCGTGCACCGGGTGCACGAGGTCGAGCGGCAGCGGCAGTTCGGGGTCGTCGGGCACCGCGCTGGCCGCATCCAGCCCCGGTCCGGTGCGGTAGACGGTCTGCAGCACGTCGCCGAGCGCCAGGTGGTTGCGTTGCGCCGGCAGACCGCCGTTGACCGCGCACGCGCCGACCGCGACCAGCACCTTGCAGCGTGCGCGCAGGGTCTGCAGCACGTGCACGTTGTCGGCGTTGCAGACGCCGCCTTCGATGAAGCCGATGTCGCACGGTCCGCACTGTTTGACGTCGGTCAGCGGGCAGCGGTCGAGCTCGACGCGCTCGAGCAGCGTCAGCAGCCGCTCGTCGACGTCGAGCAGCGACATGTGGCAGCCGAAGCAGCCCGCCAGCGACACGGTGGCCATGCGCGGCCTGCGGCTCATCGGGCGGTGCTCCAGGTCGGGTCGCGGGGCGCTTCGCCCGCCGCTTCGCCCGCCGCTTCGCCGGGCGCGTCGCCGATGCGGTGGCGGTCGTACTCGCGGTGGCCGATCGGCTGCGCGAAGCCGACGCGCTTGCGCACGATCGCGCCGACCGGACAGATGCCGGCGGCGCGATCGGAGGCGCTGAACGCGGTGTCGGCGAGCCGTCCGCTGGCGCCGTTGACCAGCAGATGCGACTGCAGTCCGCGGCCGGCGACCGCGAACACGTCCTTGCCGTCGAGGTCGCGGCTGGCGCGCACGCACAGCTCGCACAGGATGCAGCGGTTGAAGTCGATCAGCACGTCGGGGTGCGACGCGTCGACCTGCCGGTCGGGAAAGAAGTGGTCGAAATGCGGCGCCAGCATGCCCATTTCGTAGGCGGTGGCCTGCAGCGTGCAGTTGCCGCTCTTCTCGCACGCCGGGCAGAAGTGGTTGCCCTCGACGAACAGCAGTTGCAGCAGGGCGCGGCGGCGCTCGGTCAGTTCGGCGCTGCGGCTCTCGACCTCGAGGCCGGCGGCGGCCGGTGTCGTGCACGCCGCGGCCAGCTGCCCGCCGATGCTGACCGTGCACAGCCTGCACGATCCGTGCGGCGCCAGCTCAGGCGACCAGCACAGATGCGGGATGTAGTGTCCGGCGGCGTGCGCGGCCTGCATCACCGTCTGGCCGGGCGCGAACGCGACCGCCGCGCCGTCGAGCATGAAATGTTCGCTCATCGCGATGACCTCCAGCCTGGCTCGTCGGCGTCGACGACCCCGGCGCCCAGATGCGCGCCGGGGTCGTCGCGCGCCGTCATGCGCCGCGCCTGTGCCAGCGCCGCGTCGAGGTCGAAGGCCGGCTCGTAGGCGCCCGAATGCAGTCGCCGAGTGAAAACCTGCGGAAACTTCAGGCGCAGGTCCTCGAGCAGCAACGTCGCGCTGTTGCCCAGCCCGCAGTGGCAGCTGCCGTGCATCCAGCCGTGCGCGCGTTGCAGTTCGGCGAGATCGTCGGGCGAGCCGCGGTGCCTGGCCAGCTTGTCGAGCAGGCGGGAGTTGACCGCGGTGCCGACGCGGCACGGCGTGCACAGGCCGCAGCTCTCGTCGGCGAAGAAGTGCGCGACGTTGCGCGCGAGCTCGAACAGATCGCGGCTGCGATCGAAGACCATGATCGAGCCCCCGGTGGCGACGTCGTCGAAGGCGATGCGGCGGTCGAATTCAGCCGGCGCCAGGCAGTGTCCGGCAGCTCCGGCGGCGACGACGGCCTGCACGTCGCTCGCGCCGCTGTCGCTCAGCAACTGGCGCACGCTGACGCCGAACGGGTATTCGTAGACGCCGGGACGGGCGACGTCGCCGGAAATCGACAGCAGCTTGGTTCCGGGCGACGTCGCGGTGCCGCGGGCGCGGAACGCGTCGGCGCCGTCGAGCGCGATCTGCGCCGCCAGCGCCAGCGTCTCGACGTTGTCGACCGCGGTCGGCTGGCCCAGGTAGCCGTGGCTGACCGGGAACGGCGGCCGGATGCGCGGCTTGCCCGGTCGGCCCTCGAGCGATTCGAGCAGCGCCGATTCCTCGCCGCAGACGTAGGCGCCGGCGCCCAGGCGGATGTCGAGGTCGAAGTCGAAGCCGCGGCCGAGGATGTCGTCGCCGAGCAGCCGCTGCGCGCGGCGCCACGCCAGCCTCGCGTGCAGCGCGTCGAGCAGATGGCGATACTCGGCGCGCAGATACAGCAGGCCGCGGCGCGCGCCGATCGCCAGCGCGGCCACGGCCATGCCGTCGACCACGCGATCGAACTCGGTGCTGAGCAGCACGCGGTCCTTGAAGGTTCCCGGCTCGCCCTCGTCGGCGTTGCACACGACCCAGCGCTCACCCGCCGGCGCGTCGCGGCAGCCGCGCCACTTGGTCGCGGTCGGGAATCCGGCGCCGCCGCGGCCGCGCAGTCCGGCGCGGTCGATTTCGGCCAGCAGCGCCGGCGCGCCGCGGTCCAGCGCGGCGCGCAAGGCCGCGCCAGGCTCGGTCCGGCGCTCGAGCAGCGCGTCGCGGCGGCGGATGTTGTCGGCGACCTCGAACCATGCGCGCGGCCAGTCGGCCAGCGGCACGCGCTGGCGGATCAACGCGGCCATCCGCTCGACGCGCTCAGGCGTCAGTCGTGTCAGCGCGCGGCCGTTGACCAGCGCGGCCGGACCCTGGTCGCACATGCCGGTGCACGCTGTCGTGTCGACGCTGGCCAGCGCATCGTCGGCGACCCGGCCGGGCTCGACCCACAGCGCGCGGCACAGCGCCTGCATCAGCGCGCCGCTGCCGAGCATGCGGTCGGTGATGTTGTCGGAAAACAGCACGCGGTACGCGCCGACCGGCCGCGTGTACAGCAGCGCGTAGAACGACGCGGTGGCTTGCACGCGCGCCAGCGGCCAGCCGATGCGCGCGGCGACGCGCTGCAGCGCCTGCGGCGGCAGCCAGCCGAACAGGTCCTGCACCTCGTGCAGCATCGGCAGCAGCCGCGTGCCGTCGTCGCCGTGCCGCGCGACGATGGCGTCGATCGCCAACGGCTCGGGATGGCCGCGTTCGGGGTCAGGTCCGATGGTGCGCACGATGAGCTCCTGCGGGCCTATTGTGCCCCGCTTCGGCAGCGAAGTGTGGCGGCTGGCGGCCTACGGGGAGCCGTTCGCCGGCGCGGCATCGGCCGACGACGGCGGCAGCCAGCTCTCGAGCGGAGCCGGGCGGCCGAGCAGATAGCCTTGCGCCAGTTCGATGCCGAGGTCGCGCAGCACCGCAAGCTCGGCCTCGGTCTCGACGCCTTCGGCCACCACGCGGCTGCCGGCCTCCTCGCTGAAACGCACGATCGCGGCAGCCAGCGCGCGGGATTGGCGATCCTTGTCGATCTGCCGGATCAAGCTCGTGTCGAGCTTGATCAACTCCGGCTGCAGCTTCAGGATGTGGCGGAAGCTGGCATAACCGGCGCCGGCGTCGTCGACTGCAAGGCGCATTCCGCGGCGTCGCAGCGGGTCGATCGCGCGGGCGATCGACGCGTAGTCGTCGACCGATGCGTGCTCGGTGACTTCGAGCACGATGCGCGCGCAAGGGTAGGGCAGCAGCGCCTCGGCCAGCGCGCCGCTGAGGATGGTCTGCGGCGACGCGTTCAGCGAGACGTAGGCGGCGTCGGCCACCAGCGCGAACAGGCGCAAGGCCTTGCGCACGACCGCGACCTCGAGGCTGCCCTGCAGCCCGATGGCGGCGGCCTCGTTGAACCAGACGTCGGGCGTGCGCTGCGGCGGGTCGGGGAACCGGGCAAGCGCTTCGTAGCCGACGACCCTCGAGTCGGCCAGGCGCACGATCGGTTGATAGGCCACGGCGAAACGCTCGTCTTCGAGCACGCGCTGGTAGCGCGTGATCAGCTCGCGGTGGCGCCTTTCCTCGGCGACCTGTTCCTCGATGAACTTCGCCGTCATGTTGGCGAAGCAGCGCATCGTGCTGACGTCGCGTTCGCCCAGCGACTCGTCGGGGCGACGACTGAAGCAGCAGAAAGTGCCGTAGATGCGCCCGTCGCTGAGCCGCACCGGAACGCTCAGGTGAGCGCCGACCGGAATGATCGCCGTCGCCGGTATCGTGCGCGCGTGGGCATAGGCCGAGGCATCGCGCATCAGTTCCGGCAGCCGACCGTCGACGACGCGCTGGCAGTAACTGTCCTCCAGCGGATCCGACCCTGCGACCCGCACCGGAATCTCGTCCGCGGCGTTGTCGACATAGCGGAAGATTCGTCGTCCGTCGCAAAACTCCGACAGGAAGGCGACTTCCATCCCGAGCAGGGTGCGCACCGAAGCGAGTGCATCCTGCACGAGTTCATCGACGGCGCGGTGCGAGATGGTCACGTCCTTGCTCCGGAAAGGCAGGCCGACGCACCATCTTAGGCGTAAGTATCAGTAATGCGAGATGTCAAAAAGTCTCAAATGAAACGGCAAGAAACGCAGTGACGGCGCCAGCCGCGGCTCGCGCAAGCGGCGCGCAGCCTGGCGTCGATGTTCAGCACGCCGCTGGCATGTGCCGGTGCGAAGCCGAGCCGATGTCCATGCCGGCCAGCGGCGCTTCGCGCAGCAGGTCGAGCAGGTCCTGCGTCGACGGCAGCGCCGCTTCGCCTTGCTGCTCGGCCAGCACGCTGTCGGCCAGCGCGCGTTTGTCGCGGTGCAGCTCGACGATGCGCTCCTCCAGCGTGCCGCGATTGACCAGCCGGTACACCGTCACCGGGCGCTGCTGGCCGATGCGGTGGGCGCGGCCCATGGCCTGCTCTTCGGCCGCCGGGTTCCACCACGGGTCCATGATCACCACATAGTCGGCGGCGGTCAGGTTCAGCCCGAAACCGCCGGCCTTCAGGCTGATCAGGAACGCGGCGCCGTCGCCGCGCTGGAAGGCCTGCACGCGGCGGGTGCGCTCGGCCGCGGGGGTGGCGCCGTCGAGGTACTGGTAGTCGACGCCGGCGGCGTCGAGCTCGGCGCGCAGCAGGCCGAGGAAGTCGACGAACTGGCTGAACACGAGCACGCGGTGGCGGTTGGCGACGATGTCGCCGACCAGCTCGGCGAAGGCGCGCACCTTGGCGCCGGGAGCGAAGCCCGGCGTGACCAGCCGCGGGTCGCAGGCGGCGCGGCGCAGCTTGGTCAGCTGCGCCAGGATGTGCAGCCTTGCCTGCGGCGCCTGGGCATGCGCGGCGTTCTCGATTTCGTCGACCAGGTTGCGTCGCAGCGCTTCGTAGTGCGCCAGCTCGGCGGCGTCGGGCTGCACGCTCAGCGTCAGCTCGGTGCGCTCGGGCAGGTCGTCGAGCACTTCGGCCTTGATGCGGCGCAGCAGGAACGGCGCGATCAGCCGGTGCAGGGTGCGCTGCGCGCCGGCCTGGCGCTCGCGTTCGATCGGGTTGGCGAAACGGGCCTGGAAGCGCGTCAGCGGGCCGAGCAGCCCGGGGTTGCAGAAGTGCATCACCGACCACAGCTCGCTGAGGCGGTTTTCCACCGGCGTGCCCGACAGCGCGAGGCGGAAGTCGGCGCGCAGTTCGAACAAGGCCTGGCTGCGCTTGGCCAGCGCATTCTTCACCGCCTGCGCCTCGTCGGCGACCACCGTATGCCAGGCGCGAGCCGCGAACGCCGGCGCGTGCTGCTGCAGCAGGGTGTAGGAGACGATGAGCAGATCGCCGGCGCCGGCTTCGCCCAGCGTGGCGTCGCGCCCCGGCTCGGCGACGATGCGCGCGTTCAGCGCCGGCGCGAAACGCCGGCATTCGGCCAGCCAGTTGCCGCACACCGAAGTCGGCGCGACGACCAGCGCGGCGCCGCCCGCCGCGCGCGCGCACAGCACGGCCAGCGCCTGCAGCGTCTTGCCCAGCCCCATGTCGTCGGCCAGGCAGGCGCCGAAGCCGGCGCGCGCCAGCCGCATGGCCCAGTTGTAGCCGGCCTCCTGATAGCCGCGCAGCTGCGCCTGCAAGGTGGGCGGCGGGGCGTGGTCGTGAGCCATCGCCGCGCGCAGCGTGTCGACGCGCTGGCGCAGCCAGGCGCCGACGTCGCCGCCGGTGCCGTCGACCACGTCGAACAGCGCGATCGCCGCGGTGGGCGCGACGCGCACGCCGGCGTCCTTGGGCGCGGCGTCGCCCAGCGCCGCCAGCAGCCGCAGCCGCTCGCGCAGCGACTGCGACAGGGCCAGGTAGGCGCCGTGGCCGATGGCCACGAAGTGCTGCGTGCTGGCCGCGGCGCGCAGCAGCTGCTGCAGGTCGACGACCAGGCCCTCGTCGAGCGGCAGCCGGGCGTCGACCTGCAGCCAGTTGCGCGAGGGTCGTACCTCGACGCGCAGCGCCGGGGTGTCGGCGCGCAACACCCGCACCGGCTTGCCCTGCGGCCAGTCGAGCGCCTGCACGGCGGCCAGGCCCGGCAGCACGTCGACCGCGCGCAGCGCCGCGTCGGGCTCGTCGAGGTCCCATTCCACACCGTCGGCGGACGGGTCGAGCTCGGGCAGCGCATCGAGCACCTGCGCCAGGTGCGCGCGCTCGGCGGCGAGGTCGCGGTTGGTGCTGCACGATACGCCGTCGACGGCGGCGATGAGACGGCTGCGCCCCTGTCCGGGAACCAGCCGAGGGCCGGCCTCGCCCAGCGGCGCGACGACCAGTCGCAAGTGCAGGCCGTCGCCCAGCGGCGAGAGCTCGGCGCGCAGCCGGCATTCGCCTTCGACCGCGCGCGCGTCGCTGTCGACGTCGGCGTGGACATCGAAATGATGGCCGAGCACGGCCAGCGCGCGCTGCAGCTCGGCGCCGGCGTGCGCCGGAATGCGCGGCTGCGCCTGCAGCAGGCGCGCGGCGCGCAGCTGCGCCGCGCTGTAGCGCACCAGGCGCAGGCGTCGCGCCGATTCGTGCTCCAGGCAGATGCCGCGCAGCGCCTCGGCTTCGCGGCGCTGCCAGTCGGCCAGGCCGGGCGGCAGCGCCGCGCCGGCGTCGATCGCCGGCGCCGGGTGCAGGCGCAGCACGACGAACTTGCCGTCGGCCGCGGTCTGCGCGCTGGCTTCCAGCCGCGGCGTGCCGCTGAGCAGTTCGACGCCGAGCTCGGTGTCGTCGCCCAGCACCAGGTGCGGATGGCCGAGCAGCGCGACGATGGCCTCGGCGCGGTCGAGCTCGAAAACCCGCGCGTGGTAGCGGTCCTGGTGGATGGCGCGGGCGACGCGGGCGTCGCGGTCGGCCAGGGTCTTGTCGCCGGCCAGCCGCGACAGCGTGACTTCCTTCGGCCGCCCCCAGCCGCGCGCGCCGCGCTTTTGCTCCAGCGGCACGATCGCCTGCAGGCGGCCGTCGGGCGAGACGTGCAGGCTCCACAGCAGCCTGCGGTCGGCCTCGTCCTTCGCGGCATCGGCTTCGGGCACGTCGAGCGCGGCCAGCGCGTGCAGCACCCGCTGCCAGTCGCTGCGCGCTTGCGCGGCGAGCACGCAGCCGGCCGGCACGGGGTCGCCGGCGAGCACCGCGCTGGCGCCGGCGAGCTGCCGCGCCAGCCCGTGCAGCGCGCAGGAGTCGATCGCGGCGGCGACGCGCGCCGCCTGCGCGCGGTTCGTCGCCAGCGCGTCCGCCGCCGGCGCCGGCAACGCGCCCTGGCCGACCAGCCAGGCGTGCAGCAGCTGGGTCCACAGCGCTTCCAGGCCGACGTCGGCGTAGGGCCGCAGCTCGAACGCGCGCGCGTCGGCCGCGACCTCGCCCTGGGCCAGCGCGATGGCGTAGGCCCAGCGGCCCCAGCCCACCGGCTGCAGCTTGCGCGAGCCCGATTCGGCCACTGTGAACTTGCGCGCCAGCGCCAGCTGCTCGGCGCCGCCGCCGGCAAGCAGCGCCAGCGGGTAATACCAGGCCAGCGTCTCGGGCAGCAGGTTCTTGCGTGCCCCGCTTTCCGCGGCGCGCGCCTTCAGCGCGGCGGCGAAACCGGCGCAGGCCTGGGCCGGTTCGCCGCGCTGCAGCTGCGCGGCGGCGCGCATGGCCTGCGCGAATCCGCCTTGCCCGTCGCCCAGGCGCTGCAATGCGGCGTCGGTTTCGCCGCGGTGAATGAGCAACTCGGCGAGCTGATAGCGCAGGTGCACGGGCTGCTGCGCGGCGGGCTGCTGCAACGCCCATTCGCACCACGGCAGAAAGCGCGGCTGCCAGGCGCGGCACACCATCATCGCCGCCAGGTAGGCGAGCTGCGCCTGCCAGGCGGGGTCGACGCGCTGCGCCAGCGCGGCGTCGAAGGCGCCGCGGAAGGCGGCCTCGTCAAGCGCTTCGGACCAGCTGCCGCCGTACTCGATCTCGGTCTTCAGGGCGCGAATCGTCGCCTCGTCGGCGCCGCTGAACAGCGCCAACCGCAGCATCGCCACCAGGCTGCCGCGCCCCGGCGCCAGGCCGCGGCGGGCGACGAAGCCGAAGCCGGGTCCCGGCCCGAGCCCGCCGCACGCGCGCAGCGCCTCGAGCAGTTCGGGCGCCGGGTGCGCGTCGAGCAACTCGCGGTAGCACGGCGTGCGCGCGGCGTCGGCGAGCACGTAGCGTGCGGACGGAACCGTCAGCGCCACGACCCGGCCTGCGCCGACCAGCTGCCTGAGCGCGGCCTCGACCACCGCCGCCGGCAGCGCCGGGCCGCCGAGGAGGCGCGTGGCCTCGTGCAGCGTGGTCCTGTTCTGCGGCGTCCACAGCAGCGCCAGCGCGTGCAGCAGCCGCTGCGCGGCCGGCGCCAGCGGGTCGGGTGCCGACGACGGGGGCTCGAACCCCGGCAGCGTGGGGGTGTTCACGAGTCCTCGAAACGGGAGGCCACGCTGCGGCGCGGAGGCGAATCGCTTACGGCCGACCGCCTGACTGCTCCTCGGCGGGAGCTTCCGGGGTGACCGGGGCGTCGGTGTCCGGCGCGGCTGGCGCGGGTTGGAGCTTGCGCTGGGCCTTTTCGGCTTTCTTCAGCTTCTTCTGCTGCTCGCGCTGGCGCTTCTCGAACTGGTAATTGGGCTTGGCCATGTGGCTTCCTCTGTGCCGGTGGAGAACTCACCTTACCACTTGGCATGCTTTCCTCGTTTGATGTCGCTGGGGGGGAGGCTGGCGTGTGCGTCGAGCGATCGGATGATCAGCGCGTCACGCTGCGGAGCCCAGCGGACATCGCGCAGCACGTTCCAGTGCCCTGCGGGCCAGCCACGACGGGGCCGATCGCGCCGAGCGGCAGAGGGCGTTCGAGCGTGGATTCGCACGCGTGGCGAGCCACCCTGGCACGCATGAAATTGCACAAGGTGCAGTCGCGTAACGGGAATTTTGGTAGGCCGTGTTGGACTTGAACCAACGACCAAAGGATTATGAGTCCTCTGCTCTGACCAACTGAGCTAACGGCCCGTTGCCGCGCGCAGCCGCGCGGCAACGCGGATTCTAGGCGAGCGGTCGTGATGCACGCGCGAGCGGCGCGGTCTTGGCCTCGTGGCGGGCGCGGTGCGCCACAATCGGCCTGCGGTGGCCGGTGCGGCCGCGCGAGCGCGAGGAGCTTGGCATGGCGGCAGCGGGGCGGCGCGGCTATACGCTGATCGAGGCGACGGTGGTCGCCGCGCTGCTGGCGATCGGGTTGGCGATCGCGTTGCCGAACCTGGTCGTGCCCTTGCGGCGCGCGCGCGTCGACGCGGCCAGCGAGGCGCTGCGCGGCGGGCTGCAACTCGCACGCAGCGCGGCGCTGGCGCGGGCCGCGCCGGTCTGGCTGTGCCCGAGCGCCGACCAGCGCCGCTGCGGCGGCCGCTGGCAGCAGGGCTGGATCGTTCGCGCCGAGGCCGACGCGGCGCCGCTGCTGGTGCAGCAGCTGCCGCGCGACGTGACGCTCGGCGCGACCCGCGGCCTGGCGCGCGGCGTGCGCTACACCGCCGAGGGCTGGGCGCGCGGCGACCCCGGCGCCGATGGCCGGCGCGGCGAGCTCGGGGCCTTGCAGTGGGGACATTTCACGCTGTGCGCCGGCGCCGACGGCTACGCGGTGGTGGTCGCGATCGGCGGGCGAGTGCGGCGCCAGCGCCTGCCTTGCCCGGCCGACCCGCAAGCCGAACTCGACGCGCCGGCGTGAGTCGCGCCGCGCTTCAGCGCTGGCTCAACGCATTGCCGACCAGCTTGGCGGTGATGTCGACGATCTGGATCATGCGGTCGTAGGCCATTCGCGTCGGCCCGATCACGCCCAGCGTGCCGATGACCTTGCCGTCGGCCTCGTACGGCGCGGTGATCACCGACAGTTCCTCGAACGGCACGACCTCGTTCTCGCCGCCGATGTAGATGCGCACGCCCTGCGCGTGCGCGGCGCCGTCGAGCAGGCGCAGCAGGTGCGACTTGCGCTCGAACAGGTCGAACAGCCGGCGCAGGCTGGCGAGGTTGCCCGACAGGTCGTCGACGTCGAGCAGCTGCTGCTGGCCCGAAATGACCACCTGCTCCTGCTGCTCGGCGACCGCTTCGCTGCCCAGCGCGACCGCGGTGCGCATCAGCGTGGCGATTTCGCCGCGCAGGGTGTCGACTTCGTCGCGCAGCTTGAGCGCCATGTCGTCGAAGCTCAGGCCGCTGAAGTTCGCGTTCAGGTAGTTTGCCGCTTCGGTCAGCTCGCTGGCGCTGTAGTCGCGCGCGGCGGCGATGATGCGGTTCTGCACGTCGCCCGACGCATCGACCAGGATGACCAGGATGCGGCGTTGCGACAGCGTGAGGAATTCGATATGGCGGAACGCGGCGTTGCGCCGTGGCGTCACGACGACGCCGACGAAGTGCGACAGGTTCGACAGCAGGTGCGCGGCCTGCTGGATCACCCGCTGCGGCTCGGCCACGTGCAGTTGCGCGCGCAGGCTGTGCTCGACGTCGGTGCCGGCCGGCAGCGGCTGCGCGGTCAGCATGGTGTCGACGAACAGCCGGTAGCCGCGCGCGGTCGGGATGCGCCCGGCCGAGGTATGCGGGCTGGCGATCAGCCCCAGATCCTCGAGGTCGGCCATCACGTTGCGTATCGTCGCCGCCGACAGCTCCAGCCCGGACGCGCGCGACAGCGTGCGCGAGCCGACCGGCTGGCCGTCGGCGATGTAGCGCTCGATCAGGGTCTTGAGCAGGACTCGGGCACGTTCATCCATGGACTGCAGATTTTAGGATCGCCGGCGACCGACGTCGCGGCGGGCTTGCACGGTCACGCCGCTGTGCTGTAATCGGGAGCCATGACCCGCACCGCATTCCAGCACGCCGTCTTGATCGGCAAATACCAGGCCGGAGTGTCGCACGTGCTGGCCGACATCGCCGGCTGGCTGACCGGCCATGGCGTCGATGTCGCCATCGAGCGACAGACCGCCGAGCACGGCGAACTCCCCGGCTACGCGACGATCACGCTCGAGCAGGTCGGCGAGCTGGGGCCGGGCTGCGTGGCCATCGTCGTCGGCGGCGACGGCACCATGCTCGGCGTCGCGCGCGAGCTGGCGCCGTGCGGCGTGCCGCTGCTGGGCATCAATTCGGGGCGGCTGGGTTTCATCACCGACATCGCCGAGACCGACTGGCGCGCGGCGATCGACGCGCTGCTCGGCGGCGAGTTCGAGCGCGAGCAGCGCGCGGTGCTCGAAGGCGAGGTGGTTCGCGATGGGCGCAGCATCTTCGCCGGCATCGCGGTCAACGACGTCGTCGTCAACCGCAGCGGCGCCACCGGGCTGGTCGAGCTGCGCGTCGACGTCGACGGGCGCCCGATGTACGTGCAGCGCGCCGACGGGCTGATCGTCGCCACGCCGACCGGGTCGACCGCCTACGCGCTGTCGGCCGGCGGCCCGATCCTGCACCCGAGCCTGCCCGGGCTGGTGCTGGTGCCGATCGCCGCGCACACGCTGTCGAACCGGCCGATCGTGCTGCCCGAGCACGTGCAGATCGAGATCGAGATCGTCTCGCACAAGGACGTCGGCGTGAATTTCGACATGCAGCACTTCGCCGACCTGCTCGGCGGCGACCGCGTGCGCCTGCGCGCGGCGCGCTACCGCGCGGTGTTCCTGCACCCGCCGGGTTGGAGCTATTTCACGACCTTGCGCAAGAAGCTGCGCTGGCACGAAATCCTGCCGGTGGAGGATTGATGCTGCGGCGCTTGCATCTGCGCGACTTCGTGCTGGTCGACGAAATCGACCTCGAGTTCGACGCCGGCTTCAGCGCGCTGACCGGCGAGACCGGCGCCGGCAAGTCGATCCTGGTCGACGCGCTGAAACTGGCGCTGGGCGAGCGCGGCGACGCGTCGGTGCTGCGCGCCGGCAGCAGCCGCGCCGAGATCGCGGCGACCTTCGACACCACGCCCGAGCTGGCCGAATGGCTCGACGAGCAGGGCTTCGAAGGCGGCGACGAGGTGCTGCTGCGCCGGCTGATCGACGCGCAGGGCCGCTCGCGCGCCTTCGTCAACGGCAGCCCGGCGACGCTGGCGCAGTTGCGCGCCGCCGGCGAGCGGCTGGTCGACATCCATGGCCAGCACGCCTGGCAGAGCCTGGTGCGCGCCGACGCGGCGCGCGACCTGCTCGACGCCTACGCGCAGGCCGGCGCGCAGCGCCTGGCGTGCGCGCAGGCCTGGCGCGCGTGGAAGACGCTCGACGAGCGTCTGCACGCGGCGCGCAGCGACCTTGGCGCGCGCGACGCCGAGCGCGAAGCGCTGGCCGCGCAGCTGGCCGAGCTCGAGCGGCTGGCGCCGCTGGCCGACGAGTGGGACGCGCTCAATGTCGAGCAGCACCGGCTGGCGCACGCCGCCGAGCTGATCGAACAATTGCAGCTGGCCGCAGCCAGCGTCGACGACGACGAGGACGGCGCGCGGCGCCGGCTGCTCGCCGGCGGCCACGCACTGCACGACGCGGCGCGCATCGACGCGACGCTGGCGCCGCTGATCGAGCAGCTCGACGCGGCCGAGGCGCAGCTGCGCGAGCTCGCGCGCGAGCTCGGCGCACGGCTGCGCACGATCGACCTCGATCCCGAGCGCCTGCGCCAGATCGACGCCCGCCTGTCGGCGTGGCTGACGCTGGCGCGTCGCCACCGCGTCGCCCCCGATGCGCTTGCGGACCAGCTGCAGGCGCTGCGTGGGCGCCTGAACGAACTCGAGCAGCAGGTCGACGTCGACGCGCTGCAGCGCGAGGTCGACGCAGCGCTGCAGCGGCTGCGCCACGCGGCCGACGCGCTCAGCGCGCGGCGGCGTGATGCGGCGACGCGGCTGGCCGCCGGCGTCGTCGCGCAGATGCAGCGCCTGGGCATGGAAGGCGGGCGCTTCGAGGTCGCGCTGCTGCCGCTGGACGCGGTGCAGGCCGGCGGCGCCGAGAGCGTCGAGCTGCGCGTGGCCGGCCACGCCGGCGCGCCGCTGCGTGCACTTGCGCGCGTCGCCTCGGGCGGTGAGCTGTCGCGCATCGCACTGGCGGTGGCGGCGACCAGCGCGGCGCAGCAGACCGTCGGTACGCTGGTGTTCGACGAAGTCGACGCCGGCGTCGGCGGCGCGGTGGCGCATACCGTCGGCGACTTGCTGGCGCGACTGGGTCGCGACCGCCAGGTGCTCGCGGTCACCCATCTGGCGCAGGTCGCGGCGTGCGCCGACGGGCACCTGCAAGTCGTCAAGGAGACCGCCGGCGGCGGCCCGCGCAGCCGCATCGCGCGGCTCGACGGCGACGCGCGCGTGGCCGAGCTGGCGCGCATGCTCGGCGGCGACGCGCAGTCGGGGGTGGCGCTGGAGCACGCGCGCGAGCTGCGCGGCGACGCCGTGGCACGGTCGCAGGAGCCTCGCTGAAATGGCCGAGGCCTTGAGCGTCGTGCTGCTGTCCGGAGTGTCGGGCTCGGGCAAGTCGATCGCGCTCAACGCGCTCGAGGACGCCGGCTACTACTGCGTCGACAACCTGCCGCCGCAGCTGGTCGACGCGCTGCTCGACGTGGCCACCGCGTCCGGCCATCGCCGCCTGGGCATCGCGATGGACGTGCGCAGCGCCGAGAGCCTGCATGAACTGCCCGCGCTGGCGCGGCGGCTGCGCGAGCGCTGCGAGCTGCATTTCATTTTTCTCGACTGCGATACCGACACGCTGGTGCAGCGCTTCTCGGAGACGCGGCGCGCACATCCGTTGACCGCGCGTCGTGCCCCCGAGGTATCCGCCGCGCCGTTGCCGGTCTCGGCGCCGGCGCTGATCGAGGCCATCGAGATCGAGCGCGAGCTGCTCGCTCCGGTGGCCGGCCTCGGCCTGCACATCGACACCAGTGGCCTGCGTCCGGCGCAACTGCGCGGCTGGGTGCGGCAGGCGGTCGGGGTCAGCGCCGCGCAGCTGACGCTGATGTTCGAGTCGTTCGCGTTCAAGCGCGGCGTCGCGCTCGACGCCGATTTCGTGTTCGACGTGCGCATGCTGCCCAACCCGCACTACGACCCGCTGCTGCGCGGGCAGAGCGGACGCGACGACGGCGTGATCGAGTTCCTGCGCGCGCAGCCTGCGGTGCTGCGCATGTTCGACGACATCGCCGGCTTCCTCGACACCTGGTTGCCGGCGCTGGCCGAGGACCAGCGCAGCTACGTCGTCGTCGCGATCGGCTGCACCGGCGGCCAGCATCGCTCGGTGTTCCTTGCCGAGCAGCTGGCGCGGCGTTTCGCCGGGCGCTACAGCGTGCTGGTGCGCCACCGCGAACTCGACGCGCTGAGCGGCTGAGCTCCGGCTGGCGGCGTCGACCCCGGCCGGGCCCGGCGAGCGCCGATTAGACCTGGATCAAACGCAGCCGCCGCGGCCGGCGTTTTTTGACCGAAATCATGGATTCGCGCTCCGGCTGAAAGATACGCTCGTCGTACATCTTTTAACCGAAGTGTCGGCATCGTGAACTCGCGCATCGCGCACAGCCTGTCTCCCCCCTGACGCCGCCGTCGCACGGCGGCCGTCGCGGTCGCCGTCTGCCCCTTGTCTGGTCGCCTCCTGGATCGCTTTCGCGACGCCGGGCGGGACGCGTCATGCCCGGAGTTTGCGAAGAGAGATCGAAATGCGTGCGGATGATGGATGGGAAACGATGGTCGGCCGGCGCCAGCTGCTGAAGACCGTGGCCGCGGCCGGCGTCGGCGCCGGCCTGCTCGGCGGCGCCGGGTGGATGGTCGCGAAGCGCTCGGCCAACCTCTACGAAGTGCGCCACGAACGCACGCTGATGCAGACCTCGGTCGCGGTGAACTGCCTGGCCGACGACGTCGACGCGGCGCGCGCGGCGATGGCGCAGGCCTATGCGCGCATGGCCGACACGGTCGCGGTGCTCAGTCGCTTCGACCCACGCAGCGCGGTGTCGCGGCTGAACCGCGACGGCGTGCTGCGCAACCCGCCGCGTGCGCTGCGCGAGGTGCTCGGGCATGCGCTGCAGTTTGCCCAGCTCAGCGGCGGCGCGTTCGATCCGACGGTGCTGCCGGTGCTCGACTATGTCGAGTCGCTGCCCGAGCCGGTGGTGCTGAGCGCGCGCGACCGCGCCGGCATCGCGCGGCGCCACGCGCTGGTCGATTACCGCGCCGTCGAGCTCGGCGCGTCGGCGGTGCGCCTGCGCCGCCCCGGCATGGCGATCACGCTCGACGGCATCGCCAAGGGCTACGTCGTCGACCAGGGTATCGCCGCGCTGAAGGCGGCGGGCATCGAGTACGGGCTGATCGACGCCGGCGGCGACCTGCAGGCGTTTTCGGGCGCGGATCCGGCGCGCCACTGGAACGTCGGCATCGTCGATCCGCGCAACGTCGACCGCGTCGCCGAAGTCGTGCAGCTGCGCAACGCCGCGCTGTCGACTTCGGGCAATTACCGCGTGTTCTTCTCGACCGACCGGCGCCTGTTCCACATCCTCAATCCGCGCTCGGGGTATTCGCCGCAGGCGTACTCGAGCGTGACCGTGATGGCGCACCAATCGGTCGTCGCCGACGGCATGAGCACCGGCGGCTTCTCGTTGCCGCGGCCCGAATTCGGCGAGCTGATGGCGCGCCAGGGGCATCAGTGGCTGGTGTTCTCGCGCGACGGCAGCCAACGCTGGCGCTCGCGCGAGCTGCCGCTGATCGCCGGCCGCGCGGAGGTCGCATGATGCGCGCGCTATGCCTCCTGCGGCGCTGGCTGCTGCCGGCGCTGCTGCTCGTGCTGGCGGCGCCGGCGTTCGCCGGCATCGACGCCAAATACCCCGAAGTACGCCAGGCGTTTCCGCAGGCGACGCGTTTCGGCGACATCGAGGGCAAGCCGCCGGCCGCCGCCGTCTATCAGGGCGACAAGGTCATCGGCTATGTGTTCGAGACGGTGATGGTGGCGCCGATCCCGGCCTACTCGGGCGAGCCGATCAACATCCTGGTGGCGATCGACGTGCACGGGCGCATCCTCGCCGCCCGCGTGCTCGAGCAGCACGAGCCCATCCTGCTGGTCGGCATCCCGGTGCAGAAGCTGTACGACTTCGTCGCCCGCTACATCGGGCATTCGGTGACCGACTCGATCGTCGTCGGCAACGGCGTCGGCCAGGGTACGCACATCGACGCGATCAGCAGCGCGACGGTGACGTCGATGGTGGTCAACGAGACGATCATGAACTCGGCGCTGAAAGTCGCCGCGTCGCGCCGCATCGTGTCGCCGGCCAAGGCCGACGAGCAGGCGGCGGCGAAGGTCAAGCTGAACCTGTACGCGCCCGCGGACTGGAAGACCTTGACCGGCAACGGGGCGATCAGGCGCCTGCATCTGGCGCGCGGCAGCGTGTCCGCCGCGTTCAGCAAGGATCCGCTCAGCGGCCTGGTCGACGACCCGACGGCGCCCGCTCCGGGGCACGAGCAGGACACCTTCACCGACCTCTATTACGCCGACGCGACACCGCCGACGGTGGGACGCAACCTGCTCGGGGCCAGCGCCTATGCGCAGGTGATGAAGTCGCTGCAGCCCGGCGACGAGCTGATCGCGGTGATGGCGAATGGCATCTATTCGTTCAAGGGGCTGGGCTACGTGCGCGGGGGGATTTTCGACCGTCTGCACATCATGCAGGGCGACAAGCTCTACCTGTTCAAGGACTCCGACTTCCTGCCGCTGGACGACGTGCATCTGGCCGGTATGCCCGCGTTCGACGAGAAGGCGCTGTTCGTGCTGCGCCACGGCCAGGGCTTCGACCCCGGGCGGGCGTGGACGCTGCAGCTGCTGGTGCGCCGCCAGGTCGGACCGCTCAAGAGCGTCTACCACACCTTCACCGCCGGCTACCAGATTCCGCCCGCCTACGTCGACGCGCCGCCGGCGCCGGCGCCCCACGCCGACTGGAGCCGCTTGCCGATGTGGCAGCAGATCTGGCTGTCGCAACGCGTCGACATCGCGGTGCTCGGCGCCGGGCTTGCCGTGCTGAGCTTCATCCTGCTGTTCCAGGACTGGCTGGTCAAGCGGCCGCGGCTGCTCGAGCGCTTGCGCGTGGGCTTCCTGGTCTACACCGCGGTGTTCATCGGCTGGTACGGGCTGGCGCAGCTGTCGGCGGTCAACATCCTGACCTTCGTGCACGCGGTGCTGACCGGCTTCCACTGGTCGATCTTCCTGATGGACCCGCTGATCTTCATCCTCTGGGTGTTCGTCGCGGTCACGTTGCTGCTGGTCGGCCGCGGCGTGTACTGCGGCTGGCTGTGCCCGTTCGGTGCCATCCAGGTGCTGGTCAACAAGCTCGCGCGCCGCCTGCACGTGCCGCAGCTGCAGACGCCGTCGTACGTGCACGAGCGGCTGTGGGCGCTCAAGTACGTGATCCTGCTGGTGCTGTTCGGCATGTCGCTGCAGTCGCTCGGGCTGGCCGAGCGCTACATCGAGGTCGAGCCGTTCAAGACCGCGATCAATTTCCACTTCGTGCGCTCGTGGGGCTACGAGCTGTACGCGATCGCGCTGGTGGCGATCGCCGCGTTCAACAACAAGTTCTATTGCCGCTACCTGTGCCCGCTCGGCGCCGGGCTGTCGGTGGCCGGGCGCTGGCGTCTGTTCGAGTGGCTCAAGCGGCGGCGCGAATGCGGCCGCCCGTGCCAGGTCTGCGCCGTCGAGTGCGAGGTGCAGGCGATCAACCCGATCGGGCAGATCAACTTCAACGAGTGCCACTACTGCCTCGACTGCCAGGTCACCTACTGGAACGACCGCAAGTGTCCGCCGCTGGTTTCGCGCCGCAAAAGGAGGGAAGCATCTTCGACCACCCAAACGATACCGATCCAGCCCGTACCCGCGCAGCCAGCGGGAGGGCCGCCCCAGGGAGCCGTCAAGGCCATCGATTGACTCGCATAGGAACCTGAAAACATCATGAACGACAACAACAAGCACGACACCGATACCCAGGCCCGCGATGCCGCGGTGCAGGACGAGGGCGATGCCGCGAAGAATCCGGCACGGCGCAGTTTCGTCAAGGTCGGCGCGCTGGCCGGGCTGGCCGGCGCCGGCGGCGTGGCCGGCGGCCTCGGCGTGAAAAGCGCGGTCGCCGGCGAGCCCGACAAGTTGCCCGAGGATTACGTCGCGCCGGGCAAGCTCGACGAGTACTACGGCATCTGGAGCAGCGGCCAGTCGGGCGAACTGCGGCTGGTCGGGCTGCCGTCGATGCGCGAGCTGGTGCGCGTGCCGGTGTTCAATTTCGACGG
>JAJZHH010000191.1 GCA_021804595.1 Pseudomonadota bacterium
TGTCGATCGGCGTGCTGCTCGACCCCGACCAGCCGATGATCTGGCGCGGCCCGATGGCCACGCAGGCGCTCGAGCAGCTGGTGCGGCAGACGCGCTGGAGCGGGCTCGACTACCTGATCGTCGACCTCCCCCCCGGCACCGGCGACATCCAGCTCACGCTCAGCCAGCGCGTGCCGCTGACCGGCGCGCTGATCGTGACGACGCCGCAGGACATCGCCTTGCTCGACGCTCGCAAGGGCCTGCGCATGTTCGAGAAGGTCAACGTGCCGGTGCTGGGCATCGTCGAGAACATGGCGGTGCACGTGTGCTCGAACTGCGGCCACGCCGAGCACGTGTTCGGCAGCGGCGGCGGCGAGCGCATGGCGCGCGACTTCGGCGTCGAGCTGCTCGGCAGCCTGCCGCTGGACCTGCGCATCCGCGAGCAGGCCGACAGCGGCCGCCCCAGCGTGGTCGCCGAGCCCGACGGCGTCGCCGCGCGCGAGTACGGCGCGATCGCGCGGCGGCTGGCCGCGCGCATCGCGCAGCGGGCGAAGGACTATTCGGCCAGGTTCCCGACGATCAAGGTCGTCGACAGTTGAGGCCTCGGTAAGCCCCGTGGGCGGGCGATGCCTTGGCACCTTCGGGTATACCCTAGGCGCTGGTCAAAGCGCCGTGCAGCGGTTATCCTCGCCGTTATTTCGAACGGTCGTTCTATTTTTGACGACCGACGTCAGACGGAGCGCACCGCATGAACGAACGTCCCTGGCTCGCGTCGTATCCGGCCGATGTACCGGCCGAGATCGACCCGGGCAGCTGCAAGTCGCTGGTCCACCTGCTGCGCCGCAGCTTCGCGCAGTACGCGCAGCGCCCGGCATTCGCGTACATGGGGCGCACGACCAGCTACGCGCAGTGGGACCGCGATTCGGCGGCGCTGGCCGCGTGGCTGCAGCAGCAGGGCCTGAAGCGCGGCGACCGCGTCGCGGTGATGATGCCCAACGTGCCGCAGTATCCGATCGCGGTGGCGGCGATCCTGCGCGCCGGACTGGTCGTGGTCAACGTCAACCCGCTGTACACCGCGCGCGAACTCGAACACCAGCTGCGCGACAGCGGCGCGGCCGGCATCGTGATCCTGGAGAACTTCGCGCACACGCTGCAGCAGGTCGACGCGGCGCAGCGCCCGCGCATCGTGCTCGTCGCCAGCCTGGGCGAGATGCTCGGCTTCCCGCTGGGCACGCTGGTCGATTTCGTCGTGCGCCACCGCAAGCGCCTGGTGCCGCGCTTCGAGCTGCCGGGACACGCGCGCTTCGCCGCCGCGCTGGCCGCTGGCGCCTCGCTGCACCTCGACGAGGCCGATCCCGACCCGCTCGACGTCGCGGTGCTGCAGTACACCGGCGGCACCACCGGGGTGTCGAAGGGCGCTGTGCTCAGCCACCGCAACCTGGTCGCCAACGTGCTGCAGTCGGAGGCGTGGAACCGCCCGGCGCTGCACAAGAAGGGCGCGCCGCAGGGGCAGATCAACACCGTCTGCGCGCTGCCGCTCTATCACATCTTCGCCTTCACCGTGGTCATGCTGCTGTCGGCGCACCAGGGCGGCATGATCATCCTGGTGCCGAACCCGCGCGACCTGCCGGCGACGATCAAGGAACTGCGGCGCTGGCCGGTGCACAGCTTTCCGGCCGTCAATACGCTGTTCAATGCGCTGCTGCACCACGCCGATTTCGCCAGCGTCGACTGGTCGCACCTGCTGATTTCGCTGGGCGGCGGCATGGCGGTGCAGGAGGCGGTCGCGCGGCAGTGGCTGGAAAAGACCGGCTGCCCGATCTGCGAAGGCTACGGACTGTCGGAGACGTCGCCGTCGGCGGTCTGCAACCCGACCGACACCGACCACTTCTCCGGCACCATCGGCTTGCCGATTCCGTCGACCGAGGTCGCCATCGTCGACGACGACGGTCGCGCACTGCCGCTGGGCCAGCCCGGCGAGGTCGCGCTGCGCGGCCCGCAGGTCATGCGCGGCTACTGGCAGCGCGACGACGACACCGCGCGCGCGTTCACCGCCGACGGCTACTTCCGCACCGGCGACATCGGCGTGCTCGACGCGCAGGGCTATGTGAAGATCGTCGACCGCAAGAAGGACATGATCCTGGTGTCGGGCTTCAACGTGTTCCCCAACGAGGTCGAGGACGTCGCGGTGTCGCACCCCGGCGTGCTCGAGGCCGCTGCGGTCGGCGTGCCCGACGCCAATTCGGGCGAGGCGGTGCGGCTGTTCGTCGTGCGCCGCGACCCGCAGCTGACCGAGGAGGCGCTGAAGGCCTTCCTCGCCGAGCGGCTGACCGGCTACAAGCGGCCGAAGAGCATCGTGTTCCGCGACGAGCTGCCGAAGACCCCGGTGGGCAAGATCCTGCGCCGCTCACTGCGCGACGCCTGACGCCCGCGCGCCGCTGCCGCGGCGGCGTCAGCGCCGCAGCAGCGCGCAGGCGTCGGCCGGCGACAGCGCCGGCCACAGCGCCCAGCCCTGCACCCGGGTGCAGCCGGCGCGCTCGATCCAGGCCAGGTCGACGGCATCCTCGACGCCTTCGGCGATGGTCTGCAGCCCCAGGCTGCGTGCCATCGCCAGCGTGGCGTGGACCACCGCGGCCTTGTGGCGGTCGCCGGCGACGCCGTGGCAGAAGGCGCGGTCGATCTTGAGCTGGCTGGCCGGCAGCCGGGTCAGGTATTCGAGGCTGGAAAAGC
>JAJZHH010000192.1 GCA_021804595.1 Pseudomonadota bacterium
ACGCGACGAGTCGATCGACTACGCGCTGATGGAGAAGTCCGACCGCGTCGCGGTGGTGCCGTGCTCGATCGGCTGGAGCGACATCGGCTCGTGGTCGGCGCTGGTCGACCTGCTGCCGGCCGACGCGCACGGCAACCGCGTCGACGGCGACGCGCTGCTGCTCGACAGCCGCGACTGCGCGGTGCACGCGCCCGGCGGGCGCATGGTCGCGGCGCTCGGCGTCGACGGGCTGATCATCGTCGACACCGACGACGCGCTGCTGGTCGTTGCGCGCGAGCGCGTGCAGGAGGTCAAGAAGCTGTACGCCGAGCTGAAGGCCCGCGCCCACCCCGCTTACCGGCTGCACCGCACCGTGCACCGGCCTTGGGGCACTTACTCGGTGCTCGAGGAAGGCGACAAGTTCAAGATCAAGCGCATCGTCGTCAAGCCCGGCGCGAGCCTGTCGCTGCAGATGCACCACCACCGCAGCGAACACTGGGTGGTCGTCTCCGGCACGGCGAAGGTCGTCAACGGTGACGCCGAGCGCTATGTGCGCACCAACGAATCCACCTACATCCCGGCGTGCACGCCGCACCGCCTGCTCAACCCGGGTCTGTTCGACCTGGTCATGATCGAGGTGCAAAGCGGCGACTATCTCGGCGAGGACGACATCGTGCGCTTCGACGACGTCTACGGCCGCGCCGCGCCGACGCCGCGCTGAACCGGCCGCTGCGGCTTCAGCGCGCGTCCTGCCGGCGCTCGTTGAGCCAGCCGATGGTTTCCTTGATCGCGTCGCCGCTGCGCTGCAGCGCAGCGGCATTGGGCAGCCACTGGCGCACCCCGGGCAGCTGCCTGGCCTGGAAATCGGACGCCGCCGGCACCGCGTCCAGCCCCTGCGCGCGCACCCGCGCCAGCGCCCGGCGCATGTGCAGCGCCGAGGTCACCAGCAGCACGCGGTGGATGCCGCGCGCGCAGCATCGCGGCGGCGTTGAGCGCGTTCTGCCGCGTGTTCAGGCTGCCCGACTCGAGCAGCATGGCCGAGTCGGGGACGCCGAAGTCGCGCAACATCAGCCGCATCGCATCGGCTTCGGAACCCATCGCGTGCGCCGGGTCGAGCGCGCCGCCGCTGAGCACCAGCAAAGGTGCCTTGCCGGCGTGGTACAGGCGCACGGCGTACCACACGCGCGCCGCCGCCGGGTTCAGGTGCGGCAGATGCCCGAGGTGCTGCGGCGGCTCGACGCCGCCGCCGAGCACCAGCGCGGCGCGCAGCTCGGGCAGCTGATCCAGCGGCGTGTACGGCACGCTGCGCTCGACCGCGCCGACCAGCAGATTGCTGAACGCCGGCGTCGCGCACAGCAGCAGCCAGCTCCATGCCGCGATCGCCAGCGCCCACGCGGTACGTCGGGTGCGGCGCGCGAGCAGCGCGGCCAGCAAGGCCGCTAGCAGCGCGCTGCCCAGCGGCGAGATCAACACGTTGACTGCTCGCCCACCTGAACACATGCCCGCGCATTCCCCTTCCTAGCCCGGCTCGACGCGCGGCGTCGTATAGGCGAGGCCGTCCGGGCAGGATGGGGTCAAGCGGGCGGTTTGCGTTTTTTGGCCTCGGACTTGCGCGCATGCTCGGCGGTGCCTTGTGCATCGACGTAGGCGCGCACGGTCTCAAGCGAGGCCCCGCCCACGCTGCCCACGTAGTAGGCCCGGTGCCAAAACAGCGACTTGGAGTAGAACTTCGCGAGGTGATCAGCGAACCTGGCGCGAGCGCGGCGGGCGCTGGCGGTCTTGAGATTGTTGATCAGAACTGAGATGTTCAGCGCCGGGTGGATGTCAACAAGCAGGTGGACGTGATCGCTTTCGCCGCCGAACTCCAGCAAGGTGCAGCGCCACGCGGCAAGACAGTCTGCGAACGCGCCGCGCAAGTAAAAGAGCAGATCGGGCGATAGGGTCTTGCGGCGGTACTTCGTCACAAAGACGATGTGTAGCTTAAGTGAAAAAACGGCGTGAGAGCTTGACGAATTAGCATCTTGCATGATTGCGCCTTAATGTCTTTTCTGCTAGTCTAACATCATGCAATGCCGTAAATTCACGCTCAAGCTCTACCCCAATTCCGCGCAAACTGCGCGGCTTGAGGCGTGGACGCGGCTGCACTGCGAGCTGTACAACGCGGCACTGGAAGAGCGCATCGACGCGTGGAAGAAGCAGCGCAAGTCGATCAGCTATCTCGACCAGCAAAACGTGCTGCCGCAGATCAAGGCCGATCGGCCCGAATTCGTAGAACTCGGTAGCCACGCGCTGCAACAAACCCTGCGACGGCTGGACCTGGCATTTGCCGCATTCTTCCGCCGCGTCAAAGCCGGTCAAACGCCAGGATTTCCGCGCTTCAAATCCGCAAAGCGGCTCTCGGGATTTGCTTACCCCGACCCTGCCGGGTGGAAACTCATGCAGCACGGCAAGCGCGGCGCAACCCTGCGGCTTGGCAGCGGCAAAGATGCCATGCCCATCCGGGCGCGCGGGCGGCATCGCTTCGCGGCCGCCAAGCCCAACGACATCACCATCACCCGGCGCAACGGCCAGTGGTTTGTTTCGGTGACGCTGCGCGTGACGGAAGAAGCGTGTGCGCGCAAGCGCGTCGACCACCAGCATCGCGGCTTGGATCTGGGCGTTGCCGATTGGGCCACGTTCGACGATGGACAGA
>JAJZHH010000010.1:0-12464 GCA_021804595.1 Pseudomonadota bacterium
TTCTGGCGGAAGCGGTGAGATTCGAACTCACGGACGGTTTCCCGTCGCCGGTTTTCAAGACCGGTGCAATCGACCACTCTGCCACGCTTCCTGGCCGGGATGCGGCATTCTAGCCAGTGCGCGCGCCTCATCGCTCGGGCAGGAACAGCTCGATGGCCGCGTTGAGCAGCTCCCAGCCGCGCGGCGTCGCGCGGATGCGCTGTGCGTCGGCCTCGAGCAGGCCGAGCTCGACGCCGCGGCGCAGCCCGCGCTGCAGCGTCGAGTCGGGCAATCCCGTGCGCGCGCCGTACAGCGCCGGGTCGAAGCCGTCGCGCAGGCGCAGCGCGTTGAGCATGAACTCGAACGGCAGCTCGGCGCGCGCGACCTCGCGCTCCTCGGCCACCGCGTCGCCGCGCCGCGCCGCGTCGATGTAGCGCTCGGGCTGGTGCTGGCGCACCTGGCGGACGATGCGGTGGGCGAAACTCAGCTTCGAATGCGCGCCGGCGCCGATGCCGAGGTAGTCGCCGAACTCCCAGTAGTTGCGGTTGTGGCGGCAGCCGTGGCCCTCGCGCGCGTACGCCGACACCTCGTAGCGCTGCAAGCCCGCGCCCTGCGCCAGATCGGCCACCGCCTGCTGCATGTCGGCGGCGGCGTCGGCGTCGGGCAGCCCGGCCGGCTCGCGCTTGGCGAACGCGGTCTGCGCCTCGATCGTCAGCTGGTACAGCGACAGGTGCGGCGGGCTCCAGCTCAGCGCCTGGCGCACGTCGGCACAGGCCTGCGCCAGGTCCTGTCGGGGAAGCGCGAACATCAGGTCGATGTTGAAGGTCGGGAACACGCGCGCGGCCTCGTCGAGCGCGGCGCGCGCCTGCGCGGCGTCGTGCACCCGCCCCAGGCGCTGCAGCATGGTGTCGTCGAAGCTCTGCACGCCCAGCGACAGCCGGTTGACGCCGGCGGCGGCGTAGGCGGCGAAGCGCTCGCGCTCGAAGGTGCCGGGGTTGGCCTCGAGGGTGATCTCGACGTCGCCGGCCAGCGGCAGTCGCGCGCGCAGTGCGGCCAGCAGCGCATCGATGGCCTCGGGCGCGAACAGGCTGGGCGTGCCGCCGCCGATGAACACGCTGAGCACGCGTCGGCCCCACACCAGCGGCAGCGCGGCGTCGAGGTCGGCGATCAGCGCGTCGAGGTAGCCGCGTTCGTCGGGCTGGCCGGCGTGCGAATTGAAGTCGCAGTACGGGCACTTGCGCAGGCACCACGGCAGATGCACGTACAGCGCCAGCGGCGGCGGCTCGGTCAGCTGCAGGATGCCGCCGCGCATCAGCTCGGGCAGCCGCGCGGCGGCGCGCTGCAGCGCCGCGTCGCCGCCCTCGCCGGCCGCGCGCGGCGCGTCCGGCGCGGCGTCGGCGGCTGCCACGACGATCGTTTGCCCGCCGGCGCGTCGCGCCTCGCTCATCGCGTCTCGACGCCCCAGAACGCCTGCAGCAGGCGGGCCATCTGTGCCGCGGCGCGGCCGCGATGGCTGATCGCGTTCTTCGCCGCCGCGTCGAGTTCGGCCAGCGTGGTCGCTGCCTGGCCGGGCACGAACAGCGGGTCGTAGCCGAAGCCGGCGCTGCCGCGCGCCGCGTCGGCGAGGGTGCCGTGCAGCCAGCCATGCGCGATCAGCGGCTCGGGGTCGTCGACCCGGCGCAACGCGACCAGCACGCAGACGAAATGCGCCTGGCGCTGAGACACGCCGTGCAGCCGGTCGAGCAGCTGCGCATTGTTCGCGGCGTCGTCGGCTGCGTCGCCGGCATACCGCGCCGAGCGCACGCCGGGTTCGCCGCCGAGCGCCGCCACGCACAGCCCGGAATCGTCGGCCAGCGCCGGACGCCCGGTGTGCTGCGCGGCGTGGCGCGCCTTGAGCAGTGCGTTCTCGACGAAGCTCGGCGCCGGCTCGTCGCACGGCGGCACGCGCCACTGCGACTGCGCCACGAGCTCGAGCTGCAGCGCGCCGAACAGCTCGCTGAATTCGGCCAGCTTGCCGGCGTTGCCGCTGGCCAGCACGAGCTGCTTCATGACGCCAGCGCCGCGCGCTGCAGCTCGACCAGCTGGGCGATGCCGCGTTGCGCGGCGTCGACCAGCGCGTCGAGCTGGGCGCGGCTGAACGGCGCGCCTTCGGCGGTGCCCTGCACTTCGACCAGGCCGCCGCCGGCGCTGCCGACCACGTTCATGTCGCAGTCGCAGGTCGAATCCTCGTCGTAGGCCAGGTCGACCAGCACCTCGCCGCCGAGCAGGCCGACCGAGACCGCGGCGACCAGCTCGCGCATCGGCCGCTGCTTGACCAGGCCGCGCTCGAGCAGCCAGTCGCAGGCGTCCCAGGCGGCGACCGCGGCGCCGGTGATCGCGGCGCAGCGGGTGCCGCCGTCGGCCTGCAGCACGTCGCAGTCGAGCACGATCTGGCGCTCGCCGAGCCGCTCCATGTCGAACACGCTGCGCAGGCTGCGACCGATCAGCCGCTGGATCTCCTCGGTGCGCCCCTGCGGGCGTCCGCGCTTGACTTCGCGCTCGCCGCGCGTGTGCGTGGCGCGCGGCAGCATCGCGTACTCGGCGGTGACCCAGCCGCGGCCGCTGCCGCGGCGGTGCGGCGGCACGCGCTCCTCGACGCTGGCGGTGCACAGCACGCGGGTGCGGCCGACTTCGACCAGCACCGAGCCTTCGGCGTGGCAGGTAAAAGCGCGGGTGAAGCGCAGCGGGCGCAACGCCGAGGCGGCGCGCCCGTCGGAACGGGTTTGACTCATTGGATTCCTGGGTTACTTCTTCGCCGCAGCGCGGCGGATGGCTTCGTTGATCTCGGCGATCGAACGCTCGATGCTGGCGTCGTCGAACTCGTCGGCGGCATTGTCGGGCATGCCGGACTGAAAGGTCGACGCGAACACGCCGGGTCTTATGCCCTGGGTGCTGACTTCGTCGTCGCCGTCGCCCTCCCACTCGATCGCCAGCGCGGTGACGTTGTCCGACTGCGCGCCTTTCTCGCGCAGCGCCAGCTCGACCAGTTCGGGAACCGCGTCGGACAACGCGTGGGTGCTGAGCAGGCCGAGCAGCTGCTCCTCGGTGATCTGGCCCCACAGGCCGTCCGAGCACAGCAGCACGAGGTCGCCGGAGCGCAGCGGCTGCGGCACGCCGATCTCGACGAACGGCGGGTGCGGCGAGCCCAGGCAGGTGTACAGCACGTTGCGATTGACGCGCGGCGCACCGGGGGCGACGCCGCTGAGCAACTGCTGCTCGGCGTGCGAGTGGTCGAGGGTGCGGGTGAGCAAAGCGCCGCCGCGCACGAAGTACAGCCGCGAGTCGCCGACATGGGCCCATTGCGCGACGCCGTGCTGCAGCACGCACAGCACGATGGTCGTGCGCGGGAAGTCGCGCAAGGTCTGCGACTGCGCCCAGCGCTGGATCTGCTCGTGTGCGGCCAGCGCGGCGCGGCGCAGGAAACCGCGCGCGTCGGCCAGTTCGGGGGTCGCCTCGCGCTGGAACATGGCCGAAGCGGTCTGCAGCGCCAGCTGCGCGGCCATGTCGCCGCGCGGGTGCCCGCCCATGCCGTCGGCCAGCCCGAGCAGCACGCTGTCGCGGGTGTAGCAATAGCCGACGCGGTCCTCGTTGTTCGCGCGCGCGCCGCGCCGGCTGACCTGGTAGACCGAAAAGCGCATCAACGCTCCCGCCGCGGCGTCTGCGCCGCACCCAGCCGCGTGACCTGCTTGGCGCGGTCGACGCGCGAGCGGGTGTCGTGCACCAGCTCGTCGAGCTGCATGCGCAGCTTCTCGCCCAGCGTCAACTGGGTATAGCGCCGCGGCGCGTCGGCGCCGAGCTCCTTTTGCAGATTGAACACGCTTTGCGGCCGCGCCAGCGGATCCAGCGCCATGCACCACTCGACGATCTCGATCAGATTGTCGGAATAGACGCCGCGCAGCTTGCTCAGCTGCATCGGCAAGCGGTCCTTGTCGAGGCGTTGCGTGGCCTCGTACGGCGGATAACCGGTCATGCACGCGTAGATGCAGGCGCCGATCGCGTAGATGTCGGTCCACGGCCCGAACGATGCGTCGCGCTTGTACATCTCGGGCGCGGCGAATCCGGGCGTGTACATCGGACGGAAGCGCTTGTCCTGCTGGCCGATCACTTCGCGCGCAGCGCCGAAGTCGATCAGGATGGGCTTGTCGTCGTCGGTGATGAAAAGGTTCGCCGGCTTGATGTCCAGGTGCAGCATCTTGTGCTGGTGGACCACGCGCAAGCCCTGCAGGATTTCGTCGTACAGCGAACGGATCGTCGACTCGCGGAAGATCTTCTTGCGCTTGAGCTCTCGCGCGGTGATGATGAATTCCTGCAGCGAAGCGCCTTCCAGGTAGTTCATCACCATGTAGACGGTTTCGTTCTCCCGGAAGAAATTCAGCACGCTGACGACGCTGGGGTGCGAGATCTGCGCCAGCGACCTGCCTTCCTCGAAAAAGCTCTTCAGCCCGAGCCGGTACAACGAAAGCTTCTCCGGATCGGCCACCGGCACCATGCTGCCGGGCATGCGCTCGACCAACGACGCCGGCAGGTATTCCTTGATCGCGACGCGCTGGCCGTCGCCGTTGAGCGCCAGGTAGACGACGCCGAACCCGCCGCTGGCGAGCTTGCGCACGATGCGGTAACCACCGACCTGGGTTTCGGCGTCCAGCGGGGCCGGTTTGGATTTCGTCATGTGCGGCTCGGCGCGGCTCGATCGTGCACTGTGGAACAATTCCCCGATCGAACGGGAGTCCCCCTGTGAAATCACTTTATAGCATGACCGGTTACGCCGAGGCCGCCGCCGCGGTCGACGGCGCGCAACCGGCGTTGACGGTGCGCGTCGAGCTGCGCAGCGTCAACAGTCGATTCCTCGACCTGGTGCTGCGCCTGCCCGACGAGGCGCGCGCGGCCGAACCGGCGCTGCGCACGCTGCTCGGCGGCGCGCTGCGTCGCGGCAAGGTCGAGTGCCGCGTCGCCCTCGAACAGGCCCAGGCCGCACCGCTGCAGGCCGACGCGCCGGCGGTCGAGCAGGTGCTGCGCGCCGAAGCGGCGCTGCGCGAGCGCGCGCCGCACTTGCAAGCGCTGTCGGTCGGCGAGCTGTGGCGCCTGGCCGCCGGACAAGGCTCGGCCGGCGTCGACGCGCAGCAGCTCGGCGCGGCACTGCAGCGCGCCGCAGCGGCCGCGCTGAGCGCGCTGCAGCAGGCGCGCGCGGCCGAAGGCCAGCGCCTCGGCGCCTTCCTGCTCGAACGCTGCACCCAGTTGCAGGACTGGGCGCAGGCCGCCGCGCGCATCGCGCCGCAGGCGGTCGAGCGGCTGCAGCAGCGCTTTGCCGCGCGCGTGGCCGATGCGATGCAGTCGCTGGGCAGCGCCGCCGACGCCGACGCCGCGCGCGAGCGCGTGCTGCAGGAAACCGTCGCCTACGCGATGCGCATCGACGTCGCCGAGGAAATCAGCCGGCTGCAGTCGCACGTCGACGCGATTCGCGCCATCGTCGCCGGCGGCGGCGAAGCCGGCAAACGTCTCGATTTCCTGGTGCAGGAGCTGCACCGCGAGGCCAACACGCTGGGATCCAAATCGGCGCTGGTCGAACTCAGCGAAGTCGCGGTGGACATGAAAGTCTGCATCGAACAGATGCGCGAACAAGTGCAGAACGTCGAATGAACGCACCGCAAACCACCACGGCGCCGGATTCCCGCGCCGATTTTCCGGGCAATCTGTTCGTCGTCGCCGCGCCCAGCGGCGCCGGCAAATCCAGCCTGGTCAACTGCCTGCTTGCGCGCGACCCGGCGATCCAGCTCTCGGTCTCGTTCACCACGCGCGCGCCGCGCGGCCAGGAAGTCGATGGTCGCGAATATTGCTTCGTCAGCCGCGACGACTTCGAGCGCCGCATCGCCGCCGGCGAATTCCTCGAATGGGCCGAAGTCCACGGCAACCTCTACGGCACCTCGCGGGCGTGGTTGCAGGCGCGCATGCAGGCCGGCACCGACGTGATGCTGGAAATCGACTGGCAAGGCGCCGAACAGGTCAAGGCCCAGTTCGCCAACGCGGTCAGCGTGTTCGTGCTGCCGCCGTCGTACGAGGAACTCGAGGCCCGCTTGCAACGGCGCGGTGAAGACAGCGCCGACGTGATCGCCCGCCGCATGGTCGAGGCCCGCGTCGAAACACCGCACGCGTCGTCCTTCGACTTTATAATCGTCAACCACGACATCGACCACGCGCTGCGTGATCTCCAGGCGGTCGTCGCGGCCCAACGCTTGCGTTACGCCGCGCAGTTGCGCGCGCATCCGGAAGTGTTCGCCGCGCTGGCCATCGCCTGAAGCCGCACCCAGGTCGCGACCGCAGCCCCACCCACCGGAACCCCCCATGGCCCGCATCACCGTCGAGGACTGCCTCGAAAAGATCCCCAACCGCTTCCAGCTCGTGCTGGCTGCGACCTACCGCGCACGCATGCTCGCGCAAGGCCATACGCCGAAGGTCGAGAGCCGCGACAAGCCGGTGGTGACCGCGCTGCGCGAAATCGCCGCCGGGCAGGTCGGCATGGAAATGCTCAAACGCGTGCCCGTCTGACCCCCCTCCAACGCGCCACCGACGACACGCAAGCGCACGCGCCGCATGCACAGTCCGCCCCCCCCCGCCGCAGGTTGCGCTCCGCGCAAGCGTCCGGTGGTGCGGCGCAAGGCGGGCACCACGCCCGAGCCGGCTGCGCCCGGAGTCGAGCACGCGGTCAGTCTCGGCACGCTGCTCGAGCAGGTCGCGGGCTATCTGCCCGAGGGTGAGCTGCCGGCCATCCGCGCCGCCTACCGCTTCGCCGACGCCGCGCACCTGGGCCAGTACCGCGCCAGCGGCGAGCCCTACATCTCGCATCCGGTCGCGGTGGCCGAGATCTGCGCCAGCTGGAAGCTCGACGCGCAGGCGCTGATGGCCGCGCTGCTGCACGACACGGCCGAGGACCAGGGCATCACCCAGGCCGAGCTGGTCGAGCATTTCGGCCCGACCGTCGCGATGCTGGTCGACGGCTTGACCAAGCTCGACAAGATCCAGTTCTCCAGCCGCGAGGAAAACCAGGCCGAGAGCTTTCGCAAGATGCTGCTGGCGATGGCTCGGGACATCCGCGTCATCCTGATCAAGCTCGCCGATCGCCTGCACAATATGCGCACGCTCGACGCGATGGCCTCCGACAAGCGGCGGCGCATCGCGACCGAGACGATGGAGATCTACGCGCCGATCGCGTACCGGCTCGGCCTCAACCAGGTCTACCGCGAGTTGCAGGACCTCGGCTTCCGCCACGGCCACCCGATGCGCTACGCGGTGCTCAGCCAGGCGCTGAAGGTCGCGCGCGGCAACCGGCGTGACCTGATCGACCGCATCCTGGCGACGACGACCAAGTCCTTCGCCGACGCCGGCATCAAGGTGCAGCTGTACGGGCGTGAGAAAACGCTGTATTCGATTTACCGCAAGATGCAGCGCAAGCACCGCTCGTTCGCTCATGTGCAGGACATCTTCGGTTTTCGCGTGATCGTCCCCGAAGTGCTCGACTGCTACCGCGCGCTGGGCGTGCTGCACGCGCAGTACAAGCCGATGCCGGGCAAGTTCGAGGACTTCATCGCGATCCCCAAGCTCAACGGCTACCAGTCGCTGCACACGACGCTGATCGGCCCCACCGGCACGCCGGTGGAATTCCAGATCCGCACCGAGGCCATGCACCGCGTCGCCGAAAGCGGCGTGGCCGCGCACTGGCTGTACAAGAGCGGCGCCGCCGACGCTGCGGCGCAGGCCAGCACCGCGGCGTGGCTGCAGTCGCTGCTCGACATCCAGAACGAGAACCGCGACGCTGCCGAGTTCATCGAGACCGTCAAGGTCGACCTCGCGCCCGACGCGGTCTATGTGTTCACGCCGAAGGCGCGCATCCTCGCGTTGCCGCGCGGCGCCACGCCGGTCGACTTCTCCTACGCCGTGCACACCGATCTGGGCAACCAGACCGTCGCGGCCAAGGTCAACGGCGAGCTGGTGCCGCTGCGCACCGAGCTGCACAGCGGCGACGTGGTCGAAATCGTCACCGCACCGCATTCGCGGCCGAACCCGAACTGGCTGAGTTTCGTGCGCACCGGGCGAGCCCGCTCGAAGATCCGCCACGCGCTGAAAGTCTCGCAGCAGGCCGAGTCGCAGGAGCTCGGCCGGCGGCTGCTGGCGCGCGCACTGCTGCAACAGGGCCTGCGCATCGACGAGCTCACCGCCGCCGATTGGAGCCGGCTGCTGCACTGGTGCGGCAACCGCAGCCAGGATGAGCTGTTCGGCGACATCGGGCTGGGCCGGCGCGTGGCGGAGATCGTCGCCGCGCGCGTGCGCCTGCTCGACGCCCCGGACGCCGGCGCGGCCGAACCGCTGGCGCGCGGCGCGCTGCAGCTCGACGGCAGCGAGGGCACTTCGGTGCACTACGCCAGCTGCTGCAGGCCGATTCCAGGCGATGCCGTGATCGGCTATCTCGGCAAGGGCGAAGGGCTGACCGTGCATCTGCAGGACTGCCCGCAGGCGCGCCGGCTGTTCCTCAAGCACCCGCAGAGCTGGATCGACCTGAGCTGGTCGGCGCAGGTCGGCGGGCTGTTTGCGGTGTCACTGGTCGTCATCGTCAACAACGGCAAGGGTGTGCTGGCCAAGCTGGCCGCGGCGATCAGCGAGCACGACGCCGACATCGCCCACGTGACGATGGACGAGGACAGCTCGCAGCCGACCATCGAACTGCGCTTCCTGCTCGACGTGCGCGACCGCAAGCATCTGGCCGACGTGCTGCGCGCCGTGCGCGTGCACAAGTTCGTCGTTCGCGCCGGGCGCGCGAAACCACGCGCCTGACGCGCAGCGGCTTTCAGCGCGGCGCCGGATAGCGCACGTCGAGCACTTCGAGTTCGAGCACGCCGCCCGGAGCCGGCAGTTGCACGACGTCGCCGACGCGCGACTTCAGCAGCACGCGCGCGACCGGCGAGATCCAGCTGATCGCGCCGCGCGCCAGATCGACTTCGTCGATGCCGACGATGGTCACTTCGCGCTGCTGGGCCCCGTCCTCGAGATAGCGCACCGTCGCGCCGAAGAACACCCGGTCGTTGCCGTGCTGCAACGCCGGGTCGACGACTTCGGCCTTGTCCAGCCGCTTGCCGAGGAAGCGGATGCGGCGATCGATTTCACGCAGCCGCTTCTTGCCGTAGATGTAGTCGCCGTTCTCCGAGCGGTCGCCGTTGGACGCAGCCCACGACACGGTCTCGACGACTTGCGGGCGATCGCGCTCGACCAGCGCCTTGAGCTCGGCGCGCAGCCGTGCGTAGCCGGCCGGCGTGATGTAGTTCTTGGTGCCGGCCGGCAATTCGGGCAGCGCCGGCGCGTCGTCGTCATCGTCGGCTTCGGTTTCGCGGGTGAAGGCCTTGCTCATGGATTGCGCATGGAAATGAAAAAACGCCCCGTCGACTGCCCGGGGCGTTGCGGCATGCAGGAACCCGCCGCAGCGGGCCCTGCAGCGTCGATCACTTGACCGATTCGACGGCCACGACTTTCTTCACGCCGTGGTCGAAGGTCGACAAGGTGATCGTCGGCGCGGACAGGTTGCCGTCCTTCTCGAAGTGGATGTCCTTCTTGGTGACGCCGTTGTAGTCGATGTTGCGCACGTACTTCAGGTACTTCGCCGGGTCGGCCGACTTGGCCTTGGCCATCGCGTGCGCCAGCACCATCGTCGCGTCGTACGAGTACGGCGAGTAGATCTGGAACGCGTTGGCGCCGAACTTGGCGTCGTAGCGCTTCTTCCACGCCACACCGCCCGGCATCTGGCTCAGCGGCGAGCCACCTTCGGCGCAGACCGTGATGTCGGCGGCGTCGCCGGCGAGCTTGGCCAGCTCAGGCGCGCAAATGCCGTCGCCGCCCATGAACTTGGCCTTGATGCCGAGTTGCTGGATCTGACGCAGCATCGGGCCGGCCTGGCTGTACATGCCGCCGTAGAAAATCACGTCCGGGTTTTCCGACTTGATCTTGGTCAGAATGGCCGAGAAGTCGGTCGCCTTGTCGTTCGTGTACTCGCGATCGACGACCTTCATGCCGTCCTTCGCCGCGGTCTTGCTGAACACGTCGGCAACGCCCTGGCCGTACGCGGTGCGATCGTCGATGACGGCGACGGTCTTCGCGTGCATCTTGGTCTTCGCGTAGTTCGCCAGACCGGCGCCGAGCGCGTTGTCATTCGCGATGATGCGGAAGAAGGTGTCGTAGCCTTGCTTGGCGATCTTCGGATCGGTCGACGAAGGCGTGATGTTCGGAATGCCGGCGTTCTGATAGATGCGCGTGGCCGGGTAGGTGCAGCCCGAGTTCAGGTGGCCGACGACGCCGTTGACTTTCTCGTCGACGAACTTCTGCGCCACCGTGGTCGCCTGCTTCGGATCGGCCTGGTCGTCCTCGGCGTCGATCTTCCACACCACCGGCTGGCCGTCGATCTTGAAGTGTTCGGCGTTCAGGTCGTCGATCGCCATGCGCACGCCGTTGGTGTTGTCCTGGCCGTACGAGGCTTGCGGACCGGACATCGGCGCGGCGCTGCCGATGGTGACGGTCAGCGGCGCCGCGTAGGCGGTGCCGATCGCCATCGACAGACCGAGCAGGGCAAATTTCAGTTTCATGAATGAGTCTCCCAAAAAGTTGGATAAGTTGCCTTCGTTTGAGCAAACCAAACTGCGCTGCCAATAGTAGGCGAAAAAACGTGCTCGCAACATCCGTTCCAGAACCGGTTGCAAATTGGTCACCCCGCACGTCGCGCGCAGCGCGCTGGCGATGCCCAGCGGCAGGGCGTCGCGCACACGCACGGGGCGCGTCAGTCGACGGTCTGCACCGCGATCGCCTTCTTGGTGCCGTCGGCGAAGCTCGAAAGCGTGATCGACGGCCGCGCCAGGTTGCCCTGCGCATCGAAACGGATGTCGCGGCGCGTGACGCCGTCGACGCCGATGTCGCGCACGAACGGCAGGTAGCGACGCGGATCGCTGGACTGCGCCTTGACCATCGCCTGCGCCAGCACCAGCGTGGCGTCGTAGACGTAGGGCGAGAAGATCTGGTATGCGTCGGCGCCGTAGGCCTTGTCGTAGGCGGCTTTCCATGGCTTGCCGCCGGGCATGCGGTCCAGCGGCACGCCGCCTTCGGCACAGGTCGTGATGCCGACCGCGTCGCCGGCCAGCGTCGCCAGCGCCGGCACGCAGATCGCGTCGCCGCCGAGCAGATGGGTCTTGATGCCCAGCCGTGCGATCTGCCGCAGCATCGGGCCGGCCTGCGCGAACACGCCGCCGTAGAAGATCACGTCCGGGTGCTGCGCGCGCAGGCGCGTCAGGATCGCCGAGAAGTCGGTTGCCTTGTCGGTCGTGTATTCGCGACCGAGGACCTGCAGGCCGATCGCTCGCGCACGCTTGGCGAACACGTCGGCCAGGCCCTGGCCGTACGCGGTGCGGTCGTCGATGATCGCGACGGTCTTCGCGTGCAGCGTGTCCTTCGCATAAGCGGCCAGCCCGGCGCCCAGCGCATCGTCGTTGGCGATGATGCGAAAGAAGGTCTTGAAGCCCTGGCGGGCCAGCTTGGGGTCGGTCGACGAGCCGGTGATGCCCGGAATGCCGGCGCGCTCGTAAATGCGCGACGCCGGAAACGTGCAGCCCGAGTTCAGGTGGCCGACGACGCCGTTGACCCGCCTGTCGACGAACTGCTGGGCGACGGTCGTGGCCTGCCTGGGGTCGGCCTGGTCGTCCTGCGCGTCGACTTTCCACACCACCGGACGGCCGTCGATGCGCAACTGCCGGCGGTCGAGTTCCTGTGCCGCCAGCCGCACGCCGTTGACCGCGTCCTGGCCGATCGCCGCCTGCGGCCCTGACAGCGGTGCGGCCACGCCGATCGTCACGGTCAGCGGATCGGCGGCGTGCGCCACGCTGCTCGCCAGCGACAACGCGGCGACGACGGGAACAATCCGGAAGGGTTTCATCGTGAAGCCTCCAAATGCAAAAAATGATTTGGAGTCCCGTCGCTTCACGGCGGTTCCGCGCCAGCGAGCGGATATGCAAACTTTTACAAGATCATTCGCCGCGTGGCGCTTCGCGGATCTCGTCGAGTGCCGCGCGGGCGATATCGCGCAACGCCGGCTGCAGCGCCTCGGCGAGTTCGTCGGCCAGCGCATCGAGCCGCGGCGCCAGCAGCGCGCGCACGCGCCAGTGCAGTTCGGCGTCGAGCCGGCGGTCGAGCGCTGCGCGCAGCATCTCGCCCCACGGCGCCTCGTGCGCCACGGCCGGTGCTTGCTCAGCCTGCCCCGCGCACCCCGGCGCCTCGGTGTGCGCCTCGGTGTGCGCCTCGGTGTGCGCCTCGGTGTGCGCCTCGGTGTGCGCCTCGGTGTGCGCCTCGGTGTGCGCCTCGGTGTGCGCCTCGACGGGCGCCTCGAACGGCGGCGCCGCCGCGTCGATCACCTGGTTGAGTACCGG
>JAJZHH010000010.1:12564-41530 GCA_021804595.1 Pseudomonadota bacterium
CGGTGTGCGCCTCGGTGTGCGCCTCGGTGTGCGCCTCGGTGTGCGCCTCGGTGTGCGCCTCGGTGTGCGCCTCGACGGGCGCCTCGAACGGCGGCGCCGCCGCGTCGATCACCTGGTTGAGTACCGGCAGACGCGCCGGATCGGGTTGGTTCATCACTCCACCTCCATCGTCGTCGGTGCGCAGCCGGCGTCGCGATACGCACGAAAGCGCTGGCGCGCCGCGGCCTTCGCCGCTGCGTCGGCGCCAACGATCTCGATCAGCCGCGGCCACGTCGGCCAGCTCGGCGCCGGCGCCGCGGCCAGGTTGACCAGGCAGTCGCGCGCATCGCCGGCTCCCGCATCGACGTCAGCGGCGCTGCCGAGCACGATCGGCGTGCGCGCCTGCAAGGCATCGCCGATGCGGCAATGCGGCAGGAAATCGTGCTGGGAAAACGTCCACAGCCGCTCGTCGAGCGCGTCGAGCTGCGCGTCGTCGACGCGCACCAGCAGCCGCGCCCCCTTGGCCTGCGCACTGCGCAACAGCGCGCAGGCGTAGCCCAGCGGGTCGGCCGCCCCGACGCGGAACTCGACCTGGGTCATCCGCGTCAGGCCCCGGCGACGCCGAGCAGATACTGCACCAGCAGCGCCACCGGGCGCCCGGTGGCGCCCTTGTCGGCGCCGCTCTTCCACGCGGTGCCGGCGATGTCCAGGTGCGCCCAGCGGTAGGCCTTGGTGAAGCGCTGCAGGAAGCACGCCGCGGTCACGCTTCCCGCTGCCCGCCCGGCGATGTTGGCGACGTCGGCGAAGTTGCTCTTCAAGCCCTCGGCATAGTCGTCGCCCAAGGGCATGCGCCAGCAGCTGTCCTGCGCCTGCGCGCCGGCGCGCAGCAACGCTTCGGCCAGCGCGTCGTCGGCGCTGAACAGCCCGCTGTGAACATGGCCCAGCGCGATCACGCAGGCGCCGGTCAGCGTCGCGATGTCGATCACGCTGGCCGGCTTGAAGCGCTCGGCGTAGGTCAGCGCGTCGCACAGGATCAGCCGCCCTTCGGCGTCGGTGTTGAGGATCTCGATGGTCTGCCCCGACAGGCTGGTGACGACGTCACCGGGCTTGACCGCGCCGCCGTCGGGCATGTTCTCGGTGGCCGGGATCAGCCCGATCAGGTTCAGCTTGGGGCGCAGCCGTGCGATGGCCTCGAAACAGCCGAGCACCGACGCGGCGCCCGACATGTCGAACTTCATCTCGTCCATCTCGGCGCCGGGCTTGAGCGATATGCCGCCGCTGTCGAATGTCACGCCCTTGCCGACCAGCACGTGCGGCGCGTCGCGCCGCCCGCCACCGTCGTAGCGCAGCACGATGAAGCGCGGCGGCTGCGCCGAGCCCTGCGCCACCGCGAGCAGCGCGCCCATGCCCAGGCGCTGCAGTTCGGCGCGGCCGAGCACTTCGACTTTCAGCGCGTGGCGCTTGGCCAGCTCCTGCGCAAATTTCGCCAGGCGAGTCGGCGTGCAATGGTTGCCCGGCAGGTTGGCGATGTCGCGCGTCAGCGCCACGCCGGCGGCCATCGCCTCGGCGCGCGCCAGCGCGGCCTTCAACGGCGCGCTGGCGCGGCGCGCGAGCAATTGCACCGATTGCACGCGCCAGCCCGGCGTGGCGTCGGCGGTGCGCGTCGCGGTGTAGCGATAGGCGGCGGCAGCGAACGCGCGCGGCGCCAGCTCGGCCACGCTGGCCTCGCCGTCGGCCGCGAGCAGGTGCACCTGCGCGGCGCCCAGCCCTTTCAACGTCGCCGCGGCTGCGGCCAGCGCCTTGCCCCAGGCGGCGGCGCTGACCGGCGCCGCCCCCAACCCGACCAGCAGCAGACGGCGCGCGCCGACGCCCGCCGGGCGCTGGCGCAGATAGGTGGTACCCAGCGCGCCGCTGAAATCGCCGTCGTGCACCGCTTCGGCGGCGACCGCGTCGACCGCGGCGGCCTCGACCAGACCGCTGGCGCTGCCGGGTTGATGGACGAACACGACCAGCGCGTCGCTGCGCAGCGCGGCCAATGCCTTCAGGGGGGCTATGCTAAATTTCATGGGGGCTCCAAATGTCCGCTCCCATTATTCCACCGCGACCGCTGCGGCGTCGCGCCCGACCCCGCGGACATTCCGCGTACCCGCCGTTTCGCCCCGATGCTGCTGGACCGCTCGCTGCGCCGTGAAATGGCGCGCCAATTCGGCGCGTCGTTCACCGTCCTGTTTTCCGTCGTGCTGACGCTGATGCTGCTGCGCATCCTCGGCCAGGCGTCCGACGGCAGCGTCGACCCGCAGGACCTGTTCGTGCTGATCGGATTGGCTTGCCTGAGCTATATGCAGTTCATCCTCGGCATGGCCCTGTTCCTCGCGGTGCTGATGGCGTATTCACGGATGCATCGCGACTCCGAAATGGCGATCTGGGCTTCGGCCGGAGTGGCACCGTTGCGCTTCTTCGGCATCGCGCTGCGTTTCGCCTTGCCGGTGCTGGTCGCGATCGCCGCGCTGACGCTGGTCGTGTGGCCGTGGGCGAACCGGCAGAGCGAAGCGCTGCGCGAGCGCTTCGAGCAGCGCTCCGATCTGTCGCGCGCGGCGCCGGGACAGTTCCGCCAATCGGCTTCGGGCCAGCGCGTGTTCTACATCGGACGCAATCCCGGCGGTCAGTCGTTGGCACACGACGTGTTCGTGCGCGACGCCAGCGACGGCCGCGAAAGCGTCACGCTGGCGCGCTCGGCCAGCCTGCGTGACATCGACGGCGCGCGTTACCTGATGCTCGATCACGGCACGCGCTACACGCACACGCTGGGCCAGGCGAACTACCAGATCACCGGCTTCGCCGAAATGGGCGTGCGCCTGTCGGCGATCGCGGCACCGCCGGCGGCAGCGCTGCCCGAAGCGGTGCGCCTGGCGCAGACGCCGAGTCGCGAGATCTCGAGCCTGACGCTGGCCCTGTCGACGGTGCCGCGCTGGCGCGGCGAACTGTCGTGGCGGCTCGGCGTGCCGATTTCGACGCTGCTGCTGGTGTTGATGGCGGTGCCGCTGGCGGCCAGCAATCCGCGCGCCGGCCGCGCGCTGCAGTTGATCGTCGCGGTGCTGGTCTACTTGACCTACCTGAACTTCCTCAATGCGACCCAGCACTGGATCGAGGTCGGCCGCTTCGGCATGCTCGCCGGGTTGCTCTGGCTGCACGGCGCCGCCGCCTTGGCGCTGCTGGCGGCGATGGCGTTCAAAGGCATGTTGCGCTGGCCGCGCTGAGTCCGTCCGATGCGTACGCTGCGCCGCTACCTCTACTTGCAGATCGCCGCCGCGACCGCGCTGGTGCTGTTGCTGTTCCTCGGGCTGCTGTTTTTCCTCGACGTCGTCAACAACCTCAGCAACAACGGCTCGTTCGCCACGGTGCTGCTGCGCGTGGCGCTGGAGCTGCCGTCGCGCGGCTACGAGGTGCTGCCGATCGCGCTGCTCACCGGCAGCGTCCACGTGCTGGCGCGGCTGGCCGCGTCGTCGGAGTTCACCGTGATGCGCATGTCGGGCCTGAGCCCGCAGCGCGCGCTGCGCGAACTGCTCGGCCTGGGGATGCTCGGCGCGCTGCTGGTGTTCGCGCTCGGTGAGTTCGCCACGCCGGCGGCGTCGCGCATGGCCGCCACGCTGCAGGCGCGAGCCCAGGGCGGCCAGTTCGACACCACGCTGCGTTCGGGTGTCTGGCTGCGCGACCGCAGCGCCGACAACGTCATCATCAACGTCGGCGGCGTCGGCGCCGGTGGCCGGCTGCACGGCGTGCACATCTACGTGCTCGGCAACGCCGCGCGGCTGCAGCGCGTGATCAGCGCGCGCAGCGCCAGCTACGACGGCAGCGGCCGCTGGGCCCTGCATGACGCCACCAGCGTCGAGTTGCCCGCGGCCGATGCGTCGGCGGCGCTGCGGCCGCAGCATCTGGCGCAGCTGGACTGGCCGACGTCGCTGACGCCTGACATGATCGACGTGCTGCTGCTCGACCCCCAGCACATGCCGGTGGTCGACCTGTGGCGCTACGTGCAGCACCTGAAAGCCAACGGCCAATCGGCGCAGCGAGACGAAATCGAGCTGTGGCGCAAGCTGCTGTACCCGTTGAGCGCGATCGTGATGATGCTGCTGGCGCTGCCGTTCGGCTATCTGCACACGCGTGGCGGCCAGGTCAGCTGGAAGGTGTTCGGCGGCATCATGCTCGGCATCAGCTTCGTGCTCGTCAACACGCTGGCGTCGCGCATCGGCCTGTTGGCGAGCTGGCCGACCTGGCTGGCGGCGGCGCTGCCGTACGCGCTGTATGCTGGCGGCGCGCTCGGCTTCTTCCTGTGGCGCGTCCGCTACCGTTGACCCCCTGACCGACGATGAACCTGCACCAGTTCCGTTTCCTGCAGGAAGCGGTGCGCCGCAACTTCAACCTGACCGAAGCCGCGCGCGCGCTGTTCACGTCGCAGCCCGGCGTGTCCAAGGCGATCATCGAGCTCGAGGACGAGCTCGGCGTCGAGATCTTCAGCCGCCACGGCAAGCGCATCCGCAAGCTGACCGCGCCCGGCGAGGAGGTGCTGCGCAGCGTCGAAGTCATCCTGCGCGAGGTCAACAACCTCAAGCGCATCGGGCAGAACTACGCGGCGCAGGACAGCGGTCAGTTGACGGTGGCGGCCACGCACACGCAGGCTCGCTACCGGCTGCCGCAAGTCATCGCCGAGTTCCGCCGCCGCTTCCCGCGCGTGCAGGTGCACCTGATGCAGGGCAGCCCCGAGCAGGTCGCGAACGCGGTGCTCGAAGAGCGCGCCGACCTCGCGCTGGCCACCGAGAGCCTGGCCGAACACGCCGGGCTGATCACGCTGCCATGCTACGAATGGCAGCACCTGGCGGTCACGCCGGCCAACCACCCGCTGAACGCGCTGGCCGAGATCTCGCTCGACGACCTCGCGCGCTGGCCGCTGGTGACCTACGGCGCCGGCTTCGCCGGACGGCGGCGCATCGACCAGGCGTTCGCGCTGCACGGGCTGAAACCCGATATCGTGCTCGAGGCCATCGATTCCGACGTGCTCAAGACCTATGTCGAGCTCGACATGGGCGTGGGCCTGATCGCCGAAGTCGCGTTCAACGGCGAACGCGACGCGCCGCTGCAGGCGCGTCCGGTCGGCCACCTGTTCGGCCACAACCTGACGCGCGTGGCGTTCAAGCAAGGCGTCTACCAGCGCGGCTTCGTCTTCGTTCTCACCGAGTTGCTGGCCCCGCGCTTGTCGCGCAAGCTGGTCGAGCCGATGCTGCGCGGCGAGACCGACGCCGATTTCTCGATCTGAGGCCCGAACCGATCGCCGCGCCGACCACGCCCATGTCCGCCCGCCCCTTCTCGCCCGCGCGCCGCGCCGCGCCGCCCAGCCGCCTGCCCAAGGTCGGCACGACGATCTTCACCGTGATGTCGGCGCTGGCCACCGAGTGCGGCGCGATCAACCTCGGCCAGGGCTTTCCCGATTTCGACCCCGACCCGGCGCTGCTCGACGCGGTCACGCGCGCGATGCGCGCAGGCCACAACCAGTACCCGCCGATGGCCGGCGTGGCCGCGCTGCGCGAGGCGCTGGCCGACAAGATCGATCAGCTTCACGGCTGCCGCTACGACGCCGGCGACGAGATCACGATCACCGCCGGCGCGACGCAGGCGCTGCTGACCGCGCTGCTGGCCGTCGTCCATCCGGGCGACGAAGTCATCGTGCTGACGCCGGCCTACGACTCGTACGTGCCGGCCATCGAGCTGGCCGGCGGCATCGTTCGCGAGGTCGGGCTCGACGCCGAGCTGCGCCCTGACTTCGCCGCCATCGGCGCCGCGATCGGGCCGCGCACGCGCGCGCTGATCGTCAACACGCCGCACAACCCGAGCGCTCGCGTGTGGAGCGCCGACGAGATGCGCCGGCTGGCCGAACTGCTCGCGCCGACCGACGTCGTGCTGATCGCCGACGAGGTCTACGAGCACATGGTCTACGACGGCCAGCGCCACCACAGCGCCGCGGCCGACCCGCGACTGGCCGAACGCAGCTTCGTCGTTTCCAGCTTCGGCAAGACCTACCACGTCACCGGCTGGAAGGTCGGCATGGTCGCCGCGCCGCAGCCGCTGATGCGCGAGTTCCGCAAAGTGCATCAGTTCAATGTGTTCACCGTCAACACGCCGATGCAGTGGGCGCTGGCCGATTATCTGCGCAGCACGCCGCAAGCCCACCTCGGCCTCGGCGACTTCTACCAGGCGCGGCGCGACCGCTTCCGCGCCGGGCTGGCGGCGACGCGGCTGCGCCTGCTGCCGTGCGACGGAAGCTATTTCCAGTGCGTCGACTACCGCGACGTCAGCGATCTCGACGAGCGGAACTTTTGCGAATGGCTGACGCGCGAAGTCGGCGTCGCGGCGATTCCGCTCGGGGCCTTCGAGACCGTGCCCGATGCGCAGCGCCGCGTCGTGCGCTTTTGCTTCGCCAAGCGCGAAGCGACACTCGACGCCGCGCTGCAGCGCCTGGCGCGGCTTTGAGCCGACGCGTCAGTCGGCCTTCGGCTGCGGATCGAGCGTGAAGTCCAGCGGCGGCAGTTCGGCCGGCGCCGGCGCCGACGGCGTACCGAGATCGAGCGGGAAGTCCAGATGATCGGGCACCGCGGGTGCGGCCGCGCTTGCGGCCTCCGGCGCCGGCGCCGGCGCCGCCTGCGGATTGCGGCTGAGGTCGCGCGCGATCGCGTACAGGTCGAGCATGTCGCGGTAAGCCGGCAGATCGAAGCCGACGCGCGGCTTGTTCGGATCGTCGAGCAGCATGCGCTCGATCACCGTGACCATAGCCGGCATGTCCCAGGTCTCGCAGATCAGCGCGATCGCGCGCGGGTACGATTCGAGGTCGCGCGGTTCGGCCTCGGGCGCCTCGTCCCACGCCGGAATGCGCACGTTGAAGCGATGCGCGAACTGTTCGAGCAGCGCTTCGTAATCCTCGCGCCGCTCGGTCTGCCGGTAGAGATCGAACAGATACAGGTAGGGCAGCGCGAGCAGCCCGCCGGTGTGGTCGAGCAGCGCCTTGCGCATGACCTCGATGGCCTGGTCGAGGTTGCCGATGCCGATGAAGAAATCGGCCAGATGGCCAATATCCATCATTTCGTCGACCTGGACCTGCTCCTTGCCTGACAGCGGCCGCGAGAACATTTCCTTGTCCAGGCTCAGCGCCTGGCCCCAGGCCGGCGCCGCCGCGGTCGGCGCTGCGGCCGGCGCCGGATCCGGCTTGCGCGCCTGAGCCGATGCCGTCACCACCGGCATGGCTGCTGCGGCGGCGGCGGGCGCGGCGGCGGCGGCGCCCGCCGGTGCCGACACCACCGGTGCGGCAGCCGGCGTCGCGGGCGCAAGCGCCACCGGCGATGCGTCGTTGTCATCGGCGTACCACACCGGCGCGCGACGGCTGCGCTCGCGCCACAGGTAGGCGCTGAGCAGCGCCAGGGCCGCGGCCAGCAAGCCCAGCAGCCATACCGTCGGCGCCGCGAAGCGCGCATCGCGCTGGTCGCGCATCTGCGCCAGCTCAGACTGGCTGAGCGCCAGCGCACGCGCCTGGCGCTGCCGCCAGGCGTCCAGCGCGCCGATCTGGGTCCGCAGGCTGGCCAGTTGACGACCGAGTTCGGCGATGTCGGGGGCGCTGGCCGGCGCCTGCGGCGCGCTGGCGCCAGCGGCGACGACTTTCGCCGGCGCGGCGCCCAGGCTAGCGCTCAGGCGCAACGCGGGCGAGCCAATTTCGGCCGGCGACAACCAGTCGAGCTTCAGCGCCGCGTGCTGCGGCGCCGTCGGCGCCCTGCGCTGCGCGGCGCGGGCAGGCAACGCACGCTGTGCCCGCAAATACCGCTCGTGCCGCAGGCGCCGCTCGCGTGCCATGCGCTCGCGTGCCATGCGCTCGCGTGCCATGCGCTCGCGCCGCAGCCGCGCTGCGGCGAGTTCGTGCTCGCGCGCGGCTGCGCGCGTCGCCCCCGGCTGCATCTGCGGCTGCCGCCGAGGCGGCAACGCTGCCTGCTGCGCCGCGGCCTGCGGCAACACCACCACCGGCGCCGGCTGCCCCGGTTGCGGCGCGCGCTCGGGCGTCGGCGGGTTGACCAGCAGCGTGTAGGTGCGCGAGATCTGGTACTGGCACGCCAGCTTGACGGTGACGACGGCGAAAGGCTCGAGCAGCGCGCGCGTGCTGTCAACGCGCAGTTCCTCGGTTCCGGCCGCGCCCGCGCTCAAGGCAACGTGCAATTGCGAAGCCGGCAGCTCGCTGTCGCCTGAGTCGACCCGCACCGTCAGGCACGCGGCGTCGATCGTGCCTCCATCGTCGGTGCGCAGCGCGATGCGCAGGTGCAGCGGTTGCCCGAGCACGGCGTCCGCATCGGCGTGGCCGAGCATCACGGCGTGCGCCAGCGGTGCCATCGACAGCAGCACGGCGGCCAGCGCCGCGCGAGCGCGCGCCCCGTTTCGGGTCGCGGATGTAGCTGTCGGATGAGGCATGGGGCGCGGCGGATCGAACGACTGGCTGTTCACTTAAACCGGAATTTATCAGCGAAAATCATTTCAATGTCTGGAATCAAGGGCTGGGGCACCGATTAAGCCCCCAATTTTGCAAAATTGCGAACCGAAGGTGCGACGCGCATCGCCCGCGCAGCGCATGTCAACGACTTGAACCAGGAGACGCCACGATGAAACTTGTCCGCTACGGCCGCAACGGCCGCGAACAACCGGGACTGATCGACGCCGAGGGTCGCCTGCGCAGCCTGCAGGGCGTGGTCGACGACATCGGCCCGCAGGTCTACGCGCCGGCCGGCCAGCGCGCGCTGCGCCGCCTCGACCCGGCGACGCTGCCGCTGGTGCGCGGCCGGCCGCGGCTGGGCGTGCCCTTCGTCGGCATCGGCAAGTTCATCGCCATCGGGCTGAACTACCGCGACCACGCCGAAGAAGCCGGGCTGGCGATCCCGACCGAGCCGGTGGTGTTCAACAAGTGGACGACCTGCCTGAGCGGCCCGCACGACCCGATCACGCTGCCGCCGCATTCGACGCGGATGGACTGGGAAGTCGAGCTTGGCGTCGTCATCGGCACGCGCGCGCGCTACGTCGGCGTCGCCGACGCGCTGCGCCACGTCGGCGGCTACTGCACCGTGCACGACGTCTCCGAGCGCCAGTTCCAGTTCGACCGCGGCACGCAGTGGGACAAATCCAAGGGGCTCGACGGCTTCGGCCCGGTCGGTCCATGGTTGGTCACCGCCGACGAAGTCCCCGATCCGCAGGCGCTGGACCTGCAGCTCGACGTCAACGGCGAGCGCATGCAAAGCGGCCACACCAGCCGGATGATTTTCAGCGTCGCGCAGATCGTCAGCTATCTGAGCCATTTCATGACGCTGCTGCCCGGCGACCTGATCGCCACCGGCACGCCGCCGGGCGTCGGCATGGCGCGCCAGCGCTACCTGCGCGCCGGCGACGTCGTCGAACTCGAGGTCGGCGGGCTCGGCCGCCAGCGCCAGACCATCGTCGCGCCGGGCGACCGCGTCGCCGCCGACGCGCGCGCGCTGCTGCGCCTGGACTGACGCGCGCGATCCCCGCCAGCGAGAAGGGCGGCGGCGTCTTGGTACGCTGTCGGCCCATGCACACAGAACACGTCGACGCCGAGCAGTTGCTGCGGCACGTCTGGGGCTATCCGGCGTTCCGCGGCCAGCAGCGCGCGGTCATCGACCACGTCGCCGGCGGCGGCGACGCGCTGGTGCTGATGCCCACCGGCGGCGGCAAGTCGCTGTGCTTCCAGATCCCGGCGCTGCTGCGCGACGGCCTCGCCATCGTCGTCTCGCCGCTGATCGCGCTGATGCAGGACCAGGTCGCCGCGCTGCGCGAGCTCGGCCTGCGTGCGGCCTACCTGAACTCGACGCTCGACGCCGAGCAGTCGCGCCAGGTGCAGGCGCAGGCGCGCCGCGGCGAGCTCGACCTGCTCTACCTGGCGCCCGAGCGCCTGCTCGGCGAATCGGGGCTGCGGCTGCTCGATCAGTGCCGCATCGCGCTGTTCGCGATCGACGAGGCGCACTGCGTGTCGCAGTGGGGCCACGACTTCCGCCCCGAATACGGCCAGCTGTCGCTGCTGCGCGAGCGCTGGCCCGAAGTGCCGCGGGTGGCGCTGACGGCGACCGCCGACGTGCCCACGCGCGAGGAAATCGCCGAGCGGCTGCTGCTGCAGCCGCGCGCCTTCGTCTCCAGCTTCGACCGCCCGAACATCCGCTACCGCATCGCCGAGAAGCGCGATGCGCGCGCGCAACTGCTGCAGTTCATCCGCGACGAGCACGCCGGCGACTGCGGCGTGGTCTACGCGCTGTCGCGCAACAGCGTCGAGGAGATCGCGCGCCAGCTGGCCGCGCACGGCATCGACGCACTGCCCTACCACGCCGGCATGCCGGCGGCCACGCGCGCCGCGCACCTGCGCCGCTTCCTCGACGACGACGGCGTGGTCATGGTGGCGACCATCGCGTTCGGCATGGGCATCGACAAGCCCGACGTCCGCTTCGTCGCCCACATCGACATGCCGCGATCGATCGAGGGCTATTTCCAGGAAACCGGCCGCGCCGGACGCGACGGCGCGCCGGCGCAGGCGTGGATGGCCTACGGCCTGGCCGACGTCGTGCAGCAGCGCCGCCTGATCGAGCTGTCCGACGCCGACGAGGCGTACAAGCGCCTGGCCGGCGCCAAGCTCGACTCGATGCTCGCGCTGGCCGAAGCCGCCGACTGCCGCCGCGTGCGCCTGCTGGCGTATTTCGGCGAAGCCGCCGAACCCTGCGGCAATTGCGACAACTGCCTGCAGCCGCCCGAGCTGGTCGACGCCACCGAAGCGGCGCAGAAGCTGCTGTCGGCGGTTTACCGCTGCCGCCAGGCCAGCGGCACCAGTTTCGCCGCGACCCACATCATCGACGTGCTGCGCGGCAAGGTCACCGACAAGGTGCAGCGCTTCGGACATGAGCGGCTGAGCACCTTCGGCATCGGCGCCGACCTCGGCGAGCAGGACTGGCGCTCGCTGCTGCGCCAGCTCGCCGCGCAGCATCTGATCGCGGTCGACGCGACGCATTTCAACGTGCTGCACCTCACCGACGGCAGCCGCGACGTGCTGCGCGGTCACAAGCGCATCGCGCTGAAGAAGCTCGATCCGCGCGCGGCACGCCGCCGACGTGCGCCGGCGGCCGCCGCCAGCGCGCTCGACGGCGACGCGCAGGCACTGTTCGAGGCCTTGCGCAGCTGGCGCGGCGACACCGCACGCGCGCACGCGGTGCCGGCCTACGTCGTGTTCCCCGACGCGACGCTGCAGGCGATCGCGCAGGCGCGCCCGCGCAGCCTCGATGCGCTGCGCGAGATTTCCGGCGTCGGCGACAAGAAGCTCGAGCGCTACGGCGACGCGCTGCTGGCGCTGATCGCCGAGCGTTGAGCGAGCGCAGCTGAGCATGACGCCGCCACGGCCACGCACGGCACCGATACGCCGGTCGTCTTCACACGGCTAGGACGCCTTCGGCGCCGGCGCGCGCGCTTGCAGCGCGGCGGCCACCTGGCGCAGCACGTCGCGCAATGCATCGTCGAGCAGTTGCTGCGCCGCCGCCGCGTAATGCGCGGCGTCGCCGACCTGCAGCGGCCGACTGAGGTCGCTGCGCCAGTGCGCGGCGATGCGGCCTTCGGGTTCGCCGACGAGTTCGCAGCGCAGCCCCAGGCGCACGCTGCCGGGCAACGGCGCGGCGTCGTGTTCGAGCCGCGTCAGCTCGCAATGCAACAGCCATGGCGCCGGTGCCAGCGCGACGTCCTGCTCGACCGCGGCGACCCAGGGCTGACGCGCCAGGGTCTGCGCCAACGCTGCGCGCACCAGCGCCGGCGGCGGCGCCAGCCAACCGCTGTCGCGATACGGCAGCAGTTGCCCGGGCGCCGGGCTGTACAGCATCGCGGCGCCGTCGAGCCCCGGCGCCGCGTCGACCGGCAGCACGCTGAGCACCACCGGCGCGACGCCCGGCGCCGGCTGTTGCGACTCGATGCCGTGCAGTCGATAACTGTGCTCGGCAACGGCGCGCAACTGCGGCTGGGCGCAGCCGGCGAGCAGCAGCCCAAGAACGAACACGGCACGTCTCATCGCGATTCTCCGGGACCGGGAGGTGGCGGCGGCGCCCCGTAGAGCAATTGCGCCGGATTCGCGCGCAGGCTGCGCACCAGTTCGGTGAGCTGCGCGCTGAGCTGGCCGAGGCGGTCGCCGAGGCGGTCGACCCCGGGCAGCGTGCGCTGCTGCAGCCGATCCAGCGCGCGGTTGCCGCTGCGCGCCAGCCGCGTTGCCCCGGTGCCGGCGTCGCGCCATCGGGCGGCCGCGGCGTCGACCGCGTCGAGCGTGTGCTGCAGCTGGCGAGCGTCGACGTCGAGCTGGGCCAGCAAGGCGCTTCCCTGCACCGACAGTTGCTCGCCGTGCGCGCCCAGCGAGACCAGTTGCGCGCTGGCCTGGCGCAGTTGCGCCAGCGTCGCGCCCAGGTCGTCGCGGTGTGCGGCCAGCGTGGCGCTGATTTGATCGACGTGCTGCAGCGTGCCGGCCACGGCACGCAGGTTGGCCGGGCTGAGCAAGGTGTCGAGGCGCGAACTGATGCGGTTCAGCGTCACCGTGACGGTGTCGAGCCCGCCCTCGAGCCGCGAAAACACCGACGGGGCGTAGGAGATCACCGGCTCGGACTGGCCCGGCTTCGCACGCAGCGGCAGCGGCGAATGACCGCCGGTGAGATTGATCACCGACAGTCCGGTGACGCCCTGCGGGCTGAGTTGGGCGACGGTGTCGGCACGCACCGGGACGCCGCGCTCGAGGTCGACTTCGATGCGAACCAGTGCTGGATTGTGCGGATCGATCGAGATCGACTCGACGCGGCCGACGCGAACGCCGCGGTAGAGCACGTCGCTCGACGTGCGCAGGCCGTTGACGTTGTCGGTTGCGTAAATCAGGAAGCGTTCGCTGTCGCCATGCTGGTGCGCCTGCGCCAGCCACCAGATCGCGCCGGCCAGCGCAAGCCCCAGCAGCACGACGAAGGCTCCGACCGCGGTGTAGTTGACCCTGGATTCCATGACGACAAGCAGCACCGGTGTCCGCGCCCGGACGGGGCGCGCGCACCCCCAGCATACGGCAACGCAGGCTCGTCGAGCACGCGCGCTCCGCACGCTGACACCGCATCAACGCGCCGTGCGCGGCGACCTGGCGCCACCGCGCACGCCGCGCTCAGGCCTGGGCTTCGGCGGTCTCGACTCCGCGCGCCAGCGCGGCCAGCTCGTCGAGCGCGAACACGCGGCCGACGTCGAGCAGCACGATGAAGCCCTGTTCGCGTCGCGCCATGCCGCGGATGAACTGCGCGCGCAGGCCGCTGCCGAAGGCCGGCGCCGGCTCGATCGCGTCGGCGCCGATGTCGAGCACCGCGTCGACCGCGTCGACCAGGATGCCCATCGGTTGCGCCGCATCGGCAGCGTCGACCTCGACGATGACGATGCAGGTGCGCGCCTTCAGCTCGGTGGCGCCGCGGCCGAGGCGCTGCGCCAGGTCGATCACCGGCACGACGCTGCCGCGCAGATTGATCACGCCGTGGACGAAGGCCGGCATCAGCGGAATTTCGGTCGGCTGCGTGTAACCGATGATTTCGCGCACGCGCAGGATTTCGAGGCCGAAAATTTCGCCCTGCAGCGAAAACGTCAGGTACTGCCCGTCGACCGCAGGGCGTTCGGCGGCGAGAACCTGCGCGCGCGCGGCGGGAACGATGTCGGTCTGAGCCATGGTGCGGATCTCCTGCGGACGAAGGTTGAACGGCGGCATCACGCCGCCGCGGAACGGGCGTCGGCGGCGTCGACGCGGAACTGGGCGACGAGCTGCTGCAGCCTCGCCGCCTGCCCGCTCATTTCGCTGGCGGTCGCCGCGAGCTGCTCGGACGCAGCCGCATTATGCTGCGTCAGCCCGTTGAGGCTGGCAATCGAGTCGTTGATGTGCTGCATGCCGTCGGATTGCTCGGCCGACGCGGCGTTGATTTCCTGCATCAGGTCCGAAGTGCGGCCGATCTGCGGCACCAGGTGGGCGATCAGTTCGCCGCCGGTCTCGGCCTGCTTGACGGTATTGCGCGCGAGTTCGCCGATTTCGGTCGCGGCGACCTGGCTGCGCTCGGCGAGCTTGCGCACTTCGGCCGCAACCACGGCGAAGCCCTTGCCGTGCTCGCCGGCGCGCGCGGCCTCGATGGCCGCGTTCAGCGCCAGCATATTGGTCTGATAGGCGATCTCGTCGATCACCGCGATGCGCTCGGCGATCGTGCGCATCGCATCGACCGCCTCGCGCACCGCATCGCCGACGCTGCGCGCCTCGTTGGCCGCCTCGTTGGCGATGGTCTCGGTCTGCCGCGCGTGGGTGGCGGTCTGCTCGATCGACTTGGTCGCCTGCTCGACGGTGGCCGAAGTCTGCTCGACCGACGAGGCCTGCTGCGAGGTCGCCTGCGACAGGCTGTTCGACGTCGCCGAGATCTGCGACGACGCCGCCGCGATGCCGTCGGCGGCGCCGCGCACCTGCTGCAGCGCCGCGGCCAGCCTGGCGACCATCTCGGCCAGCGCGCCGAGCAGCTGCCCGGTCTCGTCGCGGCTGCGCGCGGCCACGCGCAGGCTCAGGTCACCGTCGGCGACACGGCGCGCGACGCCGACCGCCTCGCGCAACGGCGCGGCGATGCTGCGCGCGATCCACCACGCCATCGCGATCGCCAGCACCAGCGCCAGCACGCTGGCGGTGACGTCGAGCTGCAGCGCGCGCTGTGCCTGCGTGCGGGTCGAGGCGTAGGTCTCGTCGGTGATTCGCGCCTGCACGTGCAGCAGCTCGCCGATCGCCGCGTCGAGCGCGCGGCTGCTGGCCGTCGTGCTCTGCTGGTATTCGGTCGCGGCATAGCCGAAATTGCCCTGCTGCATGATCGAGGTGATCTGCTTGAGGCTGGCGCGGTTGCTGCGGATGGTCTGCTCGATGCGGTCGACCTGCGCGCGCGCGGCCGGATCAAGCGCCATGCCGCGCAGGGTATCCAGCGCGACGTTGGTCGCCTTGCGGTTGTCGGCGACCCGCGCCATCTGCTTCGGATCGTATTGCTGCGCCAGCAACATCTGCAGGAAGATCTGCGTCGTGTTCTGGAAATTGTTGCGGATGCCCTGCACCATGCGCTCGGCGCGCACCTGCGTGTTCACAAGGTCGCCGACCGCGGCCGATTGCTGCCGCGCCTGCCATCCGCCGAGCGCGGCGATCAACACCAGCAGCAGCAGCAGCAGCCCGAACGAGAGGCCGAGGCGAGTACCGATGCGCAGATTCTTCATGGAGTCTCCGTTTGCTTGTGCGACTGGTTCGTCGCTTATGCCCTTCATTATTCTCCGACGCGCTTTGCACGCAAGATCGACCGTCGCGGAAGCGCTTGCATTTGCCCGACATCAGACTCCGGCGGCGTGAAGCTGACTACACTGCGCGGGTACTCAAAACCCGGCGCCAGGGAACTTGACACCCATGGCGACCACGACCGCAGCCCACCGCGGCGCCCCAGGCAAGGCGCCGTGTCCACCGACCGAGGCACGCCCATGAGCCTGCACGCAACCCGTTCCGTGTTCCGCCACCTGCGCATCGGTCCGCGCCTGAGCATGACCATCGTCGGTGCCGCCGCGATCATCCTCGTGCTCGGCGCCGTCACCTATCACGGCGTCGGCGCGATGAAACGCGCGACCGACCTGGCCACGCGCCAGGCCTGGCCCGCGGTGCGTTCGATCTACGAGGTGCAGGCGGGCATCGACCGCGAGTCGGGCGAACTCAACGCCGCGCTGACCAGCGCCGACAGCGGCGCGCGCGACACCGCGACGCACGCGCTGCACGCCGACCTCGGCGCGATGCGCAGCAAGCTGACCGCGCTGCAGCAGCTGGTGCACCAGCCGCAGGCGCAAAGCGCCGCCGCCACCGCGCTGCAGCAGCTCGACCAGCTCAGCCATGGCGTCGACGCCTGCATGGCCGCGCTCAGCGGCGGCGGTGACGCGTTCAGCGCCCGGCGCACCCAAGTGCTGCCAGCCGAGGCCGCGCTGCGCACGACGCTGACGGCCATGCGCGAGACCATCGTCAAGGAGTTCGGCACCGCGAGCAACGCCGCCGACGCGGCCTACTCGAGCACCATCGTCTCGTCGCTGATCGCGTCGCTGGGCGGCATCGGCCTGGCCGTCGTCATCGGCGTGCTGATCACGCGCTCGATCACCCAGCCGCTGGCGCGCGCCGTGCACGTCGCGCAGCGCGTCGCCGAGGGCGACCTGACGGTCGGTGTCGACGACGTCTACCACGACGAATCCGGCCAGCTGCTGCAGGCGATGCAGGCGATGGTCGAGCGTCTGGTCGGCTCGCTGGCGCAGATCCGCACCGCGGTCGACGCGATCCTGGCCGCGTCGCGCCAGGTGGCCAGCGCATCGGGCCAACTGTCGCAGGGCTCGTCGCAGCAGGCCGCGGCGATCGAACAGACCTCGGCCACGCTCGAGCAGTCGAGCGCGTCGGTCAAGCACAACGCGCTGCGCGCGCAGCAGACCGCCGAGCTCGCGCAGCAGGCCTCGGCGCAGGCCGACCAGGGCGGCCGCGCGGTGCAGCAGACGGTGGCCGACATGCAAGCCATCGCCGAGCGCGTCTCGGTGGTCGACGACATGGCCTACCAGACCAATATGCTGGCGCTGAACGCGGCGATCGAGGCGGCGCGCGCCGGCGAGCATGGCAAGGGCTTCGCCGTCGTCGCGGCCGAAGTGCGCAAGCTCGCCGAGCGTGCGCAGGCCGCGGCCAAGCAGATCGGCGAGCTGGCGCAAACCTCGGTCAAGCAGGCCGCGGCCACCGGCCAGATGCTGCACGACATGGTGCCGAAGATCGCCGAAACGGCCGAGCTCGTCGACGGCATCCACCACGCCAGCGACGAGCAGGCCACCGGCATCGAGCAGATCAATCAGGCCGTGGCCCACGTCAACGCGACCACGCAGCACAACGCCGCGGCGTCGCAGCAACTGGCCGAAACCGCCGACGACATGAACCGTCAGGCCATCGCGCTGCAGCACATCGTCGAACAGTTCCGCTTGCGCGATGCGACGCAGGCGAGCGGGGCCAACATGACGCCTGCGTTCGACCCGCCAGCGCCCGCCGCCCGCGCCGCGCTCGCTCCCGTCACCGCGACGGCGTCCGCCGCGCCCCATGCGGCCGCGGCGGGCGACGGCGAATTCGTGCGCTTCTGAACGGCGGCGGCCGCGCTCAGCTGCGCTCGGCGTAGGCCAGCGCGCGCGGGCTGCGGAAATACGCGACGAGTTCGGGCTCGTCGCGCCGGGCCAGCTCGGCCGCGCTGCCGACAGCCAGCACCCGTCGACGCGCGAGGAAGGCGACCTGGTCGCTGCCGTGCCAGATCGAGTCGAGGTCGTGCGTGACCTGCAGCACGGTCAGGCCGAGCAGCGTGCAAAGCTCGCGCACCAGCGCGTCGAACGCCGCCGCGCCGACCGGATCGAGCCCCGAGGTCGGCTCGTCGAGCACCAGCAACTCCGGGTCGAGCGCGAGCGCGCGCGCCAGCGCCGCGCGCTTGACCATGCCGCCGGACAGCTCGGCCGGGTATTTGCGCGCCGCGTCGGCCGGCAACCCGGCCAGTCCGAGCTTGAGCATCGCGACCTCCTCGCGCAACGATGCCGGCAAGGCGCCGTGCTCGCGCAGCGGCAGCATCACGTTTTCCAGCACGGTCAAGCCGGTGAACAGCGCGCCGCCCTGGAACAGCACGCCGATGCGGCGGCGCAAACCGGCGCGCGCGCCCTCGCCGGCGGCCAGCGCGTCCTCGCCGAACAGGCTCAGACTGCCGGCTTGCGGCGGCCGCAGCATGATCAGCGTGCGCAGCAGCACGGTCTTGCCGCTGCCCGAGGCGCCGACCAGCGCCGTGATGCGTCCGCGCGGCAGGTCCAGGTCCAGCGCTTCGTGCACGCTCTGGCTGCCGAAGCGGTTGACGATGCCGCGCGCCTGCAGCACCAGGGGCGAGCCGACAGCCGCGGCGTTCATAGCCCGAGCATGTTGTAGAGCACCGAGAACGCGGCGTCGAACACGATGACGAGAAAGATGGCCTGCACCACGCTGGCCGTCGTCGCACGCCCGACCGCCGCCGTGCCGCCGCGCACGCGCAGCCCCTGCAGGCAGCCGACCAGCGCGATGACGACCGCGAACACCGGCGCCTTGAGCAGACCCAGCAGCAGCGTCTGCACGCCGACCACCTGCGGGATCCGCGACACGTAGGCGTGCCACGGCACGCCGTAGCCGACCGCGGCGACCAGCGCCCCGCCGAGCAGCCCCATGGCGTCGGCCAGCAGCGACAGCAAGGGCATCGCGACGACCAGCGCAATCACCTTGGGCAGCACCAGCAGGTCGAACGGCGACAGCGCCAGCGCGCGCAGCGCGTCGATTTCCTCGGTCATGCGCATCGTGCCGAGCTGCGCCGCGTACGACGAGCCGGTACGCCCGGCAACCAGGATCGCGCACAGCAGCGGGCCCATTTCGCGCAGCGTGATGATCGCCACCAGGTTGACGATCAGGATGTTGGCGCCGTAGGTGGCCAGTGTGGCGCCGCCCTGGTACGCCATCACCATGCCGATCAGGAAGGACAGCAGCGCGACGATGCCCATCGCGCGCAGCCCGGCGGCCTCGATCTCGGCGATCACTTCGCGCCAGCGGATGCGTTGCGGGCGCAGCAGCTGCGGCGCGCCGCGCCAGGCCAGCTCGCCGAGCATGCCGAGAAACGCCGTCGCCGCATCCAGCGCCGCGCAGCTGCCACGCCCGATGTCGCCGAGCACGCCGGTGTGCTCGGCGCGCGCCGCCGGCGGCAGCGCCAGCGCACGCTGCTCGACCAGCTCGAGCAGCGCGCGCGCTGGCTGCGGCAGCTCCAGCTGCAGCTCGACGCCGCGCGCGCGCCAGTCGCGCAGCGCCGCCGCGAGCCGGCAGGCGCCGGCACTGTCGAGCGACCAGTCGGCGTCGGCCCGCAGCTGCAGGCGCTCGCAGCCCTCGGGCGCGTCCAGCGCCGGCGGCTGCGCCAGCCCGTGCACGGTCCAGTCGCCGCGCAGTGTCAGCTCGGCGTGCTGCGAGCCGCGCCACAGGGCGTCGGCCGGGGTCATCGCTGGGCTCGCATCGGACGTCAACCTTGCGTTGCCGGCGTCGCGCGCAGCACTTCGTCGAGCGTCGTCGTGCCGTCGGCGACTTTCAGCGCGCCGGCCAGCCGCAGCGGCCGCATGCCGTCCTTCAGCGCCTGCTGCCGCAGCCGCTCGACGTCGGCGCCGGCGCTGAGCAACTGGCGCATCGGCGCGCTGACCGTGAGCAGCTCATACAGCCCGGTGCGCCCGAGATAGCCGGTGTTGCGGCATTCGGCGCAGCCCACCGCACGGTAAGCAGAAACCTTCGCGTTCGGCTTCCACGGCGCCACCGCCTGCTCGAACAGGCGCTCGTCGAACCCGGCGTCGCGCTGCTTGCAGTGCGGGCACAACACCCGCACCAGCCGCTGCGCGAGCACGCCCAGCAGCGTGGCCGAAATCAGGTAGGGCGCCACGCCGAGCTCGAGCAGCCGGGTGACGCTGCCGGCGGCGTCGTTGGTGTGCAGCGTCGACAGCACCAGGTGGCCGGTCAGCGCCGCCTGCACCGCCATTTCGGCGGTGTCGCGGTCGCGGATTTCGCCGACCATGATGATGTCGGGGTCCTGCCGCATCAGCGCACGCAGCCCTTCCGCGAAGCCGAGCTCGAGGCCGGCCTGCACCTGCATCTGGTTGAACGCCGGCTCGACCATCTCGATCGGGTCCTCGACCGTGCAGACGTTGACCTCGTCGGTGGCGACGCGCTTGAGCGTCGAGTACAGCGTCGTCGTCTTGCCGCTGCCGGTCGGCCCGGTGACCAGCACGATGCCGTGCGCACGCTGCGTGAGTTCGCGCCACAACTCCGCCTCGGCGGCCGGGAAGCCCAGTGCTGCGGTGTCGCGCAGCACGACGTCAGGGTCGAAGATGCGCATCACCAGCTTCTCGCCGAACGCGGTCGGCAGCGTCGACAGCCGCAACTCGATCTCGTCGCCGCTGGGGCGGCGCGTCTTGATGCGCCCGTCCTGCGGACGGCGCCGCTCGACCACGTCCATGCGCCCGAGCAGCTTGATGCGGCTGGTCATCGCGCCGAGCACCGCCGACGGCACCTGGTACACGGTATGCAACAGCCCGTCGATGCGCAGCCGGATCACGCCGAGCTCGCGCCGCGGCTCGAGGTGGATGTCCGACGCGCGCTGCTCGAACGCGTACTGCCACAGCCAGTCGACGACCTGCACGACGCCGGCGTCGTTGGCGTCGAGCGCGCGCCCGCTGCGGCCGAGCTCGACGAGCTGCTCGAACTGGTTGGCCGCCGCACCTTGCGCGCCGCGCTTTTGCGCCTGGCGCACCGAGCGCGCCAGGTTGAAGAACTCGACCGTATAGCGCGCGATGTCGACCGGGTTGGCGACGACGACGACGATGTTCCGCCGCAGCATGCGCTCAAGCTCGGCGACCCAGCCCAGCGCGAACGGCTCGGCGGTGGCCACGGTCACGCTGACCGCGTCGGCCGCCACCGGCAGGATGCGATGGCGCTGCGCATAACTGAGCGAGAACAGGTCGCCGATGCGACCGATCTCGACCTTCAACGGGTCGATGCGCAACAGCGGCAGCCCGGCACGGCGCGCCAGCCAGGCGCTGAGCGCGTCGAGCTCGAGGCTGCCGCCGTCGCGCTGCGGCAGCCCCGCCAGCGCGATCTTCTCCAGCGCGTGGCGTCCCTCGGCGGCGTGCGCGCAGCGGTCCAGCCCCTGGCTCAAGGCCGCATCGTCGATCAGGCCGTCGTCGTGCAGCCAGCGCAACAATTCACGCCAATCGAGTGCGCCGCCGCGTAGCGACGAGGTGGAGGACGTGCGGTGGCCGTGCATGCGCGCAGTGTAGGGCCGGTGCCGCGCCTCAGCGCACGATCAGCCCGCAACTCACGAACGCTTCGCGCCAGGCTGCGAGCTTGCGCGCGAAACTCCATGAAGCGTTGGCCGGGCTGCTCGACGGCAGCCGCCAGACCTGGGCCGCGAGGCCGCGGCTGCGTGCCAGGAAGCGCGCCGAAGCGCCGCCGTTGTGCGCGATGCCGCGCAGCCGCGGCAACGTGGCCACCAGACCGGCGAGGTCGTTGGGCTCGCCGGCGGTGATCGACGCGTCGAGGCTGCCTTCGCGCCGGCATGCGGCGTAGACGTCCCAGATGCCGACACCGCGGTGCAGCACCGCGTCAACTCGCGCCCCATACGGCATCGCCGGCAGATCGAGCTCGAACAAGGCGCCGAGCAGGGCCCAGAACTGGTTGCGCGGGTGCGCGTAATACTGGGCGGCGCTCAGCGACGCAACGCTGGGGAAACTGCCCAGCAGCAGCAGCCGCGTCTCGGCGCAGCTCAGCGGCGCCAGGCCGACACGACGCGGCACGGCGGAGCTCGCCATACCCGGCGCAGAGTGCGGTGCGTTCACCATCGGCCCAGCATAGCGCAGCACCGCAACCGCGGCGCCGGTGATGTACACTTCGGCGCCAGCGCGGGTGTAGTTCAATGGTAGAACGGCAGCTTCCCAAGCTTCATACGAGGGTTCGATTCCCTTCACCCGCTCCAGTTTCCGCTCGCAGCTCCCCCTCCCGATGTCAGACCGCGAAACCACCGCGCCGCGCCGTGGCGTGCGCAGCTTCGTGCTGCGTACCGGCCGCACGACCACCGGCCAGAGCCGCGCGCTGGCCGAACTCGGCCCGCGATTGATCGTTCCCTACGCGGCGCAAGGCGTCCAGGGTTTCGATTGGGACGCCACCTTCGGTCGCCGCGCGCCACGCGTGCTCGAGATCGGCTTCGGCATGGGCGAAGCCACCGCGCAGATCGCCGCGGCCGCTCCCGAGCGCGACTTCATCGCGGTCGAGGTGCATACGCCGGGCGTCGGCGCGCTGCTGCTGCGCGTCGAGCAGGCCGCGCTGGGCAATGTGCGCATCGTGCAGCACGACGCCGTCGAGGTGCTGCGCGACATGGTCGCGCCGCAGTCGCTGGCCGCGGTGCACGTGTTCTTTCCCGATCCGTGGCACAAGAAGCGCCACCACAAGCGCCGGCTGGTGCAGCCGGCGCTGGTCGAACTCGTCGCCAGCCGGCTCGAGCCCGGCGGCGTGCTGCACTGCGCGACCGACTGGGAGCCGTACGCAGAGCAGATGCTCGAAGTGCTCGGCGCCTGCCCGCTGCTGCAAAACACCGCAGCCGCCTACGCGCCGCGCCCGCCGAGCCGCCCGTTGAGCAAGTTCGAGGCGCGCGGCCTGCGGCTGGGTCACGGCGTGCGCGACCTCGTGTTCCGCCGCAGCTGAAAGTCCGCCGCGGCGCGCTGCGCCGGCGCCGTCAGCCGCCGAACAGACCGCTGACGCCGCCGTACACGCCCAGCGCCGACGTGGCGATGACCACTGCCAGCACGACGCCGAGGTAGACGCCGCGCGGCCGGTGCTCGCGCGGCAGCGCCTTCAGCGCCAACGCGACGAGAAAGCCGAGCACCAGCGGCAGCAGCAGCGCGTTCATCACTTCGACGCCGACCGACAACGCGACCAGGTCGGGGACCAGCGCGACGATCAGCGCGCCACCGGTCACGCCGACGCTGAACACGATGTAGAACCACGGCGCCTCCAGCGGATGGTGCTCGAGCGAGTGCTTGTAGCCGGTGACTTCGCCGAAGCCCCAGGCCGCGGCCAGCGCGACGACGATCGCCGCGACCATCGCTGCGCCGAGCAGCCCGAGGCCGAACAGCGTGTGCCCGAGCAGCGGGCCGAGGAACGGCGTCAGCGCCTGCGCGACCTGGCCGACGGTGTTCAGCGGCGGGCTGCGATGGCCGGCCCACAGCGTCGACGCGGCGACGATCAGCACCGCGGCCATCACGACCTGGGTCAGCAGCGCGCCCAGCGCGGTGTCCCAGCGCGCCGCCGCATACTGCTGCGGCTGCAGCCCCTTGTCGGCCACCGCCGACTGCTGGTAGAAGACCATCCACGGCATGATCACCGCGCCGATGTTGGCCGCGACCAGATACCAGTAGCCGTGGTCGTGCAGCGGCACGTCGAACAGCCCGTGCCACAGCGCCTGTCCGTGCACCGGGGCGCGCAGCGCCACGCCGATGAACACCAGCTCGAACAGGCCCAGCGCGATGGCGACGCGCTCGACGCGGCGATAGCTGCCGGTCCACACGATCAGCAGCAGGAAGCCGGCGGCCAGACTCAGGCTGACGCCGCGCCCGATGCCGAACAGCTCGGCCACCCCGGCCACGCCGGAAAACTCGGTCAGCAGCGCCCCGACCGTGGCCACCGCCAGGCCAGCGACCGAGACCCACGCCCATCCGGCGCCGAAGCACTCGCGGATCAGTTCGCCATGCCCCTTGCCGGTGAAGATGCCCAGCCGCACGGTCAGTTCCTGCACGACGAACAGGATCGGCACCAGCGCCAGTTGCAGCGCGAGCAGCCGGTAACCCCATTGCGCGCCGCTTTGCGCGGCCGTCAGCACGCTGCCGACGTCGGTGTCGGCGAGCATCACGACAAGGCCGGGGCCGAGCACGGCGAGGAAAGTGCGCCAGCGCGTCGCCGGCGGCAGCGACGCGGCCAGCGCGGCGCCCGGACGGGAATTCATCGAAGTTTCCGTAGTGATGGGTCGCGATGAATGATAATCGTTCTTGATAGCGGCCGAGCGCAGGTTACGTCGGGTTACCTCCGCTTTTCGATCTGACGCAAGAACGCGTGCATCGGCCGCGAGGCGTCGCGCCCAGTCGCTAGAATCGGGGCCTTTCGATCGCCTCGCGTACAGACATGGATTTCGAACAAGCCCGCTTCAACATGATCGAGCAGCAAGTGCGTCCGTGGGACGTGCTCGCGCCCGACGTTCTCGACCTGCTTGGCGCGGTCAGGCGCGAGGACTTCGTGCCGGCCGCGTACCGCAACCTGGCGTTCACCGACATGGAGATTCCGCTGCCCTGCGGCGAATTGATGCTGGCGCCCAGGGTCGAGGCCCGTCTGCTGCAGGAACTCGCACTGCGCAAGCACGAGTCGGTGCTCGAGATCGGCACCGGCAGCGGCTTCGTCGCCGCGCTGCTCGGCCACAGCGCCGCGCAGGTGACGACGGTCGAGATCCACCCGGAACTGGCCGAAGCGGCGCAGGCGCGGCTGCGCCACGCCGGCGTGCTCAACGCCACGGTGCGCTGCCTGGACGCGTCGCGCGAGCTCCCCGGCGGCGAGTTCGACGCGATCCTGCTGTCGGGCTCGGTCGCGCAGATCCCCGACGCGCTGGTGGCGCGCCTGAAGGTCGGCGGTCGCCTGTGCGCGATCGTCGGCGACGCACCGATGATGCGCGCGCAGCGACTGACGCGCATCGGCGCCAGCGACAGCAAGGTGGTCGACCTGTTCGACACCGTCGCCCCGCGCCTGCACGGCTTCGCCGAGACGCCGCGTTTCCGCTTCTGAGGGATCGAACGATGATCGAACAGCTCACCGTCGCCGAATTGGCCGACATGCTCGACAACCGTCCCGATCAAATCGCGCAGTGGCAGATCGTCGACGTGCGCGAGCCCTGGGAGCTCGAGCGTGCGTCGATCCGCCACCCGGCGTTTTGCTGCAGCGCGATTCCGATGGCGACGATTCCGCTGCGCAGCGGTGAAATCGCGCGCGACCGCAAGGTGCTGGTGATGTGCCGCAGCGGCGGCCGCAGCATGCAGGTGGCGAACTTCCTGGCGCAGAACGGCTTCGCGCAGGTCTACAACCTGCAAGGCGGCATCACCGCGTGGTCGCGCGAGATCGACCCGGGCGTACCGACGTATTGATTGCCCGCCAGCGCCGGGCTGCGCCCGGTCCTGCGCTTCCTTGAGCCTCAGCTCGGCGGCAGGTGGCGCGCGACCCACGCGGCGTGCGCGGCCGCCGCGCCGCGATGCGCGGCGCTGAATGACAGCGCGGCGCGCTGCGCCGCTTCGCGCCGCTCGGGCTGGTCGAGCCAGTCCTGCAGCGCGCGCCACACCGCGGCGGCGTCGTCGACCTGGCGCAAGGCGCCTGCCGCGGCGGCCTGCTCGGCGGCCTGCGCGAAATTGAAGATGTGCGGCCCCATCACCACGGGGCAGCCCTCGGCACAGGCTTCGATCAGGTTCTGCCCGCCCAGCGGCAGCAAGCTGCCGCCGACGAAGGCCGCGTCGGCCATCGCGAAATACGCGGCCATTTCGCCGAGGCTGTCACCGAGCCACAGTTCGGTATCGGGCTGCGGCACGCCCGCGCTGCGCCGCAGCAGTCGCAAGCCGTGCGTCTGCGCGATGTGCGCGACGCCATCGAACCGCGGCGGGTGGCGCGGCACCAGCACGACGAGCACGCGCCCGCGCAGCGCCGGCGGCATCGCGTCGAGCAGCAGCGTTTCCTCGGCGACGCCGTGCTGCTCGCGCGTCGACGCCAGCAGCACCACCGGGCGCGCCGCGCCGGCGCGCCAGGCGCGCCCCAGCGCGTGCAGCCGCGCATCGCTCGGACGGTCGAACTTCAGGTTGCCGGCGACGATGGCGTCGCGCACGCCGAGCGCACGCAGCCGCGCCGCGTCGTCGGTGGTCTGCGCCGCGGCGCTGGTGATGGCGCCGAACGCGGCCGCGGCCAGCCGCGGCCAGCGCGCCCAGCGCGCCGCGCTGCGTGGCGACAGCCGCGCGTTGGCCAGCAGCAGCGGCACGCGTTGCTCGGCGCAGATGGCCAGCAGGTTGGGCCAGATCTCGGTTTCCATCAACACGCCCAGCGTCGGTCGATGGCGGCGCAGAAAGCGGCGCAGCGCCCCGGGCAGGTCGTACGGCAGCCACAGCTGCAGGTCGCCGTCGCGCAGCAGGCCGCGCCCGGCGTCGCGCCCGCTGGCGGTCATATGGGTGAGCAGCACGCGCATGCCGGGGTGAGCCTGGCGCAGCGCATCGAGCAAGGGCGCTGCGGCGCGGGTCTCGCCCAGCGACACCGCGTGCACCCAGACCAGCGCCGCGCTGTCGTCGCCGCGGCCCGGCGCATCCCGGTACAGCCCGAGCCGCTCGCCAAGCCGGGTGCGGTACAGCGGCTCGCGCCGACCGCGCCACCACAGCCGCAGCAGCGCCAGCGGCAGCAGCATGCGCCACGCCAGCGTGTACAGCGACAGCGCCCAGCTCGGCGGCCGCTGCGTCATCGCGCCTCCGTCGCGAGCACGTCGCGCACCGCCGCGAGCACCGCGTCCAGCGACGGCGGCGCGCCGTCGTCGCCCAGGCAGCGCCACGGCGCCGCCGATTCGAACTCGACGCTGTGCGGCGACGAGCCGGCGTGGATCGCCACCGCCGGCGTGCCCACCGCCGCGCCCAGGTACAGCAGGCCGGTATCGACGCCGACCACCAGCGCCGCCGCGCGCAGCACGCGCATCCAGGCGTCGAGCGCGAAGGCCTGCGGCGCCACGCAGGCGGCGCCGGCGCCGCAGCGCGCGTCGACCGCTTGCTGCAGCCGCTCGGCACGCTCGCGCTCGGCCGCGTTGCCCCAGGCGAACACGCTGCACAGGCCCTGTGCGTGCAGCGCCTCGGCCAGCCCGATCCAGTGCGCCTCGTCCCACAGCTTGCGCGGCTTGGCCGTCGCGCTCAGCAGCACCGCGTAAGCGCCCTCGCCGACCCAATCGGGATGGCCGGCTTCGACCTGCAGCCCGTAGCGCGGCGCGCCTTGCGGCGTGTAGTGCAGCGCCCACGCGGCCAGGGCGCGGCAGCGCGGCACTGCGGCCTCGGTGCGCCCCAGCGACGTGCGCATGCGGCGGGCGTAGAACAAGGGTGCCAGCGGCTCGCGCGCCGACCGCCACGACAGCCCGACGTGCTCGCCGCGCGCCAGCCGTGCCACCGCGGCGCTCTTGAGCAGACCCTGCAGATCGATCACCGCGTCGTAGCGCGCGCTGCGCAGCTGGTCCAGCATCGCGCGCCATTGCTGGCGCGTGGCCGCCGCGCACGGGCTGCGACGCCAGCGCCGCAGCGCCAGCTCGATGACGCGGTCGACACCGGGGTGCGCACGCACCAGCGGCGCATACGCTTCCTCGACCAGCCAGTCGACCGTGACCCCGGCGAACGCGGCGTGGAGGTCGGCGACCACCGGCAGCGCATGCACCACGTCGCCCATCGAGCTGGTCTTGACCAGCAGCACGCGCCGCGGCGCGCCGGCTTGCGAGCCCACCGTCGCGGTCTTCAGAACGGCAGCCGCAGGCTGGGGTCGAGGCCGTGCAGCGCGGCGCGGAACTCGCCCTGGATGCGCTGCACCGCGGCCGCGTCGTGGCCCTCGAAGCGCAGCACCACGCAGGGCGTGGTGTTCGACGGCCGCGCCAGGCCGAAGCCGTCGGCGTACTCGGCGCGCACGCCGTCGAGGGTGTGCACCTGCAGCGCGCCGGGGAAACGCGCTTCGCGCTGCAGCCGCGCGCACAGCGCGAACTGCTCGCCGTCGGCGGTGGCCAACTTGAGCTCCGGCGTGGCCACGGCATCAGGCAAGGCGCGCAGCTCGGCTTCCGGGTCGGCCACGCGCGCCAGCAGCTCGAGCAGACGCGCGGCGCCGTACTGCGCGTCGTCGAAACCGTACCAGCGATCCTTGAAAAAGATGTGGCCGCTCATCTCGCCGGCCAGCGGCGCGCCGACTTCCTTCATCCGCGCCTTGATCAGCGAGTGCCCGGTGCGCCACATCATCGGCTCGCCGCCGTGCTCGCGCACCCACGGCGCCAGGTTCGCGGTGCACTTGACGTCGAACAGGATCGGCGCGCCGGGATGGCGGCGCAGCACGTCGGCGGCGTACAGCATCAGCTGGCGGTCGGGCCAGATCACGTCGCCGTGCTTGGTGACGACGCCCAGGCGATCGCCGTCGCCGTCGAACGCCAGGCCAAGCTCGGCGTCGGTGTCGCGCAACGCGCGTTGCAGGTCCTCGAGGTTGTGCGGGTCGGCCGGATCGGGATGGTGGTTCGGGAAGCTGCCGTCGACGTCGCAGAACAGCTCGAGCACCTCGCAGCCGAGCATGCGCAGCAGCCGCGGCGCGAACGCGCCGGCGACGCCGTTGCCGCAATCGACCGCAACCTTCAGCGGCCGCGCCAGCTTGACGTCGTCGACGATGCGCCGCAGATAGGCCTCGACCACGCTGGCCTGGCGCAGCGCCCCGGCGCCTTGCGCATAGACCTCGCTGCGCGTGAGCTCGAGCAGCGCGGCGATGTCGTCGCCGTGCAGCGCGTCGCCGTCGAGCACCATCTTCAGCCCGTTGTACTCGGGCGGGTTGTGGCTGCCGGTGATCTGGATGCCGCTGCGCACGTCGCCGGTGGCGCAGGCGTAGTACAGCATCGGCGTCGCGTTCATGCCCAGGTCGACGACGTCGAGGCCGCCGGCCCGCAAGCCCTCGGCCAGCGCCTGCGCCAGCGACGGCCCCGAGTCGCGGCCGTCGCGGCTGATGCACACCGCGTGCTGTCCGCGCTGGCGCGCCAGCGTCGCGAACGCGCGGCCGATGTGCGTACACGCCTGCGCGGTCAGGCTGCGGCCGACGACACCGCGGATGTCGTAGGCCTTGAAGATTCCGGGATCGAGTTGCGCCATCGTTGTCTGTAGGTGAGTCGTCCGTGCATGGACCGGGCTACGCCGCACCGCAGCGCGACAGACCGCTATTCTATGGAGCCATGGCAACCTATCTGATCGGCGACCTGCAGGGCTGCGACGACGCGCTGGCGCGCCTGCTCGACGCGCTGCACTTCGACCCCGCGGGCGACCGCATCATCGTGCTCGGCGACGCCGTCAACCGCGGACCGCAATCGTTGCCGGTGCTGCGCCGGCTGATGGCGCTGGGCGCCAGCGCGCAGACGCTGCTGGGCAACCACGACCTGCACCTGCTGGCGGTGGCGCACGGCGTGCGCCGCGCCCACCGCAGCGACACGCTGCAGCCGATTCTCGACGC
>JAJZHH010000193.1 GCA_021804595.1 Pseudomonadota bacterium
GATCTCGGTGGCGAAGCTGCCGAGGTTGCCGGTGGCCGAATCGTGCGTCCCCGGTATCGACAAGTCCTGCAACGGCGTATCGTCGCGCAGCGCCGACATCCAGTCGGCATGGTCGACCACCGCGTCGCTCGAAGTCGAGAACGCGCCGTCGCCGGCCCATGCCCCCGGCGTGAACGCCAACGCGGCCAGCAGCAACGCGGCGCGCGCACAAGCCGCTGCGCTCATGGATTTCTCCCATTCGCGCCCGCGACGGGCGCGCCCAGGCAGTGTCCCCCCAAGCGGACGCAATGGCCGTGCACGCCGCGTGCGCATACCGGCAGTATGTCGCGCAAGGTCGCGTCAGCCTCGTCACGCGCGCTCGATGCTGCAGCGCGATAATGGGATATTCTCGAGTCCTCGAGCCTTCTGCCCGCAATGCCCGACCCCATGACCGAAACGCGCGCCGTCGCGCTGCAATCACCCGGCGAGGAAATCGCCAACAGCATCAGCCACGGCGTCGGCCTGGGGCTGAGCGCGGCCGCGCTGCCGGTGCTGCTGCTGCACGCGCACGGCGCCGCCGCGACCGTCGGTGCCGCGCTGTTCGGCGCCACCGCGCTGCTGCTCTACCTGAGCTCGACGCTGTATCACGCGATTTCGCGGCCCAGCGCCAAGGCGGTGCTGCGCTGGCTCGACCACGCGTCGATCTATCTGTTCATCGCCGGCACGTACACGCCGTTCACCTTGACCGTGCTGCGCGGAGCGTGGGGCTGGACGCTGTTGGGCCTGATCTGGGGTATGGCCGCGCTGGGCCTGCTGTTCAAGGCGCTGGGCCCGGCGCGCTTTCCGCGGCTGTCGACGCTGCTCTACCTGGCGATGGGCTGGATCGTGCTGATCGCGATCGTTCCGCTGTGGCACGCGCTGCCGGCCTCGGGGCTGGCCTGGCTGTTCGCCGGCGGCGCCGCGTACACGCTGGGGGTCATTTTTTTCAGCATCGACGAACGCGTGCCGTATGCGCACTTCGTCTGGCACCTGTTCGTGCTCGCCGGCACCGTGTGCCACTTCATCGCGGTGCTGCAGTGGGCCACCGGGAGCGCCTGAGCTCGCGCACCGCCGTCTTCAACGCGGGTCGCCGCGCTCCCAGCTGACGAGCAGCGGGCCGCGCAGGCTGTTGATGAACCAGATGCGCGTGGCCCGCGCCAGCTCGTCGACGGTCAAGCGCGCTTCGACGATCTCGCCGCGCTCGATCCATTCGCGGCGCAGGCAGCCGTCGAGCAGGCCGCCATCGAGCGCCGGGGTCAGGCGGCGGCCGTCGAGCTCGAGCACCAGGTTGCCGCGGGTGAATTCGGTCAGTTCGCCCTGCTCGTTGCGCAACAACACGTCAAACGCGTCCGGGTGACGCGCGGCGGCGGCCTCGTAGGGCTCGCGCAAGGTCGTCTTGTGGAACAGCCGCAGGTCGTCGCGCCGCACCGGCATCGGGTCCAGCACGATGCGACGCGGCACGTCGGCGGCGTCGGCGACGAACGGCTGCACGTCGATGTGCAACTCGCCGTCGGCGCGCAGGCACAGCCGCAGCCGATGCAGGCCGGCCGCGGCCTGCCGCGCCGCGTGTTCGACGGCGCCGCGCCAGCCGACGACGTCGAGCGCAAAGCCGAAGTAGCGCGCCGAGGCCTCGAGCCGCGCCAGGTGCCGCGCCAGCCGCGGCACCACCCCCTGCTCCAGCCGCATGGTTTCGATCAGGCCGAACGGCGGCCACGGCTCGCGTCGCAGAAAGCTGCCCTTGAGCAGCGCTTCGGCGTATTCATCATCCGCTGTGGAGTCCCAGACGATGCCGCTGCCGACCCCGCATATCGCTTCGTGCCGCTCGCCGTCGACGACCACGGTGCGGATGGCGACGTTGAACACCGCATCGCCCCCCGGCTTGAGCAGCCCGATCGCACCGCAATACACGCCGCGCGGCGAAGTCTCGAGCTGCGCGATCCATTCCATCGCCTTCACTTTCGGCGCGCCGGTGATCGAGCCGCACGGGAAAAGCGCACCGAAGATCTCGAACAGCCCGCAGTCGGGGGCGATTTCGGCGGTGACCGTCGACGTCATCTGCCACACCGTCGGCAGGCGCTCGAGCGCGTAGCGCTGCGGCACCGTGACGCCGCCGCGACGCGCCAGCCGCGACAGGTCGTTGCGCAGCAGATCGACGATCATCAGGTTTTCCGCTCGATCCTTGGCCGACTCGCGCAGCTCGCGCGCCAGCTTGAGGTCCTCGCCCGGGTGGCGGCCGCGCGCGCGCGTGCCCTTCATCGGCCGCGTCGTCAGCCGATCGCCGTCGCGGCGGAAAAACAGCTCGGGCGACAGCGACAGCACCTGGTGCCCGCCGAGATCGAGCCAGGCGCCATAGGCGGCCGGCTGCGCCTCGCGCAGCGTCTCGTAGAGGGCGCGCGTCTCGTGCGCGCAGCGACCGCGCAGCCGTAAGGTGTAATTGGCCTGGTAGATCTCGCCGTCTGAAATGGCGCGCCGGATTGACTCGAATGCGGCCGCGTACGCCGCAAAGTCGGTGTCGGCCTGCAGCTCGAGCGCCGCGCCCGCGGTGCGCGATGCGTCGCGGCGCACGCGCTGCGGCCGCTCGAACACCGCGAACCAGGCCA